>JBBSBE010000192.1:0-5944 GCA_038251625.1 Rhodobacterales bacterium
GCTGGTGTTGCCGACCGCGATGTTGCCGGTCGATGCCTCGCGCGCCGCTTCCTCAGCCGCACTCTGCGACGGTGCGAGAAAGCTGGTTGCAGACCCTGCAATCGCCATCGCGCCCTTGGAAATGCCGCCGGCGATGAACGGCACGCTGGCGATCAGATAGCCGGCGAGAAGCGCCGTATCGTCCGCCACACCCGAGATCCCTGCGGAGGAGAAAAGCGATGTCCCGACACCTCCGGCCGAGGCGGTGAACTCGCCGACACTCTTGAAGATCAGGATCATGTGCAGGATCGCGAACAAGGGTCCCCACGCCGCGAGGTAGAAGAACCCGGTCAGATAGCCTTTTGCGGTCGCCATGCCGGTCGACGGAAGCAGGAACAGCGGGAAGATCACCGGAAACAGCGCATAGAACATCGTGGTCAGAACGATCGACAGCAATGGCACCCATTTCATCGCGGTCTGCGAGATCGAGCTGTAGGTGTTGCGGGTCTGGATCTCCGCCCGGGTCTGGGCATAAACATCGATCGAACCGACGCCTGCGTTGGCGGGCATCGTGTGCATCGCCTGGGTTGTCGCATTCATCAGGAGATTCTGTTTCAAAAGATCGGAGGCCGCGACCGACACACCCGTCAGATAGCTGTACGAAGCCCCAAGGTCGTTGAGCAGCTTGGCCTTTGCGACCGTGCCCAACAGCTTTGGATAGAGACTCCGCGCCAATGGACCGGTGACCTCATCGAGCGGGCCTCCCGTCGCCGTCCATTGCAGGGTCATGTCGTTATAGGCATCCCGGCACGTTCTGATCTGCGAGGTGACAGTGCCGTCAGGCTGGCGCGTCAAAAACTTTTGCGCGCGGGACTGACTGCCCGGGCCAAAGGCTGCCCAGAGATCGGATGATGCCGACAAGGTCTGGACGGATTTGCGGCCGAGGAACACGTCGTAAAAGACACAGTTGCGGATATGCTCATCCAGATTGGTGGCAAATTCAGGATCGTTGATCTGGATGTTCTGCGTCGCCTGCAGGAGCCGTGCCCCGTAGACCATGCCATTGGATGAATAGGTCAGATCGCCCGGAAGACCGAACACGACCTCGGCCTCGCGCGTCAGATAGTCTCCGATCTGGCTGGTAAGGCTCGCCATCAAGCCCAGACCGAGCGGCACGTTGGCGATATCGGCCGGCGCCAGACTGGGGTTGATCCGGTCGGTGACATGGACATCGATGCGCGGCACCATCAGGCACATGTAGATAAGTGTCGCCTGGAGGAACCAGTTGATCCACGCCTTCCAGTTTGCACTGAACGCGAGGTAGAGCGTTGCCATGCCGAACCCCAGGACCATGATGACCTGGATCAGGCTCTTATAGCCGCCAAGGCTGGTCCAGGAGGCAACGGCGTTGAAGACGTTGACGATATATTCGCCGCCGCCGATCGTGAACACTTCAACGCCTGCCATGGTACTTCCTCTCTGCGCCTTGCGGCGCTTTCGTTGGTTATTGCATCCCGCGACCGGGCAGCGACCGCGACCATTCGATCGACGCCGACATGCCCGGCGACATCTGCGCGGCAAGTGTCGATTCAAGGAACGCGGTATGCTGGACGATCTGCATGATCCCCGACACCCGCGCCTGAACCATCGTCTGCCGTGTCGTCAGCGACGTGCGAGCGTTGTTGTATTGATCCTGCCAGTGGCCAAGGCGGGTCTCATCGGCGGCGATGAACTGGGACCGCGACTTGCCAAGCTCACCGGTGAGCTGGTCAAGGATCGAGAGCAACAGATCAACCGAGGTGATCTCCGCCAGCGTCTGCCGGTCATCGACCGCCAGGGCCCGCGACGCTGCGGCCTGGACGCTGAGGATCTTGTAGATCGGCACCGATGCGACCTGCATCAGCGAGATCTGGGCAGGCGTGATGGGGGTGTCGTTGACCATTGCGGCAACGATACCGTCGATGATCGCTGCCACGCGCGGCCGAAGCGCCTGGGCCGCAGAGACGTTCAGGTTGACCAGCGTCGGATTGAGGCATTCGTCATCTGGCTCGGACGCATCGCACTCCCAGATCTTGACTGGCGTTGCGCCGGCAGTGCCGTCAAGAAGCGCCGTCACCAGCGCCGACGATGTATCGCCTTCGACGGGATTGAAAACGCCGGGCGACGAGTCCTTGGACGGCACGTAGATGATGGTTCCCACCATCGTCATGACAAACTCGGCAAGCTCGCGGTCGAGTGTGCCCCCCGGTGAAAAGAACGGGGATTTCTTCAACACGTGCCACGTGTAGTTACGGGCCACGCCGGTGTTGACATCCTTGTAGCTCGGATCGGCCGCCGCCGCCGTCAGTGTCGAGGTGCGGCTGCCGCCGAGGCCGCAGCCCGACATCGAGGCGGCCATGTCCGAAAACACGCCCGTCGAGTTACCGAATTGCTGGCAGATTTCCTTGTCGGCGATGTCGCTCTTGGGCCAGACCGATCCGACCAGACCCGCCGCCATCTGGCACGAGTTGATGCTCTGGTTGTTCATCAGCTGCGCCGCCTGCTTCATCTCCTCCATGATCTTCGAGCATTCTGGGCAAACGGTATCGATGGCGAGCTTGAAGGCAAAGCCGACCGCATTGTTGGCGATCGACTTCAGTAGCGCGATCAGCTGGGCCGAGTTGATGAAAGAGAAGCTGCCGGCAAACAGATCGATACCGCCGCAGCCGGCACGCGCCGACGGAAACTGCAGGTTACCAAGCGTCGTCGTCTTTTGCGGGAACCGCGTCCAGACATTGCCAAGGCTGTAGTAGCCCGCCGACTGGCCCTGGAAGGCGGTCGGCCCGGTCACATTGGCTGCAACGCCCATATCGCTGAAATAGCTGTCCATCGCGCCAGCGACATTGGCGGCTGCCGGCGCCATCGGCAGGAACGCCAGATGCACAACGGCAGCCAGCGCCAGCACCCCGCGGAATCGCGTTCTTGCCAGCAGCAGGGCGCGGGAAAGGAAGGCGAGCGGGCGCATGGTCAGGCTCTTTTTTGAGAGGTCGGGTGGACGGCGGGTGACGGGTTATCGGCAGCGCCAGGGGCGCAGCGAGCGGTGGTTTCGCGGCCGCTGCCGGCATACCAGCCCATCACCGTAAACAGGCCGATGATGGCCAGAATGCAGTTCAGCGCGCCCCAGACGAGGTGGAGCATCTCGGCGCGATGCCGGCGGCGTTCAGCCCGCCACAGCACCGGATTATTGGCGGCAGCCTCGGCGAGCGACATCTCGCGCCTGGGACGGCGTCCAAAGTCAATAATCACTGCCCGGTTCCTTCTGGGTCAGCGCATAGATGCGGTCCATCAGCTCGTCGGCGGCCATGACGCCGTACCCGATCGGCACGGCCCGCTTCGTCACACTGTCGAACAAGACCACCGCCGGCGTCACTTTGCTGGTCAGCCCCATGCGCTCGCGCTGGCCGCTGTCGACGACATATTGGGCAAAGACATTCGACGGCCCACCATCGGTAGAAACCGCCATGACATGCAGGTGGTGACTGTCGGTCACCGACTTCAGGATCGGCGAGAAGACCTCGCAGGCGCCGCAGCTTTGCGCGAAGAAATAGAAAATCCCGTAGCGCTCGCCAAGGCGGGCCAGCGCCGTGTCGCGGTCGACCTGGCGATTGTCGATCCATTGGCGCTTGGCAACCGTGCCGATCGGACGCTGCAGGGTGTAGTCGATATCCGGGTTCTGCCACAGGGCACGCTGCCAGACATCGCCGAACATGCTGGCACGGTCGAGTTGCACGCGCTGATAGCGAATGTAGTTTTCGACATTCTCGGGGGTCGGCTCAAGGATGGCCAGTGCCTTTAGTTCGCGCAGCTCGGCCGTCACCTTGTCCATGCGGGCGGTGGCGGTTTCTGCCGGCGCCGCAGGCGCGGCCTTGGCGGCCTCGCGGGGCGGCTTGGGCTTGGCACAGTAGAACCAGGTGCCAAGGTTGCGCTCGGCACAGTAGAAACTGTCGGGGCTGGTCGGCTCCTCGATCATCCCCGACGACCCCGATGATGCCGACAAGTCCTCGGCACTGGCCTGCAGCGCTTGCGAGAACGCGCTGTCAGGGCTGACGAGGCGCAGCAGCACAAAAGCAACGGCGGCCACCAGGCCAAACCGTCGCGGATGAAAGGCACGGCGCTCGGCGTCAGTCGTCATCACGGATCTCCTGGTCGAGACGGGTTGTCAGGGCGAACACCACCGAGGCTTTGAAATATTGGCCTGTCGGATCAACGAGGCGGACAAAGCCGCCAAACGCGCTGTAGGCGACACGCTTGCCGACATCGGTGACGAGGGTGCGCGACGGGTCACGCGGATGCCGCTCGAGCCAGTCACGTTCGCAGAGCCGCAGGTGCGCCTGGGTCAGATCCTCGACATCAACGGGCGTTTTGAAGTGCCCGGCAAACTCGTCGGCCATCTTGAACAGCGAGGCATGATCACTGCGCAGCAGCATCAGCATCATGCCCAGCTCAAGGATGGAGGTCCCGGAACTATCCTTGAAGGCAATCGGCGACATGCTTGGCAACTTTCACAAGGGTTATGGGTGATGGGCGGAAAAATAGTCGGTGATCTTTGTCTGCATCGTCGTTGCCGTGGCCAGTTCATCGGGCAGCTTTGCTGCGTCGGTGAACTCGGCGTAGACTTCGCTGAAATCCATTCTCGACAGATCGAGATGGGAAAATTCGTCGATGGTGAACCCGAGGCACTTTTCGGTTTTGGGGTCACCCCAAGGCTTGCCGATCTGCGGCCGGCCCTGTTCCTGGAGGATGCGGCTGATCTTCGAGAGGAAGCAGCAATGGGCCTCCTTCTTGGCGAGGCAGATGCCCAGCACTTTCGATGTGCAATAGGTGCCGATCGTCGCGCAAAGGCCCTTCTCGACCTGGACTTTCAAAGCCCGGTCATCGGCGTTGCAGCTGCCGAGTAGCGGAAAACCGCGCGGCACGCAGCAATTGGTGATCCCGAAAATGACCTTGGAGCACGTCATCCGGTTGCCCTTGAACAACGTCAGATTGGCCGGATCGAACTCTTTGCCGGCCTGGCTCATTGCGTTGAGGGCGACCGCTGCATCCTTGAATTCAGTGTTCGGCGTGCGATCGATGGTGTCGCATTTGCCATCGAGGCAAAAGACATCGCCATCGCAGATCTGCGTCGCGCCGTTGGCGGCCGGTGGCAGCGGACAGCGGTAAATCCGATCAACCGTCAGGCAGGGCATCTCGCCGGTGATGCATTCCTCGCGCTCGAAGGTGCAGCCGAGCGTATCGAGCTGGCCGCAGTCGGAGGCGGCGGCGAGCGGCGGCGTACAGCTATAGGTTCGCGAGAACGCCCAGCAGGGTTGGGTGACAGAAACACCGCCAACCATGCGTGTGACAGGCGTGCTATCGGTGCAAATGTCGGCGGCAGCCAAGCAGCTCGCATCTCCCGACCAGGCGGCGCACGCCGAGACATCGTTGACCGAACCGGTATAGGTCATGCCGCCGCCAAGAAGGCTGCCACCGGGCACCGGTGCACTGCAGGAAAGCTCGGTGATCGGCTCACCCGGCTCGGCACAGCCATACGAGGGAGGGCCAAAATAGACGAGGCACCGACCAGGACGTGTCCCGGCATAGGTGCAAATGCCACCAATGGGATAGATCGCGCAGTCGTCTGTGCCGTTGAACGCGGCGTTGAGTTCGCTGCATTCATATTTGTAATCGGTTGCGAATTGCGGAACGACGGGGATGGCACAGCTATGATCGACAGGCGGCCCTGCCGTGTAGCCGGCGTTGCATCGCTGCTCATAGGTGCCAGGAGACGCGGAACCGCCCGGCAAGGGGTGACAATTGCCGGGCGTGCCCGTTGCACCAAAACCGCTCACATAACTTGTCGGATCGGCGGCAACCGCCTTGCCCGGTGCAACGACCGCATCGAGATCGACCTTTGCGAAGGTGGCGCGCGATCCCATGCTGGTCGTCA
>JBBSBE010000193.1:0-5935 GCA_038251625.1 Rhodobacterales bacterium
CATCTCGCAGGCCGCATCGGTGCCCGCGTCCCCCTGCTTGAGGTTCACGATACCGACAGGATAGGGCGTCACACCTTCGGGCCAGATGATGCCCTTGTCATCGTGGCTGGCCTCGATGATCGCGCCCAGAAGGCGGCTGACGCCGATCCCGTGGCTGCCCATCTCGACGGGCACACGCTCGCCCTTGTCGTTCACCACAACGGCGCCCATGGGTTCGGAATACTTCGTGCCGAAATAGAAGATCTGTCCCACCTCGATCCCGCGCCCGACCTTGCGCCGGGCCTCGGGGATCTGGTTGAAAAGGGCGGGGTCGTGGGTTTCGTCGGTCCGGGCGTAGACCGTCGTGAACTCGCGGCAGATGCCTGCCACTTCCTCGCGGTCGTCATAGTCGACCGCGCGGTTGCCGAGCTTCAATTCGGTCACCGCATCATCGTAGAACACCTCGCTTTCGCCGGTGGACGCAAGCACCAGGAATTCATGCGTGTCGTCGCCCCCGATGGGCCCGCTGTCGGCGCGCATCGGAATGGCCGTCAGGCCCATGCGTTCGTAGGTGCGCAGGTAGCTGACCATGTGGCGGTTGTAGGCGTGCAGCGCGGCGGGCTTGTCCACGTCGAAGTTGTAGCCGTCCTTCATCAGGAACTCGCGCCCGCGCATCACGCCGAAGCGGGGGCGCATCTCATCGCGGAATTTCCACTGGATGTGGTAGAGCGTCAGCGGCAGGTCCTTGTAGCTTCCCACATGGCTGCGGAAGATATCGGTGATCATCTCCTCGTTCGTGGGGCCATAGAGAAGCTCGCGCTTCTGGCGGTCGGTGATGCGCAGCATCTCCTCACCATAGTCGCCATAGCGGCCGCTTTCGCGCCAAAGGTCGGCGGGCTGGATGGTGGGCATTAGCAGCGGGATGTGCCCTGCGCGCGCTTGTTCCTGGTGCACGATCTCTTCGATCCGGCGCAGAACGCGAAGGCCGAGGGGAAGCCAGGAATAGATGCCGGCGGCCTGCTGCTTGATCATCCCCGCCCGCAGCATGTAGCGGTGCGACACGATCTGCGCCTCGGCGGGGTTTTCCTTCAGGACGGGCAGAAAATAGCGGGTCAGGCGCATCGTGTGGCTTTCCGGGTCGGGGTTCGGTCAGGCCAGTGTCCTATGCCAAGCGTCGCTGTCAGGCAAGCGGGCGCCCTGCCGGCATACGAATCCCGTCGGCCATAAGATCTTCCACGAAGAAGGCAGCGAACTGGGCGCGTCCGCTGACCCCGGCCTTGGTATAGACGCGGGACAACTGCGCCCGCACGGTGCCGTGCGCCGCGCCACGCACGGCGGCGATTTCAGCCACGTCGAGCCCTTTCAGCGCGAAAAGCCCGACATCATGCTCTGCAGCCGTCAGGCCCCACGCGGTGAACTGCGCCTCAATCACCTCGGCCAGCGCACCCGAGGCCGTGGCCAGCGCCACCTCCTGCGCGCGCACCCGTTCCAGCGTGCGGCGCAGATCGACGGCGCCGGCGGCAAGCCCCGTCACCAGCGCGATGGAGACCAGCGCCTCGACCACCAGATGCGGCGACAGCGTGCCCGAGAGCCAGTCCCCGAACACGTCGCCCAGAAAGAAGGTGGCAGCCAACGCCTGGATCAACAGCAAAAGGGCCGGGGCGGCGATCCGACCCGGCCCTGCGCGACGATTTCGTTTGATCAAAGCCGTGGCCCCGGCCCCCGGCGCGCACCCGCGAGCATGGGGCGCAGAAGATTGTGCCGCATGCGGCGGCTTTCCACCGCCACGCCCGCCACGTGCAGGGCTGCAAGGATCAGAATCAGATTTGCCGCCACTTCATGCACCTCCTTCAACACACCGCCCTCATTCTCTGCGTCCCCCGCGCCCAGATCGAGTTGCGACCAGTCAGCGGTTTCGATGGCCTTTGATCGCTCGTAAGAGCCCAACGGCCCGGTACCCGTCATGGCGATGCCCGTGCCGATGATGACGCAAAGTGTGGCCCAGAACAGATAGACCATCAGCGCACCGGCGGGATTGTGCGAGCGGTAGCGCGCGGGCCTGCCCTGCGCAAGCGCAGAGAGGTGCTGCCCCGCTGCACGCAGGTTCGGCGGGAAGGCCGAGAAGCGCGCCTCTGGCGGCCCCACGACACCCCAGACAAGCCGCAAGGCCAGAAGGGCGAGCCCCGTCCAGCCGATCCAGACATGGGCCAGTCCGCCACCCTCTGTCAGCACGGCGTTGAGCAGGACGACGGCGGCGATGCCCCAATGTGTAAGGCGGACCACCGGATCCCAGAGGCCGGGGGGGCCGGCCTCTGGTTCGGGCGCAAGCGCGGCCATGTCAGTCGCCCTTGGTGATCTTGGTGACCACACCGGTCTTGGGATCGATATAGAGATCCCAGGTCGCTCCGGTGGCGGTCTCGGCGCATTTGGCCTCGATCTTGCCATCCTCGGCCTCGAAACGCTTGGCCGGGCAGCCTGCGGCGTCAAGCGCGGCGCGCACCTCGTCGGCGTTCGTGCCAAGGCGGTCGCCCATCGCGGGCAAAGCAAGCGCTGCGCAAGGCAGGGCAAGGAACAGGGTCGCGGCTGCGAAAGCGGTGGTCTTCATTGGTCGGCTCCTTTGGTTTCGCTCTGTGCCGGGGCGCGATCACCGATCGTGTCGCCCACCCCGTCACGCCGCCAGCCATGCACCGTGCCGCAGCGCAGCGTCGATCCGCCTTGCGCTTAGGCGGGCCTGCGTAAGCGGATGCTGACGCGGTGGCGCGGGTCTTGAAGCAGGGCCTGCGCTCTGCCATGTCTGAGAAAACGCGGGAGATGTGTTCTGATGGCTTTGCCGTTGCAGGAACAGGCGAAGTATTGGGGCATAGCGGCGGTGGTGCTGTTCGCGTCCCTGTGGCTTCTGGGCGATGTCATCCTGCCCTTTGTCGCGGGCGGGGCCATCGCGTATTTCCTTGATCCCATAGCCGACCGGCTGCAACGGCTGGGCCTGAGCCGTGTGGCGGCAACCACGCTGATTTCACTGTTCATGCTGCTGATCGCGGTTGCACTGGTTTTGGCGGTGGTCCCGACCTTGGCGCGCCAACTGACCGAACTGATCAATGCTGCACCCGGCATCTTCAAGCAGCTACAGAATTTTCTGGTCGAGCGCTTCCCCGAATTGACGGATGAAACCTCGACCGTGCGGCAAAGTATCGAAGGCCTTGGCCGGACGATCCAGTCGCGTGGCGGCGAGTTTGCCAATGCGATCCTCGGCTCGGCGCTCAGCGTGATCAACGCGGTGGTCTTCATCGTGGTGGTGCCGGTCGTGTCGTTCTACCTCTTGCTTGACTGGGACAAGATGGTTGCGCGAATCGACACGCTTCTGCCCCGCGATCACAGCCCGGTCCTGCGCCGCCTTGCGGGCGAAGTGGACGGGGTGCTGGCCGCCTTCGTGCGCGGGCAGTTAAGCGTCTGCCTGATCCTTGGCACTTTTTATGCGCTGGCACTGATGCTGGCGGGGCTGCAATTCGGCCTGATCGTGGGGGTGATCGCGGGGGCCATCACCTTCATTCCTTATGTGGGCGCGCTGGTTGGCGGCGCGCTGGCCATCGGCCTCGCACTATTCCAGTTCTGGGGTGACTGGATGCAGATCGGCATCGTCGCTGCCATCTTCATGCTGGGCCAGTTTCTGGAAGGCAACGTGATCACGCCCAAGCTGGTGGGCGAATCCGTCGGGCTGCATCCGGTGTGGCTGCTTTTTGCCCTGTCGGTCTTTGGCACGCTTTTCGGGTTTCTTGGCCTTCTCGTCGCCGTACCGCTGGCGGCATCGCTTGGGGTTCTCACGCGATTTGGCATCGAGAAGTATCAAAAAAGCGTGCTCTATCAGGGGCAACATCACGGCCATGAGGGGCCGGATGACGGCGCTGCATGACCGGCCAGCTGACGTTTGATCTGCCAGCGCGCGCGGCGCTGGGGCGCGAGGATTTCTTCGTCTCGCCCGCCAACGCCACCGCGCTTGCGGCGGTGGAGGCGCCGCAGGACTGGCCGGACGGGCGGCTCTTGATCCTGGGGCCAACCGGGGCAGGTAAGACGCATCTGGTGCAGGTCTGGGCGGCTGCGCTGCCCGCAGGGGCGCAGGTGATCCCTGCGACGGCGCTCGCGGGGGCGGATGTTCCGGCCCTGGCAGCCGGGGGTGCCGTGGCGGTAGAGGATGCAGAGCAGACCATCGGCGCGGGTGAGGCCGCACTTTTCCACCTGCACAATCTGATCGCCGAAACGGGGGGGCGGCTGCTTGTTACCGCCGCACTCCCGCCGCGGGACTGGGGCCTTGCGCTGCCCGATCTGAAAAGCCGGATGGAGGCGATCCCGGTGGTGCGGCTCGACCTGCCCGATGACGCGCTTCTGGCCGCCGTGCTGGCCAAGCTTTTTGCCGACCGACAGCTTGCGGTGCCCGCCGTCTTGATCGGCTACCTTCTGCCCCGGATGGAACGCAGCTTTGCAGCCGCCGCCGACATTGTGGCCCGCCTTGATGCCGCGGCACTGGCGCGCAAGCAGGCTATCACCCAGCGGTTGGCATCCGAGGTGCTGGACAGCAAGGATGCGGACGGCGAGGATGCCGCGTCCAGCAGCCCGAGCCCGCAATGACCCAAGCCGATTTCCTGAAGGCCTCCTTCCCCGCCCCCGTGAACCTGTCTACGGACGAAACCACGGGCCCCCGCCGCTTTTTCAACCGCGAGATGAGCTGGCTGGCCTTCAACTGGCGGGTGCTTGAAGAGGCCGCAAATCCGGCGATACCCTTGCTGGAACGGCTACGGTTCCTGTCGATCTCGGCCACCAATCTTGACGAATTCTACACCGTCCGGGTGGCAGGCCTGATGGCGCTGGTGCGGGCGGGGAACGCAACGCTAAGCGAGGATGGCCGCACGGCGGCGGAACAGCTGGCGCTGATAAACGCCGACGCGCGGCGACTGATGGGCCAGCAGCAGACCGTTTTCAACAAGCTGAAGCGCGCGATGGAAGGGGCGGGGATTACCCTTGTCACCCGGTCAAAGCTGACGGCACGCGACCTCAAACATCTGGAGGCGCATTTTCTGGGTAAGGTTTTTCCAGTGCTGTCGCCGCTTGCCATCGACCCTGCACACCCGTTTCCGTTTATCCCCAACACCGGCTTTTGCCTGGCCCTGGAACTGGAACGCGCGACCGACCGGCGCGCCCTGCAGGCACTTTTGCCGATCCCCCAGCAGATCGCCCGTTTCGTGCCCTTGCCCGCGAAACCCGGCGAGCATCGCTTCCTGCCGCTGGAAGAGTTGCTTCTGCTGCATCTGGGGATGCTTTTTCCCGGCTATGTGGACCGGGGCCACTGCGCCTTTCGCGTGCTGCGCGACAGCGATCTGGAGGTCGAGGACGAAGCCGAAGATCTGGTGCGCGAGTTCGAGACGGCGCTGAAGCGCCGCCGCCGGGGCGAGGTGATCCGCCTCAAGCTGAGCGCGGGCGCACCGGAACGGCTGCGCAGCCTCATCATGCAGGAACTGAGCGTGACCACGGATGAGGTGGTCGAGGTGCGCGGCTTGCTGGGCGTGGCGGACCTGAAGGAACTGGTGCTGCCCGCACGCAAGGATCTTCTGTGGCCCCCCTTTACCCCCCGCATCCCCGAGCGTGTGCAGGATCACGAGGGCGACATGTTCGCGGCGATCCGGCAAAAGGACATGCTGCTGCATCACCCCTACGAGACGTTCGACATGGTGATCCGCTTTCTGGAGCAGGCGGCGCGCGATCCCAATGTGCTGGCGATCAAGCAGACGCTCTATCGCACGTCATGGGACAGCCCGATCGTTGGCGCGCTCTGCGAGGCGGCAGAGGCGGGCAAGTCCGTGACAGCGCTGGTGGAACTGAAAGCACGCTTTGACGAGGCCGCCAACATCCGCCAGAGCCGCAGGCTGGAGCGTGCGGGGGCGCATGTCGTCTATGGGTTCATCAACTA
>JBBSBE010000194.1:0-5897 GCA_038251625.1 Rhodobacterales bacterium
AAGGCGGGATTGGTGTATATAAGGATGATACGACGAAACACACGGCTGCAGAAGTGGTAAAGAAGCTGTTTGAGGATGGTGTGGATCCTCCGGGAAGAGTGCACGCGTCGATCGAAATTTATGACGAGTCGGGCAAATCAAAGCCTCATTTTTACTACGGTGGGTTGAATCTGCATTTCAAACCAGTGTTCACACATGCTGTTTTGCCTGCAGACCCGCTTGAACAATATGACAAGAATTGGATATCCAAGGCGAAGGCCCATGCGAAGAAAGCGCTTGATGATCAAATGGCGTTGGTTGAGGCGCGCGTTAAAGCTTGGCTTGACAGTGATGGGGCGTTCTAAACCATAATCTGATCCGTTTGGTCGACCCACACGAGGCTGTGTTTTCGACCAGGGCAAGGACAAATCGCATACTTTCGATCAGCAACGCGGCTCGTGGCAAGGAGAAGACCTGCCACGCAAATGTCGCCTAGGATGTTCAAGCGGCTCTTCAGGAAGCCATGCTTGCGTCGCATCAAAGCAACTTGTGGTCTCGCGCCCTTTGTACGGCTTCGTCTGGCGTCTGGGCAAACAGCTCCGCGCAGACTGTCTTCACCCGAGCACGGGCCGTTGCCTCCGAAACGCCGAGCGTTCCTGCCACCTTCGCCATGTTGGCACCCCATGTAATCGCTTGAAGGATCTCTTTCTGGGCATCGGTCAGGAGTTTGGGCAACGCGATCAGGTCGTGCAACGCAATCGCTATCTGCTGGATGCGCGATATCTCTTCATCGGTGAACTCGCGGTCTGATCGTGCGACAGAACAGATTGTCAGAGCGCGCAAAGGGCCATGCGCGATCGAGGCGCCATACGTCAGCCCATACTCCGCCGCCTGGGCAAGGACGCGAAAAGGATCGGGCAGGAAGGGCGAACTCCATCGGATAGAGCCGCCGATCGTCATCGCCCACGTTGTGATCGGATCGCGCAGGACGTAACCTTTTTCGGTATACCGGTCGATCCACGCCTGTGGGTAGGTCTTGAACACCATCAGCGGCGCGGTTCCACGAATGCGCACCGCGATAAAATATCCGGCCGTCGCGATCTTGCCAATCTCGGCCAGTTTGGCATCGATGAGCTCGGATGGTTCCATGATGTCAGCCCTGACGTGTGGTTGAGCGATCCTCCCATAGACGTCGACATCGTGCTATGTGCAAGCCAGAGTTCGTGTCGGCGGACCCAATCCGCCCTTGTTTCTGGATTTTTTGATCGATTGGGCCGAAGCAGTGGCCGGTCCCAGGAAATTCCGCCAACGTGAGGGGTGCCCGCGCGTTTCGTTACACGGGCGAGTTTTTCCGTGGAATTCTGGTTGCACCGCTGCGAGGTGGCGGGAGCCCCCTTGGCAAGTTGGCTCGCTTCTAGGCAACGAAAGAAGACCTGCCGAACAATCGTTGAAACGCAAGCGCCATGAACCACGACTTTTCTCTTCTAGCGTTCTATTTCGGCTTCATCTTTGTGGGCTCCAGGCCGATCAGGCCGCATGCAGGCGCCCCCGCTTTCCCATCGCTTGTTCACGAGCCGGGTCTGCTACCGTGCTGCCGACCCCATGGCGTACGATGACGGGTCCGATCCCACCTAGGTACATTGCAGCCGGGTCAGTACGCCTTGCGTTTGCGGGCTAACGCTTCCATCGCCACAGCCAAACCCAGCGTTGCAAGACCTGCGCCGATCCATTCGAGGGATGCCGGCATTTCGCCCGTGATGGGAACACCGACAATCAGCGTTGCAGACGGAACGAGTGCTGGAAATAACGCTGCGATCAGTGCGCCCAGATACTCGAGGCCTTGTCATAGGTAATGACTGCCAGAACGCCAGACAAAAGGCCCTGTACGAAGATCTGAGTTACAAGAATCTTAACGGGCAGGGCGACAAGACGCTCGATGCTTTCAAACGCGAAGAAGAGCGGCAAAACAACCAAGGCAGAGATCACGGACACGGCGGCGGTTGCCTGAACGCCCCGAATATTCCAGCGGCGCAGCAACATCGTAAAGCCAACCCAGAAAAGGGCGGCCAGGATGAAAAGCAGGTCCCCCCTCTATAACTCCTCCGGCGCGCCGCCATCCTTGTCCGTGGCAATCAAGACCAGTCCGGCAATGATGACCGCCACGCCCAATGCGCGCGACAGGGGCGGGCGCTCACCAAAGAAAAGCCAGCTTGCGGCCATCGCACCCAGCGTCATTGCCGAAGGCTGGACGACCGCGCCGTGCGCGAGAGGCGCAAAGGTGTAGCCGCAAACACCCAAGGCGATGAACATCGGCCCGGCGAACAGCGCGAGCGCCCAGCCGTGAGCCCAGCCAACGCCGCCTAAAGTTCTAATAACGTTGTGCAAAAGCCAAGGCGACATGATCGCGTCCGCAGTGACGAAACGCAGGAATACAAAGTCCACGGGAAGCAGTCCTGCATTCACGCCGGCGCGGGCAAAGGCAAGGTGGGCAGCCCACAACGCAACGGCAGCAAGACCAAAGCTTGCGCCGACTGTGCGTGGCGAAAGCAGAGGCAAGGTTGGAGTTTCGGCGAGTGCCCTGATGATGGCTCCGTTTCAGAAAGTCATGATATGGCGACCTTCGTCCAACAACGCGCGCAGCGATGCATGGCCGTGATCGTAGCCGACGATGGGGATACCTGCGCCGACCAGTTCGACCTTCACGCCGTAGGCTTGCGCGAAGTAAGAACACACGCCGCGCAATGCGGGTGCAGCCTTGGTCCAGGCCCGGTGCAGGTCGTGCGCCGGGTTCATGACGGCGGCCAGTGTGGCGCTACCACCGCCATCGAAGACAATGGTCACGTCGTCTCCGGCGGCAATCAGTTCGGCGGCAAAGCCGAAGGCGCGATAGGCCTTCGATTTCGCCTCTTCGGTGATGTTGGAATATATGATGATCGCAACCTTGTGCATGATCTCAGCCCCGGTCCGTCGACGCGCCGCTCTGCATCATGGCGGCATAGACAAGTGCAAAGAAGACATGCCCGGCCAGCGGACCCAAGTGATCCCGGTGAAGCCAAGAAGGGCGGGCTGTCCGGCAACAAGGTGCGCCATGAAATATATCGCAAAGATCCACAAGCCGGCGCCGTAGGCAGTGGCCGACAAAAGCCAATGGACGCCCGGAACCAGCCGCCACGCCAACGGTTGTGCAATCAACGTCCAGCCGATGGGATAGCCGATAAGCCCAGCGATATATTGCAGCAGGTGCCCGCCCGGCACATAGGCCGAGCCGAAGAGCGTTTGCCAGACCTGCGTGGCGAGCGGCGCCGGGCAAGACTGGCAAAGCCGAGCATCGGCGACAGGGACTGGCCGAACCATTCGAAGGCAACCGTCGCGACGCTGCCAGCGGCGAGCATTGCGAAGCGGTGGTCTTGAGGGTCGCGGATATGGCGCTGTTGGCCCGGGCAATGGAGGAGATGGTCACGATATGAGTTCCTTGATTGCGTGAGGTCAGGCAGCCTTGGCCGAGGCGAGGGTCATGGTTGCGGCCACACCACGTTGCACGGCTGGTCGGGCCTCAATCGCGGCGTACCAGCGTGCGAGGTTCGGGCGGTTGTCGAACAACACACCGGCAAATTCTCGCCGCCAGAACCAGCCAAAATGGGCGATGTCGGCAATGGTGTAGTCGCTGCCCGAAAACCATTCGTTGCGGGCAAGATGATTGTCGATCAGGTCGGCCAGACGGTCGGACTCGGTCTGATAGCGCGCAATGGCGGTGGGATTGGGCGTCGCGCTCAGTTTCTGCCAGAAGCCGGACTGGCCAAAGGCAGGGCCGGTGCCCGACATCTGCACCATCAGCCATTCAAAAGTTTTGGCGCGGGCGCGGGCGGCCGTCGGCAGCAGTTGTCCGGTCTTTTCGGCCAGATGGATCAGGATAGCACCGGACTCCGCGATCGTCAGATCGCCGTCCACCAGCAGCGGCACTTTGCCGTTCGGATTCAGCGCAAGGTAGCCGTAGGCCTTTTGGGCATCCTCACGAATGTTCACTGGACGCAGGTCATAGGGCAAGCCCAGTTCTTCAAGCGCCACAGGCACCTTGACAGAGTTCGGGGTAGCGAAGGCGTAAACGGTCAGCATGGCATATTTCCTGTTGGATGGCGGCCCCGGGCTATTGCGGGTGCATGCACGCTCATTTCTGAAGTGATTTGACCAAGGCCGCTGCAGAGGCGCCTTCCAACGCCATGCCATACCCAACCTCGCGCACCAGCGCCTCTTTCAGGGGCTGGATGAAGTGGATGCGTGTGTTGCGGCGGGTGACTGCGGGCTTGGCAAGGTAGAGGTTGGCAATCTCCCGGGCACGCGCTACCGTCGCGCCATCCGGCACGATTTCTGCCACCACGCCCCAGTCTTGCGCGGTCTGCGCGGAGATCGGTGACGGGTTCAGCAGCCAGTTTTCGGCACGGCCCGGACCTGCGCGGTAGGCCCAAGTGGTAAAGATGCCGTCGCCCGGAACGATGCCGCCGTTGAAGTGCGGCAGGTCGCTGAACGTCGCACTTTCGCCCGCCACGATCACATTCGCCATCAGGGCATATTCGCTGTGGATATGCGCGCGGCCTTCAACGGCGGCGATCATCGGCACGCGGATATTCGCGATGTTCTCGACGATCTGAACGCCCTCGTCATGGACTTGGCTCCAGACATCCGGATCGGCCACATTGCCGAAGGTCGAGAAGTCGATGTCTGCCATGTAGTCGCCTGCCCCGGTCAGAATGACGATGCTGGTGTCGCGGTCTTGGGCGATCCGGTAGAAGGCTTCGGTGAAGTCGGTGTGATCTTGCGCCGTAAAGGTGATCGGGCCTCCCTTGCCGTCGTTGATCGTGACCAGCAGAACGCCCTTGTCGTCGCGCTCCATCGCAAGGCCACGGAAGGCGGTAAAGTAGGCAGGGTCCTCTGCAAAAGCACATGACGCAAAAGCGGCAAAGGCGGTGCTGAGAATGAGGGTTTTCATCGGACGGGTGCTTTCATCAACAGGTGTGAAATGCCCCCGCCGCACGATTACGGCAGGGGCCAGAAAGTCATTCCGCGGCGATCATGCGGTTGGACGGCGCAACCCACTTCGTGCCCGACACGAAGCCGTCGAGCGGTGTTTTGGCGATGTGGTTGACGTAGTTCGAGATCGTCTTGACCGAGACGGCCAGGATCACTTCCAGCACCTGCTGCTTTGTGAAGCCTGCGGTAAGGAAGGCCTCCACTTCGCCGGGGTTCAGGTTTGCGCGGGTCCGGGTAACCGATGCCGCAAAGGTACGCAGGGCCTGCAGGCGGGGGTTCGCGACAGGGGCATTCTCGCGCAGCGCCTCGATCACCTCGGCCTCGACACCTGACATGGCAGCCAGCGCCGAATGACCGGACATACAGTATTCGCACTCGTTCTCAAAGTTGATGGCCAGATAGACGACCTGCCGCTCTTTCGTCGTGAAGGATGATTTGTCGAAAAGCGAGAAGGCGGCGCTGTAAGCCTCAAGCGTTGCAGGGCTTTCTGCCAGCACACGGTGCAGGTTCGGGATGAATTTCCACGCGGCTTCAACATTCTCTAGAATGGATCGGCTGGCTACGGGGGCGGTGTCGGGGGTGTGCAGGGTGAAGGTGGTCATGGCGTGGGTCCTTTGGATGAGTGTTCCGATGAATTGACCCTAGACCCATCGTTGTTTTTCGATAATCATGCCAATGCGGATAATATTGATACGCTGGATGAATGAATGAAGGCTGGCCTTCTGGAACATGCCCTGACCTTCGTGCGTGCGGTGGAAACCGGCAGCTTTTCTGCCGTGGCAGCCGAACAGGGCCAATCGCAGCCTACGGTCAGCCGTCAGATCGCGGCGCTGGAAGATCATCTCGGCGTGCGTCTTATGCAGCGCACAACCCGGGCTTTGACGCTGACGGAA
>JBBSBE010000195.1:0-5870 GCA_038251625.1 Rhodobacterales bacterium
CGCGTGAAGAGGGTGCGATCAGGATCCGAAGACATCGCGGCAGACTAGCGCCCCCGTCGCCGCCCCGCCAGCGCCTCAGAATCCCCGCTTGAGTGCGGCCACCCCGGTGCGGGCGATTTCCGCAAGGCCCAAGGGGCGCATGAGGTCGGCGAAGGCGTCGATCTTTTCCGGGGTGCCCGTCATTTCGAACACGAAGGATTCAAGCGTCGAATCCACCACATTGGCGCGGAAGATCTCGGCCAGCCGCAGCGCCTCGATCCGGTGCTCGCCCTTGCCCGCAACCTTGAAAAGCGCCAGTTCGCGCTGGACGGCGGGGCCCTCGACGGTGAGGTCATGCACGTCATGGACGGGGACCATGCGGCCAAGCTGGGCCTTGATCTGCTCGATCACGGCGGGCGTGCCGCGCGTGACGACGGTGATGCGGCTGAGGTGGCCGGTATGATCCACTTCTGCCACCGTCAGGCTGTCGATGTTGTAGCCGCGCCCCGAGAAGAGGCCGATCACACGGGCAAGGACGCCGGATTCGTTGTCCACGAGGATGGCGAGGGTGTGGCTCTCCTCCACCTGCGCATTGGGGTCGCGCAGGTCATAGGCGGAATGGCTGGAGGCGCCGGATTTGATGTTGAGGGGGGACATGCCAACCCGTTCCTTTTCTCTGGTCTTCTTCTGTCTCAAAATATCCCGTGGGTCCGGGGGCTTGCCCCCGCTCCGCCCGGCTCACACCAGCACCGCCCCCTTGGCCCCGATTGCGCCCTTGGTGTCGGCCTCGCCCAACAGCATCTCGTTGTGCGGCTTGCCCGAGGGGATCATGGGGAAGCAGTTTTCGTGCTTTTCCACGAGGCAGTCAAAGATCACCGGGCCGTCGTAGCGGATCATTTCCATGATCGCGTCGTCAAGGTCGGCGGGGTCGGAGACTTTCATGCCCTTGCACCCGAAGGCCTCGGCCAGTTTCACGAAATCGGGGAGCGATTCCGACCACGACTGCGAATAGCGCTCGCCGTGCAGAAGCTCCTGCCACTGGCGCACCATGCCGAGGCGTTCGTTGTTCAGGATGAACTGCTTCACCGGCGCGCGGAACTGCATGGCGGTGCCCATTTCCTGCATGTTCATCAGCCAGGATGCTTCGCCCGCCACGTTGATGACCAACGCCTTGGGGTGGGCGATCTGGACGCCGATAGAGGCGGGCAGGCCGTAGCCCATGGTTCCAAGGCCACCGGAAGTCATCCAGCGGTTGGGATCCTCGAAGCCGAGGAACTGCGCCGCCCACATCTGGTGCTGGCCCACCTCGGTGGTGATGTAGCGGTCGTGGCCCTTGGTCAGCGCCTCCAACCGTTCCAGCGCGTATTGCGGTTTGATGACCGTGGCCGAATTCTTGTAGGTCAGGCATTTCACCGCCCGCCACTTTTCGATCTGCGCCCACCATTTTGCCAGCCCGTCGCGGTTGACCTTGCGGCCCCGGTCTTTCCAAAGCTGAAGCGCCGCCGTCAGCACCTCGCGCACGTCGCCAAGGATCGGAACATCGACGCGGATCACCTTGTTCAGCGACGAGGCGTCGATGTCGATGTGGATCTTGCGGCTGCCGGGGCTGAAATCCTTGATCCGCCCGGTGATGCGGTCGTCAAAGCGGGCGCCGACATTGATCATCAGGTCGCAGCCGTGCATGGCGAGGTTGGCCTCGTAAAGGCCGTGCATGCCAAGCATGCCCAGCCAGTGCTTGCCCGATGCGGGGTAGGAGCCGAGGCCCATGAGGGTAGAGGTGATGGGAAAGTTCGTGGCCTCGACGAATTCGCGCAAGAGGCGCGACGCTTCGGGGCCTGCGTTGATCACGCCGCCGCCGGTGTAGAACACCGGGCGTTCGGCGGTTTCCATCATTTCGACCATCCGTTCTATGGCGGCGGGGTCGCCCTTGGTGCGCGGCTGGTAATGGGCGACGCGCGACTGGGGTTTGGGCGTGTAGGGGGCGGTCGCGAACTGCACATCCTTGGGGATGTCGATCAGCACGGGGCCGGGGCGGCCATGGGTGGCGACGTGGAAGGCCTGGTGGATCACTTCGCTGAGTTTCGCCGTGTCCTTCACCAGCCAGTTGTGCTTCGTGCAGGGCCGCGTGATGCCAACTGTATCGGCCTCCTGAAAGCCGTCGGTGCCGATCATGAAGGTGGGAACCTGGCCGGTGAGAACCACAAGCGGAATGGAATCCATCAGCGCATCGACAAGGCCCGTCACGGCGTTGGTGGCGCCGGGGCCGGATGTCACCAGCACGACGCCGGGCTTGCCGGTCGAGCGGGCATAACCTTCGGCCATGTGGACGGCGCCTTGTTCGTGGCGCACGAGGATGTGGCGGATGGCGTTTTGCTGGAAGATTTCGTCATAGATCGGCAGCACCGCGCCACCGGGATAGCCAAAGACCACCTCGACACCCTGCTCCTTGAGGGCTTCGACCACCATTCTGGCGCCGGTCATCGTGTCGAATTTGGCAGCTTCGGTCATCTGGTTCACCATTGGTCTTTATCGGGGGGTCTTGGTCGGTCGGTCGGTTTTGATCGGACGGGGCAGGGCAACAAAAAGCCCCCGAGGGTTGGTCGGGGGCGCGTGGGCAGGGACAAAAAGGAACGTCACCGCATCATGCGCCGGGCCTTTTGCATACGATTACCAGCATGATTGCGCCGCTCCTGTCAAAGTCGGCAGACATTAGGCGGGTGCGTGGGGGGCGTCAATGCCCCTTTGTCGCGATTTGGCGACGGTAAATGTCGGGTGGCCGCGACATTTTGGCATTTTCTTGCGTTTTGGGCGCCCCGCAAGACAGGTTCGATAAACAGGCCCGCGGATGAATGCCCCCGCCCGGGCGAACCCGGACGGGGGCGATGGTCGGTTGCGGGGCGGTCAGGCGCCGATGACGCCGTTATCCTCGCGCGTGATCACAAGCGTAGCCGAGCGGGGCGGGGTGCCGTTGTAATCGGGGAAGCCCGAGCCGTAATCCCCTGCGGCGAACTGCGCGTCCGAGGCATGGCCGCCGGGGTGCTGGACGTTGATGAAGAAGGTGGTGCCGTCCGGCGTAGCGGTGATGCCGGTGATTTCCTGCCCCCACGGGCCGGTCAGGAAGCGCCGGATTTCACCCGTCGCGGGATCGGCCGCCAGCATCGCATTCATCCCGAAGGGTTCCAGCGGGCCAGACTGATCGGGCGCGATGTCGCCCATGTCGGTCTGGATCCAGAGGCGCGAGTTCTGGTCGCACCAGATGCCATCGGGGCAGGCGAAGAGGTTGTCATCGCCAAGCGCCGTTTCACCCAGAACCGCCGAGCTGGACTTGGTGCCGGCCAGAACGAAAAGCTCCCACTTGAAGGCGGTGGAGGCGAAGTCTTCGCCCTCTTCCTTCCAGCGCACGATGGAACCGAAGTTGTTTTCCGCACGCGGGTTGACGGCATCGACCTGCGTTTGCGTGCGGCGTGTGTTGTTGGTGAGGGTGAAATACACCTCGCCCGTGGCCGGATCGACGGTGCCCCATTCAGGGCGGTCCATCTTGGTTGCTCCGGCCTTGTCGGCGGCAGTGCGGGTGTTGACGATGATATCGGCCAGATCGGCAAAGCCGTTTTCCGGCGTCAGGCCGTTTTCGCCCGGTGCCAGCGCCAGCCATTCGCCGCTGCCATCTGCGTTGAACTTCGCGACATAAAGCGTTCCATCATCAAGGATTTCGCCGCGATCCCCTTCGGCATAGGCCTTGGCCGAGACGAATTTGTAGATGTATTCAAAGCGGCTGTCGTCGCCTGAATAGCAGACGATGGGCTTGCCCGCCTCGGCGGGGGCGAACACCACGCCTTCATGGCCGAAACGGCCCAGCGAGGTGCGCTTCACCGGGGTGGAGGTGGGATCGAACGGGTCGATCTCGACCATGTAGCCAAAGGTATTGGGCTCGTTGCGGTAGTCCTGCGTTGCGTCGGCGCCGGTCGCGGTGGCGTCGAAGCGGGCGTATTCATCGGCGCCCGACGCCGCGAGTTCCCACTGGTAGCGCGTGGCCTTGTTCGGCACGCCAAAGCGCTTGTGCTCGCGCGGCTGGTCGTCGGTCTTGTTGACGAAATAGCCCGCCCAGTTTTCCTCGGCCGCCATATAGGTGTTCCACGGCGTGTAGCCGTTGGCGCAGTTGTTGAGCGTGCCACGCGTCCGCGTCCCGTCGGGCGAGAATTTGGTGACGACATGGGCCGCGCCGCGCACCGGGCCTGCGATCTGCATTTCGGTCAGGCCGTGGACGCGGCGGTTGTGGGCGTCGGGTGTGATCGCCCACTGGCCATCGGCGGCGCGCTGCACGCGCATGATGGAGACGCCGTGGCCCGCGATTTCCGCCAGCACTTCGTCATCGTCGCGCTTGCCGTCGGCGGTCAGCACAACGGTATCACCGTCGATGACCTGCCCTTTCCACTTTTCGGCATGGAAGAAGCGGGGTTCGATGTATTCGTGGTTGATGACCAGAAGGCCATCGCTCGACGATCCTTCGATCGGGAAATAATGCATCCCGTCATGGTGGGTGCCGACCTGCATCTGCTGGGCCGCGCCGGTCATGGCGCCGGGCGCATAGGCGGGCGCGCCGTCCAGAAGCGGCGTGCCCCAGGGCGCCATCACCTGCACCTTGTAGCCTGCGGGCACGACAACGGTATCGTCCTTCGACAGCGGCACGGGCGCAAAGCCCAGAAGGGCCGACGGTGCCGAGGATTGCGCCAGCGCGGCGCGCGGGGCCATCCCGACCGATACCGCGCCCGAGGTCACCGCAGCGGCAAGGCCGCCGAAGAGGAACGACCGGCGCGAGGCGCGGGCGGATTCCACGATGTCATAGAAAGTGGGGTTCGGGGAGGGGTTCGAGGGCATCTCGTCGCCGTGTTCGAACCCGGGGGCGCTGGTCGGATCGTCGAGATAGTCGTTTTCAAAGTCTTTCATGCCTGGCTCCATGCAACTGGGGTCTGGCCTATTCCGCAATTGATCTGCGGATGGCGCAATCCTTGGACCAAAAGCTGATGACGCAGGCATGACACACACGGGAACGTGGGCCGGGTTGCCTGCGTCAGATTACCGCCATGGCGGCTATATAGATGGCATAGGCGCCCAGAAAAGCGAAGCCCGCGATGCGCCCCACCCCGTGGGTGACCGCTGCCACGACGATCAGCGCCACCGTTGCCGCCAGCATCACCGGCACGTCCACGGCCAGGAACCGCGCCTCGGCGGGAAACGGGGCGATGACGGCGGTTGCGCCGAGGATCGCAAGGATGTTGAAGACGTTCGATCCGATCACGTTGCCAAGCGCAATTTCACGCTCGCCCTTCAGGGCTGCCGCGATGGAGGTTGCAAGTTCGGGCAGCGAAGTGCCGACGGCCACGATGGTAAGGCCAATCACCGCCTCTGACACACCCATCGCACGGGCCAGCACGGTTGCGCTGTCCACCAGCAGCCGCGCACCGACGACAAGGGCCACAAGGCCCACCGCAATCAGGATCGTCGCGCGGACGGGCGACATTTGTGGCAGGTCTTCGTCATGCGGGTGGGTGCCCACCTGCTTGAACGCCTGCCAGAGATAGACCGCGATGCCCGCAAGGAGGGCCACGCCTTCAAGGCGCGAAACCTGACCGTCCCAAAGGACGGGGATGAGGGAAAGCGCCGCCGCCATCATCCAGATCAGTTCGCGCCGCAGGGTCGAGAAATGGGCGACGAGCGGGCCGACAACGGCGGACAGGCCGAGGATCAGAAGGATGTTGGCGGTGTTCGATCCGACCACGTTGCCAAGCGCGATACCGCCAAGATTGTTCCACGCCGCCTGCACCGAAACCAGAAGTTCCGGCATCGACGTGCCAAAGCCCACGATGGTGAGGCCGATCACCAGGGGCGGCACG
>JBBSBE010000196.1:0-5802 GCA_038251625.1 Rhodobacterales bacterium
GACATGGCGATCGAGCTAGCCCTCGGTATGCCCGTGGAAGAGCGTCGCGCCCGTATGCGCGGTCTAACGCAAGTGGTTAAAACGCGGGACAGTCAGGCATGGAGCCGGGATCAAGAACGCTCGTTCCGCGCCGCCATGCGCGCCGTTGACCCAGACCGCAGTGCCGCCTGATGAGGATGACGCCGGGTGATACAACTATGCTCAGGCAGCCAAAATCATGGAAGGCCATGCGCCATGCGGCAGATTGATAAAGCCAAAACTCGCAACTGAACGGCAATATCCGGCGAACGCGAACCCTCGTTCAATGCTCCCTCTTTATCGTACCGTCGCGCATAGAGACTTCCACGCGACGATAGTGCGCCGCAGGTAAGCTAAGAAATGCGCGCGGATCGATTTATTGCGATCTGCGCCCGCGGAACGGCCGTAGCTGCAGCATGACCGCTGGAAGAAGGTAAAGCGGCAGCTTAGACAATGCCGAGGTGGCCGCATTCCAAAAAATCGGCCCGCAAGGCAGGCAGCATGACGCAACTTGGCGGCCGAACACTGGAACGAGCGCTCGATGCGCTGCCGACCAACTTTCCAGGGCCCGGCGGCGCGGCCGGCGTCGTAAAGGATGGCGTCATCATCGAAGCCCGTGCCTGGGGCTTTGCGAACCTGTCAACGCGTGCGCAGATGACACAAGCGACCCGGCTACCACTCTGCTCGGTCAGCAAGCAATTTACCTGTGGCGTCATGCTGGACCGGATCGCCGATCCTTCCAGCCTCGATCAACGGGTGGGCTCCCTTCTTCCCGCATTCACCGGGCCGCTGCCGACTGTGGCACAGTTGTGCAATAACCAATCCGGCCTGCGCGATCACTGGGCCCTGACCGTTCTTGACGGCGCAGACGCTGAAGGCGTGTTCCACCCAGAGGACGCTTCCCGCATCATGGACAAGATGAAGACCGGACATTTCAAGCCCGGCATGCAGTATTCCTATTGCAACACCAACTTCCGGATGATCGCGGAACTGCTGGAGGAAGCAACGAGCCAGCCGATGGGCGCCCTTTACCACACCAGCATGTTCTCGCCGGCTGGAATGGAGACGGCAACCCTGACCGCTGATACCAGCAACTCTGTCGATGGGGTCGCAGGATATGAAGGCAGCGCAGCGACCGGCTATTTCACGGCAGTCAACCGGATATACTGGTATGGTGACGCTGGTATTTCCGCCTCGCTGGCCGACATGCTGGCTTGGGAGTGCCACATCGATCGGACCCGCGACGATGCTGATGCTTTATATCAGCGGCTCGCCGCGCCGCAGCGGTTTGCCGATGGCACCCCGGCCGCCTATGGAAACGGCCTTGCGCATACCGTGATTGGCGGAAGGCAGGTGACGGGTCACGGCGGGGCCCTGCGCGGGTTCCGCGTGCAACGCTTTCATGCGGCGCAAGAGCGTTTGTCGGTCGTGGTGATGTTCAATCATGAAGGCAGCGCCCACGATGCTGCCACGAACCTCATTCTGGCCGCTTGCGGCCTTGAGGTGCCGCAAACTCCGATTCCCGCAAAGGGCTGGAATGGGACATGGTTGGAGCACGACTCCGAACTTCTCTTGCGGGTAGAGGCCGACGCGCTGGGCCTTAGTGCCCACTTTGCCGTTGGCCCTGACGTTCTCGTCGCTGAAGACGACAGAGTGGCGCGGTCCGCGAAGATGACACTGACGCGCGCGAACGAGGGCCTTTGGATCGACCGCCCCTTGGACAATCTGCGCGGTATGGCCTTGCCGATATCAGGAACCGCCACGCAGGACATTTCCGGGCACTATACGTCAGACGAAACGGAATCGGACCTTCAGATTATCAATGCGGGTGGGGCCTTCTTTGCCGGTTTTGGGGGTTTCCTTGGTCAATCACCGATGGTCTCGATGGACCCAGTCGCCGAAGACACATGGATCATTGCCACCCGCCGCTCGATGGATGCGCCGGCGCCGGGCGACTGGACCGTGCGCTTCAGGCGTGGCCCCAACGGCAAGATCACCGGCGCCACGGTCGGCTGCTGGCTCGCCCGCAAGATCCCGTACCGCAAACTGGCCTGACCTGACATGCACCGCTCTGACTGACGTACACGGGCTAGCGGCGCCCGGTTCGACAGCGTCACTGTCTTAGTCTCGATCCAGCTGGTGAGCTGCTACTGGTCTTTCATCCACCCACGACCAAGCCGCGTTAGCCCATCCCTCGACCAGGATCGGGCCCCCTGTGCCGATCGCCTTGCGGCGCGCTGTGCGTTTACGGACTGTTAAGCTTTCTTTGCTGCAAAGCCGGCAGATGCGGTTGATCCCCTAAAGCTCGGCTTCGCGCCCGAGCAGGATGAACATGGAACGGCACACAGACCCGCCCATCGGGCACTTCGCCAAAGCCCTGCTTCCCGCAAAGGTCGTAGATGCCGTCAATCCGTCAATCCTCGCGCCGCGGTCGGGACCGACACCTCTTCTGGCTCGCGCAGCGACAGGCCCCGAATGCCTTAGACCACGTAGAACTTGTCTGAACCTGGGAACGGGTGTGCCATAGGACTTTGTGGAGCAGGTCCGGTACCATCTCGTGAATGCCGAAGCCGGGCAGTACGGCATGGTCAGCCGTGCGGATGGTCTTGTAAAGGTGCGAGGGGCCTTTCAGTCCAACAGTAGCCGTTGGGCGCATTTCCTTCGTCCCGCAGTCACAACTTTCCCTTCATCCGCAATGGGATATGTCTACCGGGTCACGCTAGGCCGCCCCGTGCGGCCAAGAGGCGATTCAGCCAGTCCGGGTCCATCTCGGGCACCGAGGACAGCAGAAGGTTTGTGTAGTCCTGTTGCGGATCGGCAAACAGTGCCGCCTTGGGCCCCCGTTCGACGACCTTGCCCAGTTGCATCACCACCACCTCATCCGCGATCGATTTCACCGTTGCGAGGTCATGGGTAATAAACATGTAGGCCAGGTTGAATTCGGCCTGCAGGCGGTCAAGTAGCTTCAAGATGCCTTCCTGCACGATCTGGTCGAGGGCTGATGTCACCTCGTCGCAGATGATCAACTGCGGCTCTGCAGCCAGCGCCCGAGCGATGCCAATACGCTGTTTCTGGCCGCCCGAGAGCTCGGAAGGCAGACGGTCGATATAGATGTCCGGCTCCAGTTCGATCAGCGCCAGCAGGTCGCGGATCCGTGCCTCAAGCGCGCGGCCCTTCAAGGCCAGATACATCTCGGCCGGGCGCCCGATCAGTTCGCGCAGGCGGAGCTTCGGGTTTAGCGCAGTGTCGGCCATCTGATATATCATCTGGCACTGGCGCAACTCGTCGCGCGAGCGGGCCTTGAAGGAGGCTGGCAATGGCTTGCCGTTGAACAACACGCCCCCCTCGCGCGGCGGCAAAAGCCCGGTGATCACCCGCGCGGCGGTCGATTTGCCCGACCCGCTTTCGCCAACCACCGCGACAGTGCGGCGGGCGTGGATGTCAAAGCTGATATCCTTCAGGATATCCACCGATCCATAGCCCGCCGTGACGTTGCGGACCGATACGACCGGCGTTCCAGTGGCGGGGGGCTGGTCCGCCCGGGCAAAGCTGCGAACGGCCCAGAGACTGCGGGTATACTCCTCCCGCGGGGCGGCGAGCATGCTGCGGGTGTCGGCCTCTTCGACCTCATCGCCGCGTAGAAGAACCTTGATGCGGTCGGCCATCTGAGCCACGACCGCCAAATCGTGGGTGATATAGATCGCCGCCGTTCCGAACTGGCGCACAATGTCACGGATCGCGGCAAGCACCTCGATCTGCGTGGTCACGTCAAGCGCGGTAGTAGGTTCATCGAAGATGATGAGGTCAGGTCGGCAGGACATGGCCATCGCCGTCATCGCCCGTTGCAACTGCCCGCCCGAAACCTGATGCGGATAACGAAATCCGATCTCTTCGGGATTGGGCAGGCGCATGCGGCGATAAAGTTCCACCGCGTCGGCTTCGGCTTTCTCGCGGGGCAACACGCCGTGAACGACCGGACCCTCGCAATATTGGTCGATCAGCTTGTGCGCCGGGTTGAAGCTGGCCGCTGCTGATTGCGCGACATAGGCGATGCGCTTGCCGCGCAATCCGCGCCGGCTAGCCTCAGGCGCGGTGCGCAGGTCGATCCCGTCAAAGTCGATGGTACCGCCCGATATACGGCAGCCATCGCGGGCAAAGCCCATCGCGGCCAGACCCAGCGTTGATTTGCCCGCTCCGGATTCGCCGATCAGGCCCAGCACTTCGCCCTTGTGCAGCGTCAGATCAACTCCCTTGACGATCTCGTGCCAGGCGTCGCCCGACCGCCCTTCGATCCGCAGGCCCTTGATGGAAAGCAGCACCTGTTTGTCCATTCTCCTACTCCTTCAGACCGCTGGCGCGGTGCAATTGCCAATCCACCACGAAGTTGACCGCAACCGTCAGCAGGGCAATCGCTCCCGCAGGCAAAAGGGGCGTGATATCGCCAAAGGTGATCAGCGTCGCGTTGTCACGCACCATGCTGCCCCAGTCGGCGGTAGGTGGCTTGATGCCAAGGCCAAGGAAGGACAGCGCCGAGATGGCAAGGAACACAAAGCAGAAGCGCAGGCCGAATTCGGCCACCAGAGGGGCCATGGCATTCGGCAGAATTTCGCGCCGGATCAGACGCCAGTTGCCCTCGCCCCGCAGGCGCGCGGCCTCGATATAGTCCATCACCACGATTCCCTGCGCGACGGACCGCGCCAACCGATAAACCCGTGTGGCGTCGACGGCAGCAATCACAAGAATCAGGGTCAGCACCGAGGTGCCGAAGATGGTCAGCAGCAGCAACTGGAAGATCAGCGATGGGATCGCCATCAGCGCATCGACAATCCGCGACAGCGCCTGATCCAGCCATCCGCCCACCAGCGCCGCCCAGATACCGAGCACCGAGCCGATAAAAAACGCCAGCGCCGTGGTCGCAAACGCGATGCCCACAGTGTTGCGCGCGCCATAAATGAGCCGGGTCAGCATGTCGCGGCCCAGCTTGTCAGTGCCAAGGTAGTAGGGGGCAGACCAGGGCAGATATTGCTTACCCACCACCTCGCCCTCACCAAAGGGCGCTATGATCGGCGCAAGGACCGAGACCAGCACATAGATAAGGATGACTGCCATCCCGAAGGACGCCGTCAGCGGCATGTCGCGGAACGTAGGTTTGTTGCGGGAAGGTGCCGCCGCATGCATGCCAAGGCGGGACACCCACGCAAGGGCGAAGAAGAGCGCCAGACCGATGACAAAGCTGTAAATCAAGGTCATGGCCTACCTCCGGTGCATCAGGCGCGGGTTCGTGATCGTCGACAACACGTCCGCGAGGAGGTTCAGAAGCACGTAAGCTGATGCGAAGATCAGCGCGATGGCCTGCACAACAGGGATATCGCGGTTCGTCACCGCATCGACCATCAACTGCCCAAGACCGGGATAGACAAAGACGACCTCGACCACCACAACCCCGGTGATGAGATATGCGAGGTTCAGGGCGACCACATTGATGATCGGCGCCAGTGCGTTCGGGATGGCATGGCGCAGAACGACGCGCATAGGTGACATGCCCTTCAGCCGCGACATCTCTATATACGGGCTGGCAAGCAGGTTGATGATCGCCGCGCGCGTCATGCGCATCATGTGCGCCGTCACAACCAGCGTCAGCGTTAGCGCAGGAAGGAAGCACATATAGAGCATGTCGCCGAAGGTCGTGGCGCTGCTGATCCGCACCATTGATGGGAAAATTCCAGTCTGCGACAGCCACAGGATCAGGATATAGGCCACGAAGAATTCGGGGAATGAAATCGA
>JBBSBE010000197.1:0-5678 GCA_038251625.1 Rhodobacterales bacterium
CCGCCCATGGATTCGATCAGCTTGACCCGTTCCTCCAGCTTTTCGTCCTGCAGGCAGAAGTGAAACAGGCCCCGACGCCAGTATTCAAACGGGCGGTCTTCTTCGATGGTTTTCGGAAACTCGAACAGCTCGATCCCGATCCCATCGCCCGACGACAGATGCGCGATGCGGAAACTGCCCCAGCCCGCCCCGAACACATCATCGCACATCTGGCCTATGGCGCTGGCGTCGTGGTGGATCGTGGTGGGCGGCATGATAATGTAGAAATCGAAGCATTTCGAATAGAACTCGACCGCCCGGTCAAGGTCAGGGACGGTGATGCCGATGTGGGAAAAGGTGACTGCGGCCATGTCTGGGGCTCCTTTGAGGGTTCAGGTGCGGCGGGCAAAGAGGCTGCCGAGGGCGCGGGCAATCTCGGCCCGCCACATGTCGACCCCGACGGCGATCAGGATGATCAGGCCAAGGATCACGTTCTGCACGGCAGCCGGGGCGGCGTTCAGGTTCAGGGCGTTCTGCACGATCACGATAGTCAGCGCGCCCACAAGGGTGGACAGGATGTTGCCCCGCCCGCCTGCAAGACTAGCGCCGCCCACGACAGCGGCGGCGATGGCCTGCAATTCCAGCGTCTGGCCATAGTTGGGCGATCCGGAGTTGAGCCTTGCGGCCATCAGTACCGCACCCACCGCTGTCATGCCCCCGGCGATGGCAAAGGCCATGGTCTGCACCCTGCGCACGTTGATGCCCGACAGTTGCGCCGCTGCCGGGTTGCCCCCCACGGCATAAATCTCGCGCCCCGGGCGGGTGTTGATCATCATCACCGTTGCGGCGGCATAGAAGAACAGCAGGTAAAAGAATGGCAGCGGGATGCCGAGGATATTGCCGTAGAAGATCGGCTCCAACCCCGGATGCAGCGAAAACACCGGCGAGCCTGCGTTGAACATCAAGGCCAGCCCACGATAGGCGATCAGCCCCGACAGCGTGACGATGAACGACGGGATGCGCAGGTAGGCCGTCAGGATGCCGTTGAGCGCCCCCAGTGCCGTGCCGATCAGCAGCACCGCCACAAGGGCCACCCCCAGTGGAAGGCCCATGGATTTGATCCCTGTGGCAAGGATCATCGTCAGCAGCGCCACCATCGACCCGGATGAAAGGTCGATCCCGCCGGCAAAAATCACCACGGTCGATCCGATGCCGATCAGCGCGACGATGGCCACCTGAAGGGCAAGGTTTGAAAGGTTGCCGGGGTCCAGAAAGCGGTTCGTCGTGGCGGCGACCACCAGCGTGACCAGAACCATCGCGGCAAAGGGACCCAGCAATTGGGCATCGAAAACACGTTTCATGCGGCGGTCCTTCCGGTGTCAGCCGTGGCGGCGCGGACCAGATCGCCATGCGTGAGGTCCTGTGGCGCGCGAATGTCTGCGATTGTGCCGTGGCGGACGATGGCAACCCGGTCGCTCATCGCCAGCAATTCGTCGGTGTCAGAACTGATCAGCAACACCGCGCAGCCCTCGGCGGTCAGGCGGTTGATCAGGCGGTAGACGGCCAGCTTGGCCCCGATGTCGATGCCTTGGGTCGGCTCATCCAGGATCAGCACACGGGCCTGGGAAAGCAGCCATCGGGCGATGACCACCTTTTGCTGATTGCCACCCGACAGGTGCAGCACCGATTTGTCGGTTGCCCCGGCAGACAATTCCAGTTGCCGCGCCAGCGCCAGCGCCTCGGTATCCTCGCGTTTGAGGTCCAGAAAACCGAAGGTGGCTAGGCGGGGCAGGCTGGCGCTGGATATGTTGGCGGTGCCCGCAAAGTTGAAGAACAGCCCGTCGGTCTTACGGTTTTCGGTCACCAGCGCCAGCCCGGCGCGGATCGCATCCCCGGGGCCTTTCAGGCGCAACGGGCGACCTTCTACGCTGATCGTTCCCGCCGTCAGCGGGTCTAGGCCGAACAGCGCCCGCGCAATCTCGGTTCGCCCCGACCCCAGCACACCGCCCAGCCCCAGAACCTCGCCCTTGTGCAAGATAAAGCTGACGCCCTGCACCCCGCGCGTCGAAGCGACGCCTTGGGCCACAAGTGCTATCTCGGCGCGTGTGTTGCGGTCCTTGGGGTAGTGGTCGCCCACGCTGCCGCCGATCATCGCGCTGACGATGGCATCCACCTCTACAGCCGTTTCGCCGGCATGGCTGACCACCTTGCCGCCGCGCAGCACCGTCACCTCATCGACCAGCGCGGTCACCTCGTCCAGCCGGTGCGAGACATAAAGGATCGCATGCCCCTTGTCGCGCATCCGGCGCAGCAGGCGGTGAAGCTGCGCAATCTCGTCGGGGCCAAGGGCGGTGGTCGGTTCATCCAGAATGATCAGTTGCGCATCGGCGGCCACTGCCTTTGCAATCTCGACCATCTGCTGCTGTGCCACGGACAGGTTTGCGGTGATAGCGTCGGGATCAATGGCGATCTCAAGTTCGGCCAGCACCTCGGCCGAGCGGCGGCGCATCGTGGCCCAGTCGATCAGGCCAAGGGCGCGGCGGGGCCAGCGGCCCAGAAAGACGTTCTCGGCCACGGTCAGGCTGCGGACGATGGAAAACTCCTGAAAGACGGTGGCCACCCCTTCGGCCCGCGCCTCGGTCGGGGTGGTCATGCTGACAGCCCGGCCTTTGCGGCGAATCTCGCCCGAGTCGGGCGGGTGGACGCCCGACAGAATGCGGATCAGTGTAGACTTGCCGCAGCCGTTCTCGCCCATCAACCCGTGGATGCGCCCGCCCATCAGGCGGATCGACACCCGGTCATTCGCCAGCACGCCGGGATAGGCCTTGCTGACCGCGACCACTTCCCACAGGGGTTGTTCATTGCCATCCATCACGCGGTTCCTGATCGGGGGAAAAGGGGCCGCCCACGGCGTGGGCGGCCAGGTTCGGGGGCGCACCCCCGAGGGAGGATCAGTAGGATTTCGACGGTTTTGGGAACAACTTGTCCGCAGCCTGCAGCACCGGCAGGATATTGGCGCTGTCGACGATGGTGGTCGGCGTTTCGACGAACCCGCCCGGATAGGTACCCGCCAGCACGTCCAACGTGACATTCAGCGCGATCTGGCCCATCACGAACGGTGTGGTGTTGACGGTCGCCGTCACCGTGCCGCCGGCGATTTCCTCCAGCGCTGCCGTATCGCCGTCATTGCCCAGCAACATCACATCGCGGCCAAGCGATTTCGCCGCAACGGCCGCGCCCATGATCATATAGTCATTGGCCGCAAACAGCACGTTGATGTCGGGATGCGCGGTCAGGATGTCCATCCCGGCCGTGTTCCCGCCCTCGACGTTCCAGCCGCCGGGGATCGAGGTCGCAATGCTGATGTTCGACGCGCCTTCAATACCGGCCATGAAGCCGCCGACACGTTCGGTCGAATGATACCCCGGTTGCCCTTCGATCACGCCGACAACCAGCGGTGCCCCCGCCGACTTTTCGACCAGATACTTGCCGATGGCCGTGGTCCCATTGCGCTGGCTATAACCGACGACGGCATGAATCGGCGTCGGGAAGTTCGGGATGTCGTTGTTCACGATAATCACCGCGATGCCTTGCGCCACCGCGCGGGTCACCAGCGGGGCAGCGGCCGCTTCATCATGTGTCGACAGGATGATCGCATCGACGCCTTGGGTGATCACATCCTGGATCATCCCCATCTGGCCGTTGATGTCGGCCCCCGACTGCGGAGCGAGCATGAACACATCCGCTCCTTTGGCCGCAGCGGCCGCCTTGATGCCCTCGCCGATGGCGATGTAATAGGCAAATTCCGTCGCGGGCGGCATATAGGCGATGCGGATGCCATCGCTCGTGTCATGCGCCGCAATCGGGGCTTGCGCGCCTTCGGTCAGCGGAACGGGGGCGGGGTAGTCTTGGGCGTGAAGCGCCGCCGATGAGGCGAGCAAGGCAGCGAAGGCGGTTGTTGCAAGACGTTTCATTGGTTTCCTCCCTTTGAATACAGCGATTTCATCCGGCGAAGGGGCTGTCTGCGATGCCCCGGACACCCGGTGTTGTGGCGAAGAGCCCCCCCGACAGCGGGGCTTTGGAGATTTCGTCCCCCGTCATGCCGAGGCGGGACGTGGTGATGTAAAGCGTGGCCAGATCCGGCCCGCCAAAGGCGCAGCAGGTGGCCTTGGGCACCGGCAGCGCGATGCGATCTATGATGCGGCCATCGGGCGCGACGCGGATGACCTGCCCGCCATCCCATTCGGCATTCCACACGCCGCCCTCGGCATCGACGCAAGAACCATCCGGCGACCCCGGTTCGCTCGACATGTCGACCAGCACGCGATGCGCACCCAGTTGGTCGCCATAGTCATAGGCCCGGATGCGTCGCTCTGGTGTGTCGGCGAAATACATCGTGGCACCATCCAGCGAAAAGCAGGTGGAATTGGCGCAGGCAACGCCCGACAGGATCATTTCGACGCTCAGGTCGGTGTTCACCCGGATCACCGTTGCATCGGCGGCCCCGGTGCCCTCGTTCATCCCGCCCACCACAAAGCGCCCCTGCCGGTCGGTGCGCCCGTCATTCAGCCGGGTTGCAGGGTTCGCGGGCTCAAACCTGTGAAGGGTCTGGTCGTGGCGAAAATCGTCAGTCCAAAGCACCACTTCGGTCGCAAAGGCCATGATCCAGCCGCCAACCGCGCGCGGCGCAAAAGCGCAAAGCCGGTCCGGAAGCAACCGGTGCCCGGACAATCCTGACCGGGGGTCAAACCAGTGTAGCCGCTGACCGAAGATGTCGGTCCACCACAGTTGCCCGTCGGCGGGATTCCACAGAACACCTTCGCCATGCTGGTTCGCGCAGTCGAGAACGAGGTCTGCTTTCACGTCACCCCTCCCAAGTTCCGTGCGAGTCGTCCTTACGATAACTGCCATCTGGTATACCAGTCAAGGACAAGTTGGACAAAAGCGATGGCAAGCGCTTTGACATCTGGTGCACCAAATCTGATACTCGCGCAGCAAGGGAGCCCCGGTCATGTCCGCAATCGAACGCCCACCGTCGCTGACAACGGTCGTGACCGACCATATTCGCGGCATGATCATCCGGGGAGACGTTCCCCTGGGGGCCGCCATCTCGGAACGCAGTATCTCTGCCGACCTCAAGGTTTCAAAAACCCCGGTGCGCGAGGCGCTCGCGCAACTGAAACACGAAGGTCTGGTGACCATCGTGCCGCAATCCGGGGTGCGGGTGTTTACCCTCAGCGCCAGCGAGGTGCTGGAAATCTGCGCGTTCCGCAAAGCGCTGGAAACCGCCGCACTGGAGATTGCGATGGCCTTCAACCCGACCGGCCTGTTGCGCGATCTGGAGGCCATCGAAACCCGGATGCGCAAGGCGCTGGCGAAGGGCGACGTCCGTGGCTATCTCGGGATGGACACCGAGTTTCACCTCGCGTTCTTTGCCAACTGCGGCAATTCCTACCTGCAGAACGCCTACGGGCTCTATGCTGGCAAGATCGCGGCGCTGCGCACGCATCTGGCCGACAAACCGCAGCACACACAACTGTCCTTGGCCGAACACGGCGAACTGGTCGCCGCCGTCCGGTCGCGGGACGTCACGCTGCTGAACCGCATCCTCGATGATCACATCGGGCGCACCCAGGAAACCTACGAAATCGGCATCGAGGATATCTCGGTCGCCTAGGCGGTGGCGATGCGCCAATGCA
>JBBSBE010000198.1:0-5669 GCA_038251625.1 Rhodobacterales bacterium
ACGTTCGAGCAGGGAGCGGTCGTCACCATCGATGTGGTTGTGGATAACGATCACGCGCCCGGTCCCGCGACCATGGGCCACCAGCACGGCGCGCCGTCAAACTGAACGCGTCGCTCAGCCCGCGCAGGCGGCCTGGGCGATCTCGCCAAATGCCTTGTAGCGGGCCCAGAAGGCGTTATCGCCGTCGGATTTCGACATGCGCACCTCTTGTGCCTTGTCGGGATCCTGAAAGAACTTTGCGGCCTTGCGCTGGTCAGATGACCGCAGGGTCTGATCGGCTGCCGACTGGATGCAATTGCACAAGGCCCGGTTTCCCGCGGCGCGATCCGTCCGAAGGCAGGCGGTCTCTATCGGCCCGGCAAACGCGCCCGATGACATCGCGCAAACCGCCAGCGTAGCCCCAAAAACGATCCGGATCATCGACTGCCCTCACTCTGCCGGGGCAGGGCGCAAGGCCCGTGCCACCTGTTATTGTTGACCTGATTATGCCGAGTCCGGCAACGTGTTGCAATCAAAGAAACAATCCCCATTGCCCTTTGCAAGGACCGCAACCTGTGGTGGCAACTGGCGCGCGCTGCCCATCATTTGCTCGTCAGCGCCTTCCCGTCCCTCTCTTTTGGTATCCGCCCACCCCCCCAGCTGCACGACACGGGAAATCCCCTGCACCAGTATTTCGCGGTCTTCCGCATCGCCCGGCCTGGCGAAAAAGATGTCGTGGCCGATGGTGAAGGCCTTGGCCTTCACGCCTTTCAGATCGCCCGTGGTCTGCTTTGCAATGCCTTCCCGTCCGGCCTTGCCTGCCGCCCCTGATCCCACGGGAAAACCCTCGCGGATGTAACGGCCTTGGTTGATCGGTTCGTCGTCACTCGGCCCACATGCGCAGCAGGTTTGACCGCGTGCGCGCCAGCCGCGCCACCTGCGGCCCGTCGCCCTGCGCGGCCGCAACGGCGGCATCCAGATCCCACAGGATCTCGCGTCGCGCTGCATCGCGCACCCAGCTTGTAACCCAGCCCACAACCGCGTAGCGCACACCCGCCGTCACCGGCTCAACCCGGTGCAGCGTGTCCGAAGGGTAAAGCACCACCTCGCCCGCGGGCAACCGCACGGCGCGATCCTCGGCCCGCTCTTCCACCACCAGATCGCCACCGGCATAGGTCTCAGGATCGGTCAGGAACAACGTGAACGACAGGTCGGTCCGCGCGCCCGCCATGATCGCGTCGTCCACATGGCTGCCATAGGTCTGCCCGCCCTCGTAGCGCGACACAAGGCAGCGCACGAACGCCTTTGGGCGGGCAGCACTTTGAAACGCGGGGCTGGTCATCAGCGCGGCCTGCACGCGCGCGATCACCGCATCGCGCTCCGCACCCGCCTCGGCCTGCGCATTGTGCTTGACCGTGCGCGCCAACGCGCCCGCCGTGCGCCGCCCGTCTTCATAGGGCAGCGCCGCCACCGCCTCTTGCAGCGCCGTCAGGGCAGGGGCCTCAAAAAGCCCCCCGATCACATGGAACATCGCACCCTCACTTCAGCCTGTAGGCCGCAAGCTCCACCCGTGCCGCCGCCGCCACCATTGCGCCGGGGTCGCCCGGCGCTGCGGTGGCCGTCAGCCCGGCAAACTGTGCCCGCACATCCGACATGCCCTTAAGGGCGGATGCCGCCGCTGCCGCCGCCTCGGGGGCATTCGCACCCGCAAGGTCGGCCAGCCACAGTCCGGCCACCTCGGAAAACCCCCAGGCGTCGCGGTATTCCTGCGGCAGTGTCACCTCTCCACCCTCAACGCCCGCTTCGATATCTCCGGCGGCCACTTTCAGCAGCGCCTCTGCCGCCACCATCCGATCCTTCGCAGACGCATGGTTCCTTGCGGCGTTGATGGCGGCATAAACCGCGTCGCCTTTCGCCACCACATCTTCGCGGTCCGCGCCCGCGTTCACAGCGGCGGCAAAGGCCTCAGCCTCGTCCCCGAACGGCGCGGCGCCGATCGTTGCCAGACCCGCTACCAGATCTTCATAGAAAGCGTGGTGCGAAGCGGCCAGATGCTCCTGCGCCGCCGCGACGGCGCCTTCGGCATAAAGGCCCGCCACGATCCGGTGCTGCGCCTCGAAAAGGCCAAGCAGCGTCAGAAACGCGACCGTCGCGTCCATCCCGTTCAGCGCGCTGCCCTCACCGCCTTCACCCCCTTCTCCACCCTCCTGCGACCAAAGCGGTGCTGCCGTCGTGGCCAGCGTCAGCGCGGCTGCCCCACCGGCCAGAAGGCTGCGGCGCGGGATGATGGGGCGCGGGGTGCGGGGGGTGTGGGTCATGGCAGTCATCTCCTGTCGATCGAACGCCTTACGGTACGGACCGGGAATACAGGCGGGGGCATCTGATTGTCAAACGGTTTTAGTCAGGAATTAACGTCGCTCCTTTCCGGCCATGCGCGCCGCGCCGGGGCCAGCAACGCGCGGTGCGTGGGCCAAAGGCGGCAAGGCCGTCCCCACAAGGCCGCACGCCTGCAACAGGGGTGCCCCGTCACTTCGCCAGGATCGCTGGCGTTGATGTCGATCCACGGCGACGCGTCCAAAAACGGCGCAGACCCGCCCGCTCCGCCCGCAATCGGCAACACAACAATCCCCAGCGTCCAGGTCGTCCCCGATTTCCGTGGCCTCACCACGGCGATATCGCCCCCGCGCGGCCCGAAGGTCCGCCATCGGGCCGGCTCGGTGACGGCGCCGTGATCGTCTCTCGCTGGCGGCTCGGGGTCATTCAGCACTGGATTCTCCGCCATTTTCCGGTATCTGACGGCCACAGCCTGCACCTTTGGCGCCGACCCGCCACTCCTCCAGCCCCGGACCCGCATGACCGAGCTTTCCCGCATCCGCAACTTCTCCATCGTGGCCCATATCGACCACGGCAAATCCACCCTCGCGGATCGCCTGATCCAGCTGACGGGCACGGTGGCCGCGCGCGACATGAAGGCGCAGATGCTCGATTCGATGGATATCGAGCGGGAACGCGGCATCACCATCAAGGCCAACACCGTCCGCATCGAATACCCCGCAAAGGACGGCCACACCTATATCCTGAACCTCATCGACACCCCCGGCCACGTCGACTTCGCCTATGAAGTGTCGCGGTCGATGCGCGCCGTCGAAGGCTCGCTCCTCGTGGTCGATGCCTCGCAGGGCGTCGAGGCGCAGACCCTCGCCAACGTCTATCAGGCCCTCGATGCGGGGCACGAGATCGTGCCGGTCCTGAACAAGATCGACCTCCCCGCCGCCGAACCGCAACGCGTCAAGGAACAGATCGAGGATGTCATCGGCCTCGACGCCTCGGACGCGCTCCTCATCTCCGCGAAATCCGGCCTCGGCATCCCCGACGTGCTCGAGGCGATCGTCCACCGCCTCCCCGCCCCCAAGGGCGACCGCGACGCACCCCTGAAGGCCATGCTGGTCGATAGCTGGTATGACGCCTACCTCGGCGTCGTCGTCATGATCCGCATCATGGACGGCACCGTGAAGAAGGGCGACCGCATCAAGATGATGCAGACCGGCGCCGCCTACGGCATCGACAAGCTCGCCGTCCTGAAACCCCAGATGGTGGATATCGCCGAACTGGGGCCGGGCGAGATCGGCATCTTCACCGCCTCCATCAAGCAGGTCCGCGATACCCGCGTCGGCGACACCGTCACCCACGAACGCAAACCCTGCGCCACGCCCCTGCCGGGCTTCAAACCCTCGCAGCCCGTGGTCTTCTGCGGCCTCTTCCCCGTCGATGCCAACGATTTCGACGCGCTCCGCGACGCCATCGAAAAGCTCACCCTCAACGACGCCTCCTTTTCCTCCGAGATGGAAACCTCCGCCGCCCTCGGCTTCGGCTTCCGCTGCGGCTTTCTCGGCCTCCTCCACCTCGAGGTGATCCGCGACCGGCTGGAACGCGAATACGACCTCGACCTCATCACCACCGCCCCTTCCGTCGTCTACCACCTCAACCTGCGCGACGGCACGATGATGGAGCTTCACAACCCCGCCGACATGCCCGACCTCACCCTCGTCGACCACATCGACGAGCCGCGCATCAAGGCCACCATCCTCGTCCCCGACGAATACCTCGGCGACATCCTGAAACTCTGCCAGGACCGCCGCGGCATCCAGCTTGACCTCTCCTACGCCGGCAACCGCGCCATGGTGGTCTACGACCTGCCGCTGAACGAGGTTGTCTTCGACTTCTACGACCGCCTGAAATCGGTGACCAAAGGCTACGCCAGCTTCGACTATTCGCTGACCGGGTATCGTGAGGATTTCCTCGTGAAGATGTCGATCCTCGTGAACGACGAACCCGTCGATGCGCTTTCCATGATGGTCCACCGCGACCGGGCAGAGATGCGCGGCCGCGCGATGGTGGAAAAACTGAAGGAACTCATCCCCCGCCACATGTTCAAGATCCCCATCCAGGCCGCCATCGGCGCCCGGGTGATCGCGCGCGAGACGTTGAGTGCCATGCGCAAGGATGTGACGGCGAAATGCTACGGCGGGGATGCGACGCGGAAGAAGAAGCTTCTGGAGAAGCAGAAAGAGGGCAAGAAGCGGATGCGCCAGTTCGGGAAGGTGGAGATTCCCCAGACGGCGTTCATAAGTGCGTTGAAGATGGATGGTTGAGGGGTGTTGCGTCGGACATAGTGTTGCCTCACTCCTGTCAAGAATTCGTCAATACACTTGTGTTCATTTATCATGATGATAAATACCAGCGGTAAGGTACGAATCTGGATGCAGGATGGCAGCAAAAGACCAGCCGTGGAAGCCGGCGGTTGCGACCAAGCACATCAACGCAATTGCGCGTGAGAAGCAGGTTAGCATCGCGATCACGATACATGCCAAGGAGAGAATGCATGAACGTAACCTGCTCATGTCGGACCAGTTGTTCGTCCTAAGAAATGGGCATGTGTATGAGGAACCTCAAGCGTCAACTGTAGTTGGCCTCTGTAAGTACAGTGTTGAGAGCCAGTCGCCCAACTCGGGTGCAAGGTTTCTAAGGGTGGTTGCCGTTCCTGATACCCAATCGTGCCAAATCAAAGTCATGACCATAATGTGGCGCGACGAAAGAAAGTGATGGAGAAGAAATGGCGGTCTATAACTACACAGAGTGTGGTCTGGACAACGTAATGATCGAAGGACTGGATGTCGTGAAGGACCATGCTGGCGAAGAAACGACGGTGATTCCAGCGATTGGCCTGCTGCATCAGGTCATTGCGGAAGGAATTGTGTCGCTGCCGATCAAAATGAGTGGGCGTGAGCTTCGGTTCCTGCGCTCCGAAATGGGCTTGACGCAAGCACAGCTTGCAGAAGTGCTGAAGGTCACTCTCCTAACAGTAAGCCGTTGGGAGCGTGAAGAAAATCCGATCCATGATGCAGCTGAAATGCTGGTCCGGCTGATGGCGATTGAGCGACTCGACCTCGACGTGTCGATGGGTGTTGATGCGGTATCGGCAAAAGTCACCCTTGGGCCTCGTCGTGATCCAATCCGAATAGATGGCAGTGACCCAAGTCACTACCAACTTGTGGACACGGCTGCTTAGGTCTGCTTGTGGTACGTAGTGGCGGGGTTCAACCCGCCCCATTCCCAACAGACCCCAACGGCGGGCTAAACCCCCCCCCACGCCCCCCCCCCCCAACACCCCCCCGGGGCCGAACCCCGAG
>JBBSBE010000199.1:0-5417 GCA_038251625.1 Rhodobacterales bacterium
AAGGGTTCAAGCCACGCCTTGATTTCTGACGCGCCCGCGTGCAAACCGCCGGGAAACCGGGGGCCCGCATGACACGCATCGACACCACCTTCGCACGGCTGAAAGCCGAGGGGCGCAAGGCCTTTGTAGCCTACATCATGGCGGGCGACCCGGATGAGCAGGTCTCGCTTGCGGTGATGAAAGGCCTGCCCGGCGTCGGGGTGGATGTGATCGAACTCGGGCTGCCGTTCACCGATCCCATGGCTGACGGCCCGACGGTGCAACTGGCCGGTCAGCGCGCGCTCGAAGGCGGGATGACGCTGACCAAGACGCTGGCCATGGTGCGGGCCTTCCGGGCGGGCGATGCCACGACGCCCATCGTGCTGATGGGCTACTACAATCCGATTTATTCCCGCGGGGTTGCGGATTTTCTGGCCGACGCCAAGGATGCCGGGATCGACGGGCTGATCATCGTGGACCTGCCCCCCGAAGAAGACGCAGAACTGTGCCTGCCCGCGCAGGCGGCGGGGCTGAATTTCATCCGCCTGGCCACCCCCACGACGGATGATCACCGGCTGCCCACCGTTCTGCAGAACACCTCGGGCTTTGTCTATTACGTCTCCATCACCGGCATCACCGGGGCCGCAGCACCCTCGGCCAGCGATGTGGCGCCAGAGGTTGCACGCATCAAGGCGGCGACCGATCTGCCCGTCGTCGTGGGGTTCGGCATCACCACGCCAGAGGCGGCGGCGGCCATCGCCGGTGTCGCGGATGGCTGCGTGGTGGGGTCTGCCATCGTCAAGGATATCGGGGCGGGCATGCCGGTTGCGGACGTGCTGCAGCGCGTGGCGGCGCTGGCGGCGGCCGCACATTCGGCCTAGCCGTCTCGCATCGCGTCCATCACCGCGCGCAGGGCCGCCAGCGTATCCGGTGCATCCCCCAGACGTTGCAGCGGAAAGGCGGCCTCAAGGGCCTGCATGTCGGGCATCAGCGCCTCGAACGCCTTGTCGCGGAAGGCCCGGCCTTCATCGGTCAGCCATACGCGTTTCGACCGGCCATCCTCGGGGTTCGGTGACATCCGCACCAGCCCCGCGCGTTCCAGCCCGGCAAGCGTGTGGGTCATCGTGGTTTTCGGCACCTGAAAGGCGCGGGCAAGGTCAAGCGGTGTCCGCCCGTCCTTTCCCTTGGTCAGATGGCTCAGCACGGCATAGTGGCTGACCAGAAATCCATGCGGCAAGCGCGCCTCAAGCAGCGCACCCGAAAGCTGCGCCAGAACTCCGATCTCGTTGAACAACCGAAACCATTTTTCGGCAACCTTTTCAGGCATTCACGATCTTTGCCTCCAACGGCCATCGCGGGCTTTGCCCGACCTCCGGCCCGTATCCCACGCGCGCAAACATTTGAACCGTCCCGCCTTCGGGTGCAAGCCGGCTGTGGATCTCGGCGTAGAGTGCTGCCATTTCAGGGTATTCCTGCAGCGCTTGGCTCAGTGGCTGGGTCGCGAGTCCGGCGGCGTTCAGTGCCAGGTTAAGCCTCACCCAATCCGCGCCAGCCGCCAACTGGTCTGCGCGTGTGTTGCCGGTGGTCACCAGCCACACATGCCCCATCGCCGTGTCGGCGTTGGCATAGACAGCGTCCAGACCCGCCTGATACGCCTGCGACGATTGATCGACCGCCACCGCGCGGGAAAACATGCCCGTCAGATGCAGCGCCTCGAACATCGGGCCTGAAAAATCGATCCCGTCCGGGTTTGCCTCGATCTCGCGCCGCCCGATTCGGAAAAGATCAACACTTTCCATATAAGTACGCGGCGTCACGATCTCGATGCGCAGGGCCTCATGGGAAAAGTCGCGCCAAAAGGCGATGTCATCGCGCGCAACGGACGCGCCGAAGCGCACGCGTTGCACCGACATTCCGGCCTTGACCAGCGCGGATTCGGGCACCGTACGGTCAATGTCATAGGGTTCCTTGGTCGAGCGACGGTCCAGCACGAACGCAAAGAGCGGATCGCGCGCAGCGCCCCTGTCTTCCACAAAGACCGCCCGCGCAATCGGCCGGTGGTCAAGGGCGGCGGGGTTCGCGCCTTCGGGGAAGGGCGTGATCTCCACCCGGTATCCAGCCTCGGCGGCGGCCATCCGCATCACCTCCAGAAACCCGCCAAGGCCGATGGTGATCTGGCGGTTTGCGGGGTCCGTGTGGGGCAGCATCCGGTTGGTATCGACGTAAAGCATCACGGCGTCGGGTTCGCTCAGGTCCACCATCCAGGGCTGGCGGTTGTGCGGGTTGGGCGCCAGCAGCGCAAAGGACAGTGCGTTCTTGCGCACATCGCCATAGCCGCCTGCCAGCCACCACGGCCGGGCGGCGCGCATGGGCTGGCGCGTGATGGCATAGGCAAATCCGCCAGAGGCGGCGAGGATTGTTCCACCGCCCACAAGGGCGATCATCTTGCGGCGGGAAAGGCTCATGGCAAGCTCCTAATGATGCGATATCGGACTATATAGTACGACATCGCACCAGATACAACCCCCGCCAGACCTTGCGGTGATGCCCGCTGATTGGTAACGTCGGCTGACCAATTTCGCCGGAGGGTGCCATGCCCGTCATTACCTGCATCGAAGACCTGAAGCGCCTGCACAAGGCGCGCACGCCGAAGATGTTCTACGACTATGCAGAATCGGGCAGCTACACGGAACAGACGTTCCGCGAAAACACCACGGATTTCCAACAGTTGCGCCTGAAGCAGCGGATCGCGGTGGATTTGTCCAACCGCTCGACAGCCGCCAGCATGATCGGGCGCCCCGTCACGATGCCCGTGGCCCTTGCCCCCGTCGGCATGACCGGCATGCAGCACGCAGATGGCGAGATCCTGGCGGCGAAGGCGGCGGAAAAGTTCGGGGTGCCCTACACGCTGTCCACCATGTCGATCTGCTCGATCGAGGATGTGGCGGCGAACACCACGAAACCCTTCTGGTTTCAGGTCTACACGCTGCGCGACGACGATTTCATGCGCCGCCTGTTCGAGCGCGCCCACGCCGCCAACTGCGAGGCTATCGTGATCACGGTCGACCTGCAGCTTCTGGGCCAGCGTCACAAGGACCTCAAGAACGGCCTTTCGGCACCGCCCAAGCTGACCGTCAAATCCGTCGCCAACATGATGACCAAGGTCGGCTGGGGCCTAGAGATGCTGCAGACCAAGCGCCGCTTCTTCGGGAACATCGTGGGCCATGCCAAGGGCGTGACCGACCCCTCATCGCTGGTCTCGTGGACCGCCGAAGCCTTTGATCTGGCGCTCGATTGGGCCCGCGTTGCGGAACTGCGCAAGATGTGGGGCGGCAAGGTGATCCTGAAGGGCATCCTTGACGCCGAAGACGCCAGGAAGGCGCTGGCCGTCGGCGCCGATGCGATCATCGTGTCCAACCACGGCGGGCGCCAGCAGGATGGTGCGATCTCTTCGATCCGCGCGTTGCCCTCCATCGTGGATGCCGTGGGCGACAAGGTCGAAGTGCATTTCGACAGCGGCATCCGATCTGGCCATGACGTGCTGAAAGCGCTCTCGCTCGGCGCCAAGGGCACCTACATAGGGCGCGCCTATATCCACGGCCTTGGCGCGATGGGCGAGGCGGGCGTGACCAAGGCGCTCGAGGTTATCCGCAAGGAACTGGATATCTCGATGGCGCTTTGCGGCGAAAAGGATGTGGCCAACCTTGGGCGCCACAACCTTCTGATCCCCCGCGATTTCGAAGGCGACTGGGCCACCGGCTGATGCCTTGTCTCCGGCGTCGCCACGAAGATACTTGACACACCGGGGGCAGGCAGGTTTCGTGATGGCATTTCGCGCAAACGGAGTTTCAGGATGGCCTTCGAAAAGATCGTCAAAGAACTTGGCAAAGTAGTGAAATCGTCGATTTCAGACACCAAGGATATCGAGAAGGCCTTCAAGGCCATATCGGATAAAGTGGGTCAATCGGGTGGCCAGGGTGGCGGCGGCGGGCAGGGCGACGTCGAAGACAAGATGAAGAAAGTGCAAGAGCAGATGAAGAAGCTCGCCGATCAGCAGGCCGAGGTGAGCAAGGCGATGTCCGAAATCGTCAAGAACATGCGCTAGCCGCTCAGTTCCCGCCCAGAAGGCCCCCGAGGGCCTTCTTCGCTTCCGCCTCCAGCGCCTCTTGCGCGCGGCGCTTCGCGGCGTCCTCGATGCTTTCGCCCTCCTGCTGTACCAGGCCCAACTCCTCTGCCGCCTTGTCGCGCAGCTTCGCCTCAGCTTCGGCCGCCGCAGCCTTTGCCTGCGCTTCCAGCTTCGCCCGCTCTGCGGCCAGTTCCTGATCGGCCAGCGCCTTGAGGTCCAGCCGGAAGGCCGGCGCGCTCCACGGGCCAGAGATCACCAGCGGAACCGCTACCCCGCCCGTGCCATCCGGCTTGGTCAGCGCCGTTGGGGTGATCCGGTAGTCCAGCACCTGTGCGCCCAGCCCGACCGTGCCCTTTCCGGTCGCGCGCAGATAGGGCGCCGTCAACACCAGATCGTCGTTGCGCAGCACGCCCCCATCCACCGTAAAGCTCGCGGACATGCCGTCAAAGATCGTCTTCTGCCCGGCACCCACATAGCCCGGGTCCAGCGTGCGCAGCATCCCCAGAAGGTCCAGCCCGCGCAACTCGCCCTTGGCCAGCGCCACCCGCCCCTCACCCGTCAGGCTGGCCATGATCGCCGCCACCGAATTGCCGACGCCAAGGAACTTCAGCTTCAGGTCACCTTCCGCCAGAAGCCGGTCATAGCCCGCAAGATCGCTCAGGAACTGCTGCATGGCGATGCCCGCAAAGGTCAGATCGCCCCCCACCGACAGCCCCCCCCGGCCGTTGACCACGAACTGCCCCGCGATGGTGCCGCCAAAGGCCTGCACCTCGCGCGCCTCGATCAGCGCACGTGCGCGGTCAAGCGTCAGCAACAGCCGTGCAGGGCCCAGCTTCGTCGTGCCAAGATCGGCCCCGGCAATCCGCAACGCGATCTCGGCATCAACGGCGCCCAGCGCCGATACGTCGATCGTCCCGCGTGGCCAGCCCGCATCCGCAGGCGCCGCCGTCGCGCCGCCGGTCGAGGGTTCGCCCAGACCCGCCAGCAAGAGTTGCCCCGCATCAAGCTGCGCCGTCACCTTGGGGCGCGGCCCGTCAAAGGTGATGTCGGCGCCACCCGCAAACCGGTTCGCGTCCAGCAGCAGCACCGCCTCGCGCAGGTGAAGCGATCCCGCGGGCGTCAGCGTCACCTGGCCCGAAAGGCTGCGCTTGCGCCGTCCCAGACCCTCCGGCAGATCGGGTTCGGCAATACCCGCAAGGCCCGCAACCGCCCGCAGATCGGCCAGATCGGCCGTCATCGCGCCCTCGGCCGCCATCGGCGCCGTGCCACCGCGCCCCTCGAAGGCGATCACACTGCCCCCTGCCGCCACACG
>JBBSBE010000200.1:0-5361 GCA_038251625.1 Rhodobacterales bacterium
CGCGCGCGGGTTGCCGCGTGGGGGCGGGGGCGGATCGGTCAGGCGGGGGCGCAGGGCGCGCACGCCCATCACGTTCAGCGGCACCACCGCCCCCAGCGCCACCCCCGCCGCCAGCCACACCGCCGCGCGCCAGCCATAGGCCGAGGCCACGGCGGCATAGGCCGGAAAGGCAATCGTCGAGGCAAACCCCGCCACCAGCGTGACGCGCGTAATCGCCCCGCGCGCCTCGGCCCCGTAGCGGCGCACAAGAAGCGCGAAACACACCTCGTAGAGCGTGGCCCCCTGCGCCACCCCAAGGGTCGCCCAGGCCGCCAGATAAACGGCCGGCGTTGCGGCAACGGCCAGCAGCGCCAGCCCCCCCGCCCCCACGACGGCACCAAAGGTCAAAAGCCGCCCCGCATGGCCGCCATCCACCGTCCGGCCCATCGCCGGCGCCAGTGCCGCAGCAATAAGCGTGGATATCACCGGGCCCGCCGCCAGAACCGTATCCCCCCATCCCAGCGCATCGCGCCAGTAAAGGATCATCCCTGCGAAGATGTAGAAATACACGCCATAGGCCAGCGTCTGGCCTGCCGCCAGCAGCCAGACACCGGGGCCATAAACGGGCTTCAAAGCCGATAGATTTCCGCGAACTTGGCGTCGAGGTAATCCAGCAACGGCGCTTCGGTCGGCTCGTGCCCGCAGGCCGCCGTGATCAGCGCGCGCGGCTCCATCAGCCCGCCGTGGCGTTGCACCCTGTCGCGCAGCCAGCCGGTGGCGCCCGATGTATCCCCCTCGGCCAGCGCCGCATCCAGCCCCGTCAGATCGCGGCGCATCGCGGCATGCAGGCACCCGGCATAAAGGTTCCCCAACGAATAGGTCGGGAAATAGCCAAAAAGGCCCACCGACCAATGCACGTCTTGCAGCATTCCGTTCGAGGGTCGATCCACCACCAGCCCGAAATCCGCAGCAAAGCGATCATTCCACGCGGCCTCCAGATCATCCACCGCCAGATCGCCCGAAATCAGCGCCCGCTCCAGATCGAAGCGCAGCATGACATGAAGGTTGTATTGCACCTCGTCGGCCTCAGTGCGGATGAACCCGGGCTTCAGCCGGTTGACCGTCCGGTAGAAGCCCTCGGCGTCCGCACTCCCAAAATCTCCGAACGTCCCCTGCATCCGCCCGTGCAGCCAGCCGGTGAAGGCCCGGCTGCGGCCAAGCTGATTCTCGTAGATGCGGCTTTGGCTTTCATGCACCCCCATTGACACGCCCGTGCCAACCGGCGTCAGCGCATAGGCAGAATCTACGCCAAGCTCATAACAGGCATGCCCCACCTCGTGGATCGTCGAATAGAGGCAGTTGAAGGGGTCTGTCTCGACCACCCGCGTGGTGATCCGCACATCGCGGCCCGCGCCGGAACTGAACGGATGCACCGCAAGGTCAAGCCGCCCATAGGCCCAGTCATAACCGAAGGCCGTAGCCAGATCGCGCGCGACGGCAAGCTGACCCTCGGCCCCGAAATGAACGTCAAGTGCCGCAGGCTGGTGCGGGCTATCCAGCGCCGCGGCGCGCAGATCGGCAAGCCGCGGGCGCATTTTGTCAAACATCTGGCCCAGTTGAGCGGCGGTGGCGCCGGGTTCGTAATCGTCGATCAGCGCGTCGTAAAGGCTGCGGTTGCCGGCCAGACAGGCCGCCTCTTCCCGCTTCAGCGCGATCACGTTGCGCAAGGTGGGCAGGAAGGCCGCCACATCCTCCGCCGCCCGCGCCGCCGCCCAGATGCCCTGCGCGGTCGAGGTGACGCGGGCGATTTCCTGCGCCAGACGCGCGGGGATCCTGGTGGCCCGCTCATGCGACCGCCGGATCAGGCGAAGCTGCGCGCGGGCCACGTCGTCCAGAGGTTCCGCCTTTGCCAGCCAGTCGCCCACCTGCGGATCGGTCCGACGCGCGTGCAGCACCCCCTCGATCGCCGCCATCTCTTCCGACCGCTGCTCGGCGGCGCCCTTCGGCATTACCGTCTCCTGATCCCAGCCCAGCCGCCCAGCGATCTGGCCCAGCGCCTCGGTCTGGCGCTGATGCGCCATCAGGTCTTCGTAGGCAGTCATGCCGTCCCCTCCCGGATCGACCCCGCCATGGGGTATTGGCAAAGGTGCCGCGCGCGCAGGATCAGAACCCACAGCAGGACGGCACCGAACTGGTGCGTGATGGCCACATGCAGCGTGGCCTGCGAAAGCGCGGTCCAGATGCCGATGGTGATCTGAGCCACCAGCACCGCCATCACGGCGTTGAACGCCGCCCGCGTGCTGCGGTGGGCCGATTTGCGGCCCCGCAGCCAGACGACCACGCCGAAGGCAAAGAGCAGATACCCCGACATCCGGTGGATGAACTGCACCAGCCCAGCATCCTCGAAGAAGTTGCGCCAGAGGGGCACAAGCTGGAACGGATCGGGCGGAAAGAAGCTGTCGCCCATCAGCGGCCATGTTGGAAAGGCGCGGCCGGCGTCGATGCCCGCCACCAGCGCGCCGAGGAGGATCTGGAGAAAGGCAAAATGCATGAGGCCGGTGGAGAGCGAGAAGAGCTTGCCCTCGCGCGCCCGGCGGGCCTTCAGAAGTGCGGCTTCCGACCTGCCAAGCAGGAACACGAACCACGCGATCAGCCCGAGGATCACGAAGGCGATCCCAAGATGCGTCGCCAGCCGGTAGGAGGCCACGTCGAGCATGGTGCCCTTGAGGCCGGAGGACACCATCCACCACCCGATCGCCCCCTGCAGGCCCCCGAGCGCGCCCAGAAGAAGCAGGCGGCGCGACCAGCCGACGGGGATCTTGCGGGCCAGCGCGAGGCCTGCGAAACCAATGGCCCAGACGAGGCCGATCACCCGGCCAAGCTGGCGGTGGCCCCATTCCCACCAGTAGATCGACTGAAACTCGGCAAGGGTCATCCCCTTGTTCTGCAGTTGATACTCGGGGATGGCCTGATACTTGGCAAACTCGGCGGCCCAGGCTTCCGCCGTCAGGGGCGGCAGGGCGCCGGTCAGGGGGCGCCATTCGGTGATGGAAAGGCCAGAGTCGGTCAGCCGGGTCATCCCGCCCACGGCGATCATGGCGGCGACGAGCAGGAAGAGAAGGACCAGCCAGACCCGGACCGCGCGGCGGGCGGGCATGGGATCGCGGGCGATCAGATTGCCTTGCGGCGCGGGGGCGGATGTCTGCCCGACCTCCTGAAATATGCTGCGCTTGCCTGCCATCGGGGCCTCCGTTCGAGGGGGGAGACTATGCGGGCGGCGGGGGGGGTTCAAGATGGACGGCGAAAGCGCCGCAGGGGGGGCCACAGAGGATGTCGCACGTGTGGACAGAAACCAGTGTGAGCGATTTCAAGGGGTTGCGAGGGCGGTTTAACGTGGTCTTTACGATTGGGGGGTGAGGCGGGCGATTTCGGACAGGAGCAAGTCGCGCAGGGTGGATGCCTTCTTGTGATAGAAGGACATATGTTCGGGATCATAAACCTCCAGCGCCGCCTCGACATGGCCTAGCGCCGCGCGCAGATGTGGTAGGGGATCGGTGCAACTGTCGTGCCGCGCGCGCGCCACCTCCAACAGGGCCATGTTCTCCCGCGTTGTGGCCCAGTTCACCGGATGATCGGCGCGGGTGGTGACCTCCAGCGTCTGCGTGTAATCCGCCACTCCCTGCGCCAACAGCGCCGTGCCCGCAGCGCCTTCGGTGCGGCTGCCCTGCGCCTGAAGGGCACCGGCGCGGTTCTGCAGCGTCCTGGCCCAGTTCACCGGATGATCGGCGCGGGTGTAGACCTCCAGCGACAGCGTGCAATCCGCCACCGCCTGCGCCAGCATGCCTTCGCCCGCAGCGCCTTCGGTGCGACTGCCCTGTGCCTGAAGGGCACCGGCGCAGTTCTGCAGCGTCCTGGCCCAGTTCACCGGATGATCGGCGCGGGTGTAGACCTCCAGCGACAGCGTGTATTCCGCCACCGCCCGCGCCAGCAGCGCCGTGCCCGCAGCGCCTGCGGTGCGGCTGCCCTGAGCCTGAAGGGCACCGGCGCGGTTCTGCAGCGTCGCGGCCCAGCCCACCGGATGATCGGCCCGGGTGCTCACCTCCAGCGACAGCGTGCAATCCGCCACCGCCCGCGCCAGCAGCGCCGTGCCCGCAGCGCCTGCGGTGCGGCTGCCCTGCACCCGAAGGGCAATTGCGCGGATGTTGTGGGCGGCGGCCCAAAGCGCGGGGTCTGCCGCGCGGGGTAGATCGTCGATGAGACGGGACAAGAGGCGGATCGCGAGGGGCAGGACCGCACCGCCGTAGCGCTGGCCATGCTCGTAAAGACGGACGCCCGCCGCCCCCCGCCGCCATGCGACCTCCAGCGGGTCCACGGCGGCGAAGCTGTCGGCGGCGGCGGAGAGGAGGGCGTGGTCTTGTTCGACGCGGCCGCGCAGGAGGGCGTTTTCGGCGCGGGCCTCGGCGGTGGTGGCGGCGATTTCGAGTTCCACCGTCTGCACGCGGGAAAGGAAGTCTTCCACCGCGTCGAAGTCCAGCCGTTCGGCGGCATCCTGCGCCGCCCCCTTGAGGTTGGCGATGGCGGCCACACGGTCATCGAGCGCGTCGATGGTGGCGCGGTAGGATTGGTATTCCCGCGCCTTGTCGGTGAGGAAGGCGCGGAGTTTGGCGTCTGACAAGCCCTCGGGTGCCGCGATCCCGAAGGCCCTGGCAAGGCTGTAGAGATCGGCCTGCGAGGCGGCCTTGAGATCGTTCAGCACGCCTGCGAGCGCGTAGGGATCAGGTGGCGGGGCGAGGCGGAGGGCGTTCACGTCCGCAATACTTATTTCCAACGCCCGACAGATGGCGAGCACGGTCGTCTCGTGCGGGTTTGGAACCCTGCCATTTTCCAGCTTCGAGATGTCGCCTTTGCGGTCCTCGCCATCCGAACCGGGCCAGACGGCACCGGCCAGTTGCGCCTGCGTCATCCGAACAACGGCGCGACGGTTTTTGACCATCAGTCCGAAAGCTGAACCGAAAGAGGTCAGTTTCACCAACTTTCTCCAACTCGTCCCAAGTTTCGGGTCTCAATCGCGGCGCGCGCCCCGTGAGAGATTGGCCATGCGCAAAGACGAAATCAAGCAGGGCCCTGCTCAACCATCTGGAGAGAACGATGATTGAGCTTTTGAAGACGGTGAAGACGGTTGCGATGGCGGTGTGCTGCCATCGGGCGATGTATGCGGGGGTGGCGCTGGCCTATGGGGCGGGGCTGTCGGGGCTGTGCGGGAGGGCGGTGGGGGAGGCGGGGGTGGGGGCCGCCTATCTGGCGCTGGCGGCGCGGGGCTTGGGGTGCGCCATGAATGCGCACCCTGCGGGTGGGCGGGCGCATGGGGCGGGCTGAAGCCCG
>JBBSBE010000201.1:0-5062 GCA_038251625.1 Rhodobacterales bacterium
CGATCTGCATTTCGACTATGGCCCGCCGCTGCCGGGTCACGCCAACGGCCTGATCCTGAAGGCCACCGATGCGCAGGGCGACGTGATCCTGCAGGAAACCTATTACTCCATCGGCGGCGGCTTCGTGCTGACCGCCGCCGAGCTTGGCGAAGCGACCGAGAAAAAATCCAAGGTCCGCTCCGACGTGCCCTACCCCTTCCAGACCGCCGCCGAGATGCTGGAAATGGCCGCAGCCTCGGGCCTCAGTATCGCGCAGATGAAACGCGCAAACGAACTCCGCCACCGTTCCGCCGCCGAGATCGACCAGGGCATCGCGCGGCTCTGGCAGGTGATGTCTGATTGCATCGACCGGGGCATGGCGGGCACCGGCATCCTGCCTGGCGGCCTCAAGGTCCGCCGCCGTGCCAAGGGCATCCACGACGCGCTGATCGCCGAACGCGGGCTGAACATGACCGCACCGCACACGATCAACGACTGGATGAGCCTTTATGCCATGGCCGTGAACGAGGAGAACGCCGCCGGTGGCCAGGTGGTCACCGCCCCCACCAATGGCGCCGCAGGCGTGGTGCCCGCCGTCATCCGCTACTGGCTCGATCATGTGCCCGGTGCCGCCCCCTCGCGCATCGGCGAATTCCTTCTGACCGCCGCCGCCATCGGGGGGCTTTGCAAGCACAACGCCTCGATCTCGGGCGCCGAATGCGGCTGTCAGGCCGAGGTGGGATCAGCCGCCGCGATGGGGGCCGCGGGCCTCGCCGCTGTCCTCGGCGGCACGCCCGAACAGGTGGAAAATGCCGCCGAAATCGCGCTGGAGCATCACCTAGGCATGACCTGCGATCCCGTGCGCGGCCTCGTGCAGGTGCCCTGCATCGAACGGAACGGCCTTGGCGCGATCAAGGCCGTCTCTGCCGCGTCGCTGGCACTTCGTGGCGACGGCCAGCACCTTGTCAGCCTCGATGTCTGCATCGAGACGATGCGCCAGACGGGCAAGGACATGCACGAGAAATACAAGGAGACCTCGCTCGGGGGCCTTGCCGTCAACGTGCCGAACTGCTGACCCGCTGCAGATGCCCCGCCGCCGCTACGGCGTCGTAAAGCTGGAACTCCGCCGCCCGCGCGGCGCGCAACTGCGCCATCAGCGCCTCTGTCAAAGGCTCGGCCGCACGGGGGGGTGAGACATTGCGCGCGGGCAGCGAAACATCTGCACCGATCCGCCCGGCCAGAAATGCCACCAGAAGATCAAGGCGCGCGTGGTCGAACAGATGATCGACCCGCGCCGCGCGCCCGTCCCAGCCGGTAAAGCGATCCTGCCGCCCCACCTGGGGGTAGCGTGATCGCCCCGGCGCCAGCAGCGCCGCGATGAAGGCCGCAAACGCCACCCCTTCGGTCGATTGCGGCGCCCCGGCCAGCTTGTCCCGCGCCAGATACCGGTGCCAGCTTTCCAGCCGCGACAGGGGCTCGCGCACCACTGCCACCGTCTCTGGCACGCGCCCGCAGGCCAGCGCTGCCGCCGCCGCGTGCCGGTCGTGATAGGCCATCGCCGTCACATGCCGCGCCGCGCCGTCGAACCCCGGCTCGGCAAGGCCTGCCAGCGCCGCCCGCAAGGCCTGCGTCGCGGTCTTCGGCACCTCAAGGATCACCAGACCCGCCTCGCGCAACAACAGCATTCCCGCCCTCCATTCACGCCACAAAACCAAACCACAGCCCGTACGCGACCGCAAACCGCCGCATTGAGGCTCGACGCCGACCTGCCCCCGCGCTAACCGGGCATGATGTCGCAAGACCGCATCCTTCCCGGCGTCATCCTGATGCTCGCCTTCTGCGCGCTGGCGCCGCTGCTGGACATCTCGGCCAAACTGGCCGCAGCCACGATCCCGGTGGGCCAGATCGTGACGGCGCGCTTTGCCGTACAGGGGGCGCTGATGCTGCCGGTGGTCTGGGTCATGGGCCTGTCGCTGCGGCTCAGCCCCCGCATGGCGGCGCTCGTGGCACTGCGCGCGGCGCTGCTGATCGTCTCCACCTATTGCTTTGTCGCCGCCATCTCGGTGATGCCGGTTGCCGATGCGCTGGCCATCGCGTTTGTCGAGCCGTTCATCCTGCTGATGTTGGGCAAGCTGATCTTCGGTGATGAAGTCGGCCCCCGCCGCATCGCGGCCTCTGCCGTGGGGTTCGGCGGGGCGCTTCTGGTGATCCAGCCCTCGCTGGCGGCTTTCGGGCCGGTGGCGCTCTTTCCCTTGGGCACCGCGTTCTTCTTCGCCTTCTACATGCTTGTCACCCGGCAGATGAGCCGCCACATGCACCCCGTCGCCATGCAGGCGCACACCGCCTTTGCGGGGCTTGCGATGTGCGTGCCGCTGATGGCGATCGCCCACACCTTCGCAATCCCCACGCTTGACCCGGTCATGCCGCAGGGCATCGCCTGGCTTTGGCTTTTCGGCGTGGGGTTCTGGGCGGCGGCAAGCCACATCTGCATGACCTACGCGCTGAAATTCGCGCCCTCTGCCACGCTGGCCCCGCTGCACTACCTTGAAATCGTGTCGGCGGTGGCGCTGTCCTACTGGGTCTTCCATGATTTCCCCGATGCCGTCACCTGGACCGGCATCGCCATCATCGTGGCCTCGGGCATGTATATCATCCACCGCGAACGTCTCGGCGCCCGCGCCCGCCGCGCCACGGCCGCCACCGCCGCCCCGGTCAGGTAAGCGCCAGACCTGCCAGCGCCGCCCCCAGCCGCGCACGCGGCAGGATCACCAGCATCCCCGGCCCGTCGAACGCCAGATCCACGCCCCCCGCCTCTACCCGGTTCGAGGTGCCGATGCGGCCACCGGGCGCAAAGCCGATACCGTCGATGGGCCAGACCAGCCCCCGGCTTGTCCCCGTCACCGCTGCCATGGGAAAAAGCGACAGTCGGTCCCCGACCTTCAAGGCCAGCCGCAGTCTGGCGGGCGCCGCAAAGACCACGTCCTCTTTTCCGATTGCGACGCAGGGCGCGCCGGTCTGCCGCGCAAGGGTGGAAAGCGCCGCCAGCTCGTGATCGACCCGCCCTCCCAGCACCCCCAGCGCCAGCACGAAGCGCGCGTCGACGGATCGCAGCGCCTTGTCGAAATCGGTGCTCTCCTGCTCGGGCACCGGATGCAACCGTCCGGCAAGCCGCGCCCGCGCGCCATCCGTGATACTGTCGAAATCGCCCACCACCGCCACCGGCTCTGCCCCAAGCGCCAGCGCGCGGTCCGCGCCGCCGTCCGCCGCCACCAGAACCGGTGCGATCCGCAAGGCCGCTTGCAGGTCGCGCGCGCGAACCGGACCGCCAGCAACAAGCGTTACCCCATCCGAAGATTCGACAATCCCCCGATTCATGCCGATACTGTTCCCGAATAAGGCACCGGATCCGTTCCGGGGCCACAAACAATCCTTCAAATTACCCCCATCTGTCCATGGAATAGAGCAGCGGGTGGGTAAATTGGGCAAGCCGGGACTTCCGGCGAAGCGGACAGAAGGTAGGCACGCCATGGTCGGAGCCAGCAAGATCCTCACGGTGTCCTACGGGACGTTCTCGTGCACCCTTGAGGGGTTTGACGATCCGTTCAACACGATGACAGCGATTGCCGAATACTTCCGCGATCTTGCCGCCGACGACCGCTACTTCGGCGCCGAACCGCCCACCCCAGATGCCGCCATGCTGCACCGCATCGCCGAGCGCGAGATGAGCCGCCGGGTCGAGGCGCGGGTGCAGGACAACGGCGTGATTCTGCGCGCAACGCCCGAACCTTCCGCAGCACCTGCCAAACCGGCCAAGACGGCCCCCGCCGCCACCCCTGCCTATGAGCCCGACGAACCCGCATCGCTGCCCACGCTGTCTGAAAGCGTAGCGGTCAAGCTGCAGCGTCTGCGCGCTGCTGCCTATGCCGCCGCAGGCCCTGTGGTCGATGCCGAAATTGCGGGCGCATCCGAACCCGCCGTGTACGCCATTGAGCCCTCTTCCTTCGAGGACCTCAGCGATGAGGCCGACGAAACCGAACCGCGTCAAACCGCGGCAGAGGCCGACGCCCCGCAGCCCGAGACGGCCCCCGAGCCGCAACCCCTGATGGCAGAGGCGACACCGCAAGCCGACGCCGATCTGCCCGTCGAAACCGAAGAACCCGCAGCGCCAGAGGCGATGCAGCCAATCGACGCATTCGAAACGGTCGCCGAGATCGCCGAAGTCGAAGCCGTGGCCTTCGCAGTGCCCGACGTCACCGAGGCCCATGATCCCACCGAAACCGCAGCGCCCGATGCGATGCTGGCGATGGACGTGGCCGACACGTATGCGCCCACCACCGAGATCGCCGAAGTCGAAGTCGAAGCCGTGGCCTTCGACGCACCCCACAGTGACGAAACACCCGACGCCTCCGAAGCCGAACCCAATGCTGTCGAGGACACGTCATATGACGCGGCTCCGGACAACATGATCGACGCGGACGCCATCCTGGCCCGCATCGCAAGCCTGGCGCGCGGTGCTGCCGAAGAGCCGCCTGTCGATCTTGTGGCCGATACCCTGCCCGAAGCAGCGCCTGCTGCCGAAGCCGACGATCTGCCGGAAATGCTGGACGACGCGACCGAAGCCGCGCAAGAAGCCGACGAAAGCGTGGCAGAGCCCGCCCTCGAGGCCGGATTGTCGCAGTTCATGGCGCAATACGACGCCGAAGCCCTTCAAGAGGAAGACACAGCCGAGGCGCCCGCCTCTGCCGAACGCATCGACATGCCAGCGCACGAAGAGGCCCTGGACGATGCCGAGGCCCTTGCCGCCGCTGCGATTGCAGAGATCGAAGGGACCCTCGCCGCCGCCCCCACCGAAACGCCGATGGCCGCCCCCGACGCCGGGGAAAAGGCCGCGCCGGAAGCCGCAGCCACCCCGGAACCGCAGGACGATGCGGACTGGCTTGCAGACGCGGACGCGCCCACCGAGGACGCGCCTGCGGCAGACCTGACGGCCGACGCAGAACCCGTTGCCGAAGACGACGCACGCGAAGCCGAAGAGGCGCCCGTTGCCGCCGAAGCCACTGCCGGGGTGGATGCAGAGCTTGCA
>JBBSBE010000202.1:0-5032 GCA_038251625.1 Rhodobacterales bacterium
AGGTTTGGGCATTAAACGTCAATGCTGATGATTCGTTTGGCAACAGCCAGCAAGTCTTTCTCGATGATGTCAGGTTGGTCGCCCACCGGCAAAGCCGCGTTTCCCGGACGGCTCACAAGTGCCGCCTTCCAACCAGCTGCCGTCGCTCCCTGCGTGTCCCACGTATGAGCGGCAACCAATCGAAGCGAGTTTGCATCCGTATCCAGCGCAGAGACAACACTCTGGTAGGTCTCAGCGGCAGGTTTGAAACGCTGCACAGCATCCACCGAGAATTGCTGCTCAAAATAGCGAGCCAGACCTGCCTTCTCAAGAACAGCGGTGCCGGCGTCCGGCGCTGAATTGGTCAATGTCATCATACGGAATCCTGCGTCTCTGAGCATTTCCAGCGCGGGTGCCGCGTCATCGTGTGCGGGCAGACGGCCCATATGGCCCTTGAACGTATCGACGCTTGCGGCCTGAAGCGTCACGCCCCTGATCTGGGCGACCATCTTGAGTACGGCCACGGCGAGCTGTCCAAACGGCGTGTAGCGACCGCTCAATGTCATTGCCTGTGAGTAAATAATCAATTCAGCAAACCACTGCCGCATCACACGCGCATCGCCAAATGTGTGCTCGAAAAACGGATTCAGCGTTTCGATGTCGAGTAAGGTTTCATTCACATCAAAGACAATCACACGCTTGCGTTTGTTTATTTGATTCATCTTCGCTCCTATAAGCTTATGTAACGATGGCCTTCACAGATGGTGTTCGTGAAGCTGTTCTGCAGGCCCGCCCCAGGTGTGCGGTTCACCTGATCTCTTTCTTTCATGTTTGGGCCAACTGTTCCAGGATACGCGTGTAGTTCTCGACCCCTTGCGCACCGGTAACAAGGTCGCGCTGGTTGAAGATCATCGTCGGCACACCGCGAATGCCCTGGTTTATCCAGGTTTTTTCTGCATCGCGCACTTCTCGGGCAAAGCGCTGATCTTCAAGAACAGCCAGGGCCTCGGTCCGTTGCAGTCCGATTTCGTCAGCCACATCCGCCAACACGGTGTTGTCGGACAGATTCCGGCGATGGGTGAAGTGCGCGGCAAAGAGTGCCTGTTCCAAGTCGTGCTGACGCCCGTGCTGGTCGGCCCAATGCAGAAGCTGATGCACGTTGAAGGTGTTGTGCGTGCGCATGTCGTCGGCAAAGCGGAACTCGAACCCGAGGTCTGCGCCAATCCCGGTCATTCTGACCCGACTTTCCTCGGATTCCTCCTTGGTGCTGCCGTATTTCTCGACAATGTGTTCGCGCAGGTTCTGGCCCTCAGGGGGCATTGCGGGGTTCAGCTCGAACGGATGCCAGTGAATCTCATGTGCCATGCCGGTCGCTTCCAGTGCTTTTGCCAGCTGCCGGTAGCCGATGATGCACCAAGGGCAGACCACATCAGACACGATGTCGATCCGCAATTTTTTGGTTGGAGTGGTCATGATGCCTCCTTAGGCAGGTGGACGAATGAAGCTGTCTTGTTCCACACATATTCGCGGAACGGCGCATCCACCGGCGTTTGCGCCAGGTGATTGGTGTAGTTCGACATCACCTTCATTGATACGCCGAGCACAACTTCGAGAATCTGGCGGCGGGTAAAGCCAGCGTCCAAAAAGGCTTGGACAGCGCCTTCAGCCACGTTACCACGGTCACGTACCATGCTCAGCGTGAAAGTGCGCAGCGCTTCCAGGCGGGCATTGGGCAGCGCTGTTTCGTTGCGCAACGCTTCGGTGATGGCGTCGTCCACCTTCATCATCTTGGCGATACCGGTGTGGGCAGGTACGCAGTAGTGGCATGCATGTTCGACGTTGACTGTCTGCCAGATGACGGTCAGTTCATCGTTATCAAAACTGGAGTTCTGGAACAGTTCACCAATCTGCGTATAGCCTTCCAGCAGTCCGGGAGCTTCAGCCATGACCGCATGCAGGCCAGGGATCATTCCGAACGACTCTTGGGATTTGGCGAGTATCGCTTTGCTGCCTTCGGGTGCGGTGGTTTCGTTGTGCAGTTGAAATTCAATCATGGGTGACTCCAGTTAAAAAATGCGGGGCAGTTGCCCGTTTGGGTTGAAAAACCGATAGGTTGTCGGACGGAGACCGCTTCCAGCTCCGCCCATTTCGGAGTCAGAGCTGCGTCGTTGCGCCGTCGACCACCCGTTCAGCGCCGACCATATGGGAGGTCGGTGGAGGCGAGAAAAACCACGGCATTGGCGATTTCGATGGGTTGAGCCATGGTCTTCAGAGGCGTCATGCTGTCAAACTGACCCGCCATGCCGCCAACGACTTCTGGCGGGAGACCCATACGTCCGAGATTGCCAGTTGTTTAAATCGACTGGTTTAAATATAGCTGGTTTAAATCGATCGGTCAAAATATTTTTTTCGACCGCAAACTGAGTGCCGGGATGTGGGTTAGTGCAGCAAGCGCTGGGCTTGAGTCGCGATCTCCTTGAGTGCCGCCTCGTCAAACACGCCGCGGCCCAGCACTCGGATGCCGACGATCATCGCCATCAGGTCTTTGGCGGTAGCCTCAGGGTCAAGGGAAACCGGGATTTGCTTGCGCACCTGTGCCACCTCGAGGCTACGCCGCAAGAAGGCTTCCAATTCGCGGAGTCCGTTACGAATGATGCGATTCACCTCCTCCCCATGTGTCGCGATCTCGGCGGCGGTGTTTACCAGGAAGCAACCCTTCTTCTCGGGGTCGGCGACGGTTTCGGCGACAATGCCGTCGAACAACGCCGCAATGGCCCGTATCGGATCGTCCATGGCTTCGAGTTCGGCCAGGAGCGCGCGGCGGTTGTCTTTGTCGTATTTCAGCAGCGCCTTGACGAACAACTGCTCCTTGCCGCCAAAGGCATTGTAGAGACTGCCACGGGTGATACCCGTGCCGGCGATGAGATTTGCCATAGAAGCGGGCTCAAAGCCCTTCTCCCAGAATACCTTCATGGCTTTGCCGACTGCCTCGTCTTCGTCGAATGACTTTTCCCAAGGCATGGTGTCCTCCCTTATCATTAAGAATAAGGCTTCATGCTAGCATGTTTAAATCGAATGGTTTTAACTATTGGAAAGTGTTTGAAGTTGTATGAGGCATCCGGATTTTCTGTCAATCGTTTGACGGAATTGTGTCTGAAGGATGCGGCACCGTAATGCCGGCACCTGGGCGACTCCAGGCACCACCGGGAGGATCAGCGCCACCATGCGCAATATCGGTCTGCTCTAACTCAAAAAATGCGCAGCACGGTGATTTCGAACCCTGTTCAATACTTCGAAAGCCACTATTCCTCACCCGATATCAATCAAACACTACCGTCTTGTTGGCATACAGCAGCACGCGATTTTCGATATGCAGGCGCACCGCGCGCGACAGCACGATTTTTTCCAGATCGGCACCGCGCCGGATCAGATCCTCGAGGGAATCGCGGTGCGAGATGCGCGCCACGTCCTGCTCGATGATGGGGCCGTCGTCGAGCACCTCGGTCACGTAATGACTGGTCGCCCCGATCAGCTTCACGCCGCGCTCGAATGCCCGATGGTAAGGGCGCGCACCGTGAAACGCCGGCAGGAACGAGTGGTGGATGTTGATGATGCGATTGGGATAATGGCGGATAAAATCCGCAGACAGCACCTGCATGTAGCGCGCCAGCACCAGGAAATCGACATGGTGGTGGCGTAGCAGCGCCAGCTGGGTTTTCTCTGTATCCGCCTTGTCTTCGGCGTTCACGGCCATGTGCTGAAACGGTACCCGATAGGCCTCTGCCAGCCATTGCGTATCGACATGGTTGCTCAGAATCAGCGGAATCTCGCAGTGGAGTTCGCCGACCTGGTAGCGATACAGCAGATCGGCCAGGCAATGGTCGTAGCGCGACACGAAAATCGCCAGCTTGGGACGATAGGCCGAGTAGGCCAGCCGCCACTGCATGCCGAAGCGGGCCGCCAGCGGCGCAAATTGCCGTTCGAAGTCAGGCGTTTCCAGATCGAATCCGGCCAAGTCCCATTCCACCCGCATCAGGAACAATTTCAGTTCAGCGTCCTGGTGCTGGTCGGCGTGCAGGATATTGGCGTGGTGCTGATACAGAAAATCCGCAATGGCGGCAACCAGACCGCGCTGGTCGGGACAGCTGATCAGCAGGATGGCCGTATTTTTAGTCGTCATGATGAGCCCCTTTTATGCATCATAGCCAGACTCGACGGTCCTCGCCAATCGGATAGAAAAATTAGTGATGCGCAAGTGGCTTGATTCCAAAGCAATTCCCCTGAAAGCGACAAAATAAGTGCAAATTTGTCCTTGCGATATGCCTTCAGGATTACTACAATTTGTTGCGGTGATGCCTGCGACCCACTATATGTTGTGGGTAACTCTCTGTAGAAGCTGTGTATAACCTGTTCGTAACTAAAACTAATTCCAAGGAGACGCCCCATGCAACTAGCCACTCCCATTTCTTCCGATAGCCCGATGCACAAGCCTGCAGAAGGTAGCGCTGCGCCCGCGCAGCCCGCAGCCTACGGCGACTATAAAATCATTCGGCGCAATGGTGCGGTGGTGAGTTTCGAGCCTTCCAAGATCGCTGTGGCGATGACCAAGGCGTTTATTGCCGTGCACGGCGGCCAGGCGGCTGCCTCGGCGCGCATCCGCGACATGGTCGACGGCCTGACCAATGCCGTGGTGCAGGCGCTGGTACGGCGTCAGCCACACGGCGGCACTTTCCATATCGAAGACATCCAGGATCAGGTCGAGCTGTCGCTGATGCGTTCCGGTGAGCATGAAGTCGCCCGCGCCTACGTGCTGTATCGCGAAAAGCGCAATCAGGAGCGCGCTGCGCACCGTGCCGAAAACGTGCAAGAGTCCAGCATGAGCGTCACCGAAGACGGCGTGCGCAAGCCGCTCGACATGGCCGCGCTCAATGCGCTGGTCGCCACGGCCTGCGAAGGCCTGGGTGCCGAAGTCAATCCGACCGCCATCCTTAAAACCGTATTGCGCGACCTCTACGACGGCGTGCCCATGGCCGAGGTGGAAAAAGCCCTGGTG
>JBBSBE010000203.1:0-4998 GCA_038251625.1 Rhodobacterales bacterium
CTGCACAAAGCGGAAGACATTGTCCATCAGCAGCAGCACGTTCTGGTGTTTCGTATCGCGGAAGTATTCCGAGATGGTCAGCGCGGTCAGCGGCGCGCGCCACCGTGCCCCCGGCGGTTCATTCATCTGACCATAGACCAGCACTGTTCGGGGCAGAACGCCGGACTCCGACATCTCGGTCAGCATCTCATGCCCTTCGCGCGACCGCTCGCCGATGCCTGCGAACACCGAGATGCCTTCGTATTTTTCGACCATGGCATGGATCAGTTCCATCACCAGAACCGTCTTTCCCACGCCTGCGCCACCGAACATCGCGGCTTTGCCGCCCTGCGCCATCGGTGTCAGCAAGTCGATCACCTTGATGCCGGTCTCGAACACCTCGGTCGTCGTGCTTTGGGCAGCCAACGGCGGCGGCGCCGCATGGATCGACCGGCGCGGTGTGTTGTCCGGCAGCGGAGCACCGAGGTCGCGCACGCCCCCCGTCACATCCAGCAGCCGCCCCAGCACAGCAGACCCCACCGGCACGGTGATTGGGGCCCCTGTCGCGCGCACCGGCACGCCACGCGACAAGCCCGTCGTTGCCTGCAGCGCGACCGCACGCAGCGTGGTCAGATCTAGGTGACCTTGAACTTCCAGCATCAAGGTTTCCGGGCGGTCCCATTCGACGATCAGCGCCTCGTTCAACGCTGGCAGGATGCCTGCGTCAAAGCGCACATCAATCACCGCACCACGCACGGCATGAACTCGCCCTGCGTGTTGCACATCGGGCATTGGGTCTCCTTTCGGGTGACGCTGCGCGCTGATCGCACAGTGAAAGACAAAACCCTAAACCGACTGGCGCTCCCTCGCATTGATGTGGATCAGGCCCGATCCGGGCGCGGAGACCACGCTGAAGGGAAGAAACCATGTCCCGCTCTTCCTGCTCGTGCGGCAACCGAAACTGCGTGTTCTGCTCCTTACGGCCGCGAAGGCGCGTGGTGAAGTTGATGCACATCAAGGCGAAGGCAACGTGGCCGTGGCACGCTGTTTTCTTGTCGTGGCCACGCCAATTTGCCGAAAGCGCCCATGGATCATTCCGCTGACACTGCCCCAACTGAACAGGGTCTGACTCCGGCAGAAGCCGCCACGCGGCTTGCCACAGAAGGCTTCAACGAGTTGCCCCGCGCCCGCCGACGCTCAGCGCTGCGCATCGTGTTCGATGTGCTGCGCGAGCCGATGTTGGCCCTGCTCTTGGCAGGCGGGGTGGTGTATTTTCTGCTCGGCAACCACCAGGAGGCGGTGATCCTGCTGATGTTCGCCTCACTGTCTGTCGGCATCACCGTGGTGCAGGAGGCCCGCACAGAAAGGGTTCTGGACGCGCTTCGTGACCTGACCAGCCCGCGTGCGCTGGTGATCCGGGGGGGCGAAAGGTTGCGCATCGCGGGGCGCGAAGTGGCACGGGGCGATGTGATCGTGCTGTCGGAAGGCGACCGGGTTCCCGCGGATGCGGAGTTGATTTCAGCAAAGGAGCTGTCGGCTGACGAGTCTCTTCTGACAGGCGAGGCGGTTCCGGTGCGCAAGATGCCTGGTCCTGCGACCGAAACGCGACCCGGCGGCGAAGACCAACCGATGGTCTATGCCGGCAGCCTGATCGTGCGCGGCACAGCCCTGGCAACCGTCACCGCCACCGGAACCGCTTCCGAGATCGGCCGCATCGGTACCTCGCTTGGCAAGCTGGAGATCGAGACACCGCACCTACAACTGCAAATGCGCAAATTGGTGATCGTCTTTGCCGGTGTCGGCGCGGTCGTCAGTCTTGCCGTCGTCGTACTTTACGGGATGTTGCGTGGTGGGTGGCTGGAAGGCGTGCTGGCGGGGATCGCCGTTGGCATGTCGATGCTGCCGGAAGAATTCCCGATGGTCTTGGCGGTGTTCATGGCGATGGGGGCGTGGCGGATCTCAAGGGTGCAGGTGCTGACGCGGCGGGCCTCGGCCATCGAGACGTTGGGGGCGGCCAGTGTGCTCTGCACTGACAAGACAGGGACACTGACCGAAAACCGTATGACGATTGCAGAATTGCGCCTGCCAGATGGTACGGTGGCCAAAGCCGGGGCCGCCCTGCCGCAAGGGTTTCGGGAACTGGCGGCGGCGGGCGTTATGGCCTCTGTACCTGAACCGTTCGACCCGATGGAAAAGGCGTTTCACGCACTGGCAAAGATCGATCTGCGGGAGGGCGAAACCCTGCCAGGCGCGGGGCGGCGTCTTGCCCGCAGCTACGCTCTGTCGCCCGATCTGTTGGCAATGTCGCAGGTCTGGGAGGCGCCGGGTGGGAAAAAGCCGAACGGGGGCTGGCAGGTCGCGGCAAAGGGCGCGCCGGAGGCCGTGGCCGAATTGTGCAACCTCGACGCTGATGCCCGCAAAGCACTGACGGCGCAGGTCGATCAGATGGCCGGGGCAGGTCTGCGGGTGCTGGCCGTAGCCGAAGCCGCCTTCAACGGCTCTGCGCTGCCCGAAAGCCAGCGTGAGTTCTCCTTTCGCCTGTTAGGTCTTGTGGGGCTGAATGACCCCTTGCGCGCCTCAGTGCCCGACGCGGTCGCACAGTGCCGCAGTGCCGGGATCAGGGTCATCATGATCACAGGCGACTACCCCGCGACGGCGCAGGCGATTGCGTCCGAGGCGGGCCTGCAAGGCACCCGCGTGATCACCGGGCCGGAGCTTGCGGAACTGACGGACGAAGGCCTTGCCAACGCCGTCAAGGACATCACCATCTTTGCCCGCATCATGCCCGAACAAAAGCTGCGCATCGTCGCAGCGCTCAAGTCAGCAGGCGCGGTCGTGGCGATGACAGGCGATGGGGTGAACGATGCGCCCTCGTTGAAGGCTGCCGATATTGGCGTGGCGATGGGCGAACGCGGCACCGATGTGGCGCGCGAGGCGGCCAGCATTGTGCTGTTGGACGATGATTTCGGGTCCATCGTCTCCACCGTTCGGCTGGGCCGACGGATCTACGACAATCTGCGCAAGGCGATGAGCTTCATTCTGGCGGTGCATGTTCCCATCGCGGGGCTGGCGCTGATGCCCTTGCTGTTCGGGATGCCGATCCTGTTCGGACCGGTTCATATCGCTTTTCTGGAGATGGTGATCGACCCGGTCTGTTCCCTCGTCTTCGAGGCGGAAACCGAAGAAGACGACACCATGTCCCGCCCGCCGCGCCCGCCCACCGAGCCGCTTTTTTCTGGCCCCACGATCCTCTGGAGCCTCACACAGGGCCTGCTGGTGCTGGGTATCACCGCGACGATCTTTGCGCTGGCCCCCGACTACGGGCTGTCCAGCGATCAGGTGCGGGGCATGACCTTTGCCGGATTGGTGTTCGGCATCGTGGCGCTGATCTTGGTGGATCGGTCGCGGTCGGCCTCGATCCTGACCGCGATCAGCAGGCCAAACCGGGCGCTGGCCATCGTGTTGCCGCTGGTCGGCAGCTTGTTGGCGGTGACGCTGTTCTGGCAGCCCGCGCGTGATCTCTTTGGCTTTGCGGCGCTGGAACCGGTGTTCCTTGCGGTGCCGCCGCTCGCCGGGCTGGCGGTGCTGGTGACGCTTGAATTGCTGAAGCCGATCTGGCGGTGGGCGCAGCGAGGGGCTGCCACGGCAAGGCCGACAGCTGCCGCCGTGTGACGCTATCAGACCAACCTGTGTCAGTGCGCTTCTCCGGGTACGGATACACCTTGCGGCAGCGGAGTCGGCTGACAAACCCGTCTGCCTTCCGGTTTTACGAAAAGGACATAGTGATGAAGGGTTACCTCGCCGATATCGAACATCTGACAGAAGAAAACACCAGCTTTCGCAAGGTGCTTTACACCGGCAAACACCTGCAGCTCGTGCTAATGACGCTGAAACCCAGCGAAAGCATCGGCCGCGAAACCCATGCCACGCATGATCAGTTCTTTCGTGTCGAGCAGGGCACAGGCGCGCTGGTGATCGATGGGGCGACGCGTGCATTCAAGGAGGGGGACGGCATCATCGTGCCCGCCGGGGCGGTTCACAATCTGACCAATACCGGTGATGCTCCGTTGCGGCTCTACACGATCTACGGCCCGCCCAACCACATCGACGCGCTTGTGCATGCCACGAAGGCAGAAGCCGAAGCCTCGCACGAGGTCTTCGACGGCAGGACGACGGAATAATGTCCTATCTTCCGATCTCCACGACCAAGGTCACGTCCTGATGCGGCGCAGAACCCTGCTGATCTGTGGCGGCCTTGGCGTATTGGCCCTTGGCGGTGCCGGATGGACCGTGTGGCAGCACCAGCTCGCGGCGGCAGACATGGCGGCTTATGCCGCCCGTTCACGGGGCCCGCTGCCCGCCCCAGCATCCGCCCGCGACCTGATCCGCTTTGCCACGCTCGCCGCGAATGGGCACAACACACAGCCTTGGCTGTTCCGCGCGGACGACCGGGGCATCGACATCCTGCCGGACATCACTCGCCGCACCCCGGTCGTGGACCCCGACGATCACCATCTGTTTGCCAGCCTCGGCTGCGCTGCGGAAAATCTGCGCCTAGCAGCAGGCGCACAGGGTCGGGCGGGTGAGATCGGGTTCGATCCTGCGGGCGGCGGCAAGCTGCGGGTCACGTTTGGCACCGGACCAGGGGCTGGGCCGGGCGATGACGCAGACCTGTTCGACGCGATCCCGCAGCGGCAATCCACGCGGTCTGATTATGACGGCAGTGCGGCAAGTACTGCCGACCTGTCCCGGCTTGCGGCTGCGGCCGCGGTGCCCGGCGTCGATCTGATCCTGATCACCGAGCGGGCGCAGATCGCCCTGCTGGGCGATCTGGTCATCGAGGGCAATTCGGCCCAATTGGCCGATCCGGCCTTCCTGGCTGAGTTGAAGCTTTGGCTGCGTTTCAATCCGACAGCCGCGATGCGGACGGGCGACGGCCTCTATGGTCTCGCCAGCGGCAGCCCAGCCATGCCCGACTGGATTGCGCCACAGGCTTTCGACATGGTCTTCACGGCAAAG
>JBBSBE010000204.1:0-4982 GCA_038251625.1 Rhodobacterales bacterium
GAAACCTCTGCCACCCGCCAAGGCCCAAGGCCTGCGCCGCTTCGACCTGCCCCCGGTCGACCGACAACAGGCCCGCCCGGAACACCTCGGCCAGAAAGGCCGAATAAGCGATGGTCAGCGCCACGATGGCCCGCCAGATCAAGGGAAACTCGCGCGTCAGCCACGGATCGAACCCCAACGGCACCGTCGCCCAGTTCCAGGCTGATACGATCGCGGGCGCGCCCACAAAGGCCACATAGAGCAAAAGCACGATGATTGGCACACCGCGCACAACCTCGACGTAGAACCGCACCCCCTGCCGCAGGGCGAGATAGCGCGACATCCCGCCCACTGCCAGCAACAGCCCGATCACCGAAGCGAGGCCAAACCCGACAGCCGTCACGAAAAGCGTGACCGCGATGCCCCGGCGCAGCGTGTCCAGAACCTGCGCGTACACCGCGTTCGCGGCGACCTCATAAAAAAGCCAAGCCCCGATGGCCACCACAGCCAGCAGCCACCAGGGAAAATCCCGCTCGCGCGGCGGGGTCATGCGCAGGCCCTCGCGGCGTTCAGCCGCCGAGTTCGGTATCGAGGAACCACTTCTTGTTCATCGCATCGAGCGTGCCATCCGCCTTCAGCGCCGAAATGCCCGCATTGATGGGCGCCACAAGGTCCGATCCTTTGGGGAAGATGAACCCGAAATCCTCGACCCCCAGCTTGTCGCCCACGATCTTCAGCGCCCCGCCCGAGGCCGCGACATAGCCGTTGCCCGCCGTGCCATCCGTCAGCACCAGATCCACGTCGCCCGATTTCAGCGCCTCAACGGTCGCACCGAAGGTTTCGAACAGCTTGATGCGCGGGTTTGTCTCGTTACCGTCCAGCACCTCATAGACGGCGGTGTAGAAGGGCGTGGTTCCGGGCTGCGCCGCGATCAGCAGCTTGTCGTCGGCGCCAAAGGTGGCGGCATCGGCAAAGCGCGCCTCATCCCCCCGCACCAGCATCACCATTTCAGACCGCATGTAGGGGTCGGAGAAATCCACCTTCTCCTTGCGGTCATCGCGGATGGTGATCCCGGTCATCCCCAAGTCGTACTGGCCTTCCGACACGGCGGGGATCATCGCATCCCAGCTGATGTTTTCGTACTTCACCGTAAAATTCAGCCGCTTGGCCATCTCGGCCATCGCATCGTATTCCCAGCCCTTGGCCACACCGTCCTTCATGTACTGCAACGGCGGATAGGCGTTCTCCGTCACCACCACGATCTCGCGCCCACCCAGATCGGGCAGGCCCTGCGCCATGGCAAAGGGGGCGGAAAGCACCAGCGCAAGGCCGGCAATGGCAGCGGTCAGCTTCATGGGTCAGGCTCCCGTTGATTGATTTTTTCGACTATGACGACAGTGTGCCGGGCTTTCAAGCGTGGGGCGCAAAGCGCAGCGCCGCGCTCAACCCCGATGCCCGCAAACCGCGCAATCCGCCCGCCGGGGCGCCATGATCACCCGCGTCTCGGCGTAAAGCGCATCATGGATCAGCAAGCGTCCCTTCAGCGTCTCGCCCGCCCCGGTCAGGTGCTTGACCGCCTCCATCGCCATCATGGCCCCGATCACCCCCGGCAGGGGCGCGGCCACCCCCGCCTCGGCGCAGCTGGGCACCATCCCCGGGGCAGGACGCACCGGAAAGACGCAGGCATAGCAGGGGCCGCCGCTGGCCGGATGCCAGAGCGAAAGCTGCCCTTCCCACTGCGTGATCGCACCCGAAATCAGCGGCGTGCCCGTGGCCACGCAAGCCTCGTTCACCAGATAGCGCGTATCGAAATTGTCGGAGCCGTCGATCACCAGATCATAGTCCGCGATCAGATCGGCGGCGATGTCGGCGGTCAGCCGCCGCGTGTAGGGGCGTACCTCGATAAAGGGGTTGAGCGCGCGCATCGCGATGTCCGCCGAACGCACCTTGGCCATCCCGATCCGGTCGTCGGTGTGGATCACCTGCCGCTGCAGGTTGGTGCTTTCCACCACATCGTCATCGATGACGCCGATGACGCCGACGCCCGAACCAGCAAGATACAGCAGCACCGGCGCCCCAAGACCCCCCGCCCCGATCACCAGAACCTTGGCGTCTTTCAGCTTTCGCTGCCCCGCCCCGCCGATCTCGCGCAGGATGATGTGGCGGGCGTAGCGGTCCAGTTCCGCCGCGCGAAACGTACCCGATGGCGCCTCTGTCGGCGTCGCCCGGGATCGCAGGCTTGAGAGGGTAAAGCGGTAGCCCGCGATCACCACTGCCACCACCCCGAAGGCCAACCAAACCCGCGCCTCCCCCCCGGTCGCCACGCGCAGCGGATGGCCATCGGGCAACAGAAGATGCGCAAGAACCACCCCTGCCCACAGGACCGCAATCATCATAAACCGCTGGGTAAGGGGCGTCTTGAGGAACACCCCGATCACCCAGAGCGCCGCACCCATCGCCAGCACCAGGATCATTCAGCGCTTCCCCGTCGAGCCGAAACCACCCGCGCCCCGCGCCGTATCATCCAGATGATCCACGCTCTCAAACCCTGCCTGCACCACGGGCGCCACGATCATCTGCGCGATCCGGTCGCCATGCGCGATCACGTAAGGCGTATCCGACAGGTTGATCAGCAGCACCCCAAGCGGCCCTCTGTAATCACTGTCGATCGTGCCGGGTGTGTTTGGCAGCGTGATCCCATGCTTGAGGGCCAGCCCCGAACGCGGCCGCATCTGCACCTCGTAACCCATCGGAATCGCGATCCTCATCCCCGTCGGCACAATCATGCGGGCCAGGGGTGCCAGCGTGATGCCTGCCCCGCGCTGGTCAGGCGGCAGATTTGCGCGCACATCCGCCCCAGCCGCCCCAGCCGTCTCGTAGGATGGCACGGGCAGCGCCCGGTCCGCCCAATCCTCCCACAAAACCTGAACGACGGGCGTCATCCGCGCGCCGCCGACGGCGCATCATCAGGTGCGGTGGCGGCAAAGAAATCGGCGATGCGCCCGGCCAGCCGCGCGGCGACGGCCGTTTTCTCCATCCTCGGCCAATCCTCGGCGCCGGTCTCGGAAATCAGCGTCACCGCATTTTCCCGCCCCCCCATGATACCCGTCGCAGGGCTCACATCATTTGCCACGATCCAGTCACAGCCCTTGCGCAGCCGCTTGGCGGTTGCATGGGCGACCACGTCATCTGTCTCAGCCGCAAAGCCCACCACCAACCGGGGGCGCTGCGCGTGATGCGAAAGCGTTGCCAGAATATCGGGGTTTTCAACCAGATGCAGCGCGGTCTTGCCGCTTCCGTCTTTCTTCACCTTGCCCGTCGCAGCCTCTGCCACCCGCCAATCGGCCACTGCCGCCGCCATCACCGCCGCATCGGCGGGCAAGGCCGCCTCGACCGCCGCCTGCATCTCGCGCGCGGTCTCGACCGCCAGAACCTCCACCCCATGCGGCGGCGGCACGGTGGCCGGTCCGGTCACGAACACCACCTCGGCACCCAGATCGCGCAACGCCGCCGCCAACGCCGCCCCCTGCGCACCGGACGACCGGTTGGCGATGTAGCGCACCGGATCAATCGGCTCGTGTGTCGGCCCCGATGTGACGATCACCCGCCGCCCTGTCAGCCGCCCGCCACCAAACGCCGCCTCCAGCGCGGCCACAATCTCCAACGGTTCGGCCATCCGCCCCGGCCCGTACTCCCCGCAGGCCATGTCACCGTCATTCGGGCCAACCGTCAAAATCCCGTCTGCCATCAGGGTCTTGAGGTTCCGCTGTGTGGCGGCGTGCTGCCACATCCGCACGTTCATCGCAGGCGCCAGCAACACCCGCTTGTCCGTCGCCATCAGCAGGGTCGAGGCAAGGTCATCGGCGTGCCCCCCCGCCATCTTGGCCATCAGATCGGCAGTGCACGGCACGACGGCCACGATGTCGGCTGCACGGGATAACTGGATATGCCCCATCTCGGCCTCGTCCGTCAGATCGAAAAGATCCTGATAGACGCGTGCCCCGGCCAGTGCCGACACGCTGAGCGGCGTCACGAATTCCGTCCCTGCCCGCGTCAGAACCGGCGTGACGGCAGCGCCCCGCTCGCGCAGGCGACGGATCAGATCCAGCGCCTTGTAGGCTGCGATCCCGCCCCCGATGATCAAAAGCACGCGTTTTCCGGCCAGCATTTCGGCGCCCCACTCAATCCATGCGCACGTTAGGGCGCGCCGTGCGGAACCTCAACACCCCGTCAGGGCGCCTTGAAGCCAAGGCAGGGATCGGCCCGTGGCGTGGGCGCCGTGACCGTCACCGCGTCAAACGGCGCGTCAACCCCTGCATCGCCCTCGGTCTGGCCAAGGGACCAGACCCTGAGGTCAGGCGCCACATCCCGCAGGACCGCCGGAATCCCTGTATCCGTCCGTGCATGCCCGGTGCCGGTGATGATGACCACGGGCGCGCCATAGTCTTTCACTGCCTGCGCTGCGGCCTTGGCCATCGCCGCATCGCGCAGCCGCTGCGCCTCGACCATCTTGGGAAGCACCTCTTTCGGCAACGCGCCACAATGGGCGACTGCCTGTTCGTCCTCAAGCGCCGCCTGCACGGCCGGGGGAAACGGGGGGAGCGGAAGACCCGATACCGGCCCTGCACCCCGTGCCATCGCGTCTTTCAAATCCGCGCGCGGGACCGCAGCACCGATCTGGGGCACGTCGCCTGCAGCCAGAAAGATCGGATGGTACATGGCAAAATCGGGCCAGCCCGCCGCTTCCCATCCCAGTGCGGCGCCATAGGCCGCCGCGTCCTGCCGATCAACGCCCCGCGCCGCATCCAGTTGCGCCTTGGTCAGCATCTCCCAGACCACGGCGTGCGGCTTCAATTTTGCCACAAGGCGCGCTTGGGTGCCATGGTGTTCGGGGTTATCGTGGATTTCGCCAAGGATCACTATCTGTGCAGCGCCCGGCACAACCACTTCGGCCCATAACGGGCTGCCGAGGGTTCCCAGAAGCCCAAAAGCTGCAAAGGCGC
>JBBSBE010000205.1:0-4895 GCA_038251625.1 Rhodobacterales bacterium
GCAGCCCCAGCGCCTCCTTGAGCTTGCGGCGCAGGTGGCCATGGGAGGCTTCGACTGAACCGTTCTCATGCGCCACGCCATTGTTGTTGCGGGTAGGCTCGATCCCGTAGTGATCGCAAAAGGCCTGATATCCGGCACTGGCGTCGTCATCTGGCGCCATGTTGCGCCAGGCCGCGGACAACCGATCTGTCCGGTTAGTTTGCGGCACACCGCCCAACTGCCACATCGCCTCCTGCATGCCCTCGGTCAGGGCGGTGAAGCTCTCGCCACCCAGGACGACCTTCACGTAATCCCACCCGGAAAAGGCCAGCCAATAGTGAAACAGCAGATGATCGAAGGGGTGACCCGCGATCGTCACCTCCAGAGAGGCACCCTCGGTAAAGTCGCAAAGCGACTGAAAACCCGGCGGGTGGTCCTGACGGAAAATGACCTCGCGTTCCGGCCCCTCGATCGCCCGCCAGCGCGCGATGCGCCGCTGCAACGTCCGGGTATGCCGTTCGTCGATCTTCCCGGGATGGGGTCGTGCGGCTGAGCGGAACAGAAAAGTATCATAAGGAGCCGTTTGGTTCGATGCAGCGATAGATGGTTGCCGGGTGAACGTTGAAGGTCCTTGCGACGGCGCTGATGGATTTGCCTTCGAGGACGAGCTGGCGGGCAAGGTCAGCCTGATCGGGTCGCATTTTCCTTGGGCGGCCAAAGGTCACGCCGCGCGACATCGCTGCCTTTCTGCCCTCGTCGGTCCGCCGCAGGATGAGCGAGCGTTCGAACTGCGCAATCCCGGCGAAGACGGTCATGATCATCATGCCGGATGGGGACGTGGTGTCGGCCCAGGGTTCATCAAGTGACTGTAGTCCTGCCTGCTTTTCCTTGATCCGCTCAGCGATGTGCAGGAGATCGATGGTCGACCGCGCCAGGCGGTCCAGACGGGTGACGACCAGAACATCGTCCTTGCGCAGATGGCCCATCAGCTTTTCGAGGTCAGGCCTGCCGCGAGCAACGCCCGATATCTTCTCCTCGAACAGCATTTCGCAGCCGGCCTGCGAGAGCCTGCCGCATTGAATTTCAAGGTGCTGGTCCTCGGTGGAAACGCGCGCATAGCCGAGCTTCATGCGGCAGCCCTGAACGTCGTGCGAAACTTACTGCAAAAGACTTTTGTTTCGCACATATGATTTGCGAAGATTTTCGCCTTGTATCCCGGCATCGCCCGTTCCCTTCGCATAAGTTGGAAGTTTCGCACGCCATGCCGACCCGTCATCTCACCGACGCCCAGCGTCAGGGCTTCGCCCGCTTCGATGGCGAACTCTTGGCCGACCAACTCGCGCGATACTTTCATCTGGATCAGACCGATCGCGATCTGATCGGATCGCTGCGCGGCGACCATAATCGTCTCGGCTTTGCGGTGATGCTGACGAGCGTTCGGTTTCTGGGGGCATTTCCCGTTTCGGCCGTCGAGATCCCGGCGTCGGTGTTGGCGACCCTGACCGCGCAGCTCGACCTTGCGCCCATAACCGGCATCCATGCCTATTTCGACGGGAGCAGTCGCATCCGCCACCTCACGCTTATCCGGACACATTGCGGTTTCACGGACTTTGGCGACAACGCCGTGGCGCGCTTCCGGCTGACCCGATGGCTCTACGCCCTGTGCTGGAGCGGTGACGATCGGCCCGGCCCGCTGATCGATCGCGCTGCGGCATGGCTGATCGCCAACAAGGTGTTGTTGCCGGGCGTAACGGTGCTCGAGCGACTGGTTGGCAGGATCCGCGATCGTGCGCGCACGAGGCTGTGGCGGCATCTGGTCGCCAGCCTGAACGATGACCAGCGCGTGCGCATCGCCGCGCTGTTTGACGAAGGCGACACGTCGACGTTCGCCGCCCTCGATGCGCTGCGGACCGTTCCCAGCAAGCGCATGTCGAGCGAACTCTATCGCCACCTCGATCGGCTCGATGCGGTCCGGGCCTTCAATCTGCGGCCGGCACCACCACGGGGCGTTCCCGCCGCAACCCTTGAGCGGCTCGCGCGGGTGGCGCGGGTTGGCAAGCCTTCGGCCATCGCCGCGCTGCAGGAGCCACGGCGGACCGCGACCGTCGCGGCGCTCTTCCATACGCTCGAAGCCGCAGCCCAGGACGACGCCGCCGAGTTGGCCGAGGCGCTGCTCTCGGACATGGTCAAGGGCGCAGAAGCCGCCGAAAGGCAGGACCGCCTGCGCAGCCTGCGCGATCTCGATGGTGCAGCGATGTTGCTTCACACGATGGGTCTGCTGGTTCTGGCCGACGATGCTCTGCCGCTCGATGGATGGCGAGACATGCTTTTTGAGCAGGTGCCCCGTCCTGACATCGAGGCCGCCATGTCGAAGGTGGAGGAAATCGCCAGACCCGCCGAGACCAAGCCCTACGACCAGCTGCGGGCAAAATGGCGGGGCGCCCGGCGATTGTTCTGCGAAATCGTCACCCGTATCGAGACCGACGCCGCCCCGGGCGGCAAAAATGTTAAGGCCGCGATCAGCTTCCTCAAGGGCGTCGACGACTGGTCGGCTCTCAATAAAATGCGCGACGCGCCGACCGCCGCGGTCCCCAAGGCGTGGCGACAACATGTCCTGGACCGTGAAGGCAAAGTGCTCGACCCCAAGGCCTATGTCTTTGCGATCATCGATGCATGGCGTCTCGCGATCAAGCGACGCGACGTCTTCGCCAGCCCCGGCATCCGATACGGTGATCCCCGGCGCGGAATGCTCGAGGGCGAGTCCTGGCAAAACTCCCGGCTGATGGTCGCGCGCGCCCTGGGTCGATCGCTCGAAGCCGAGACGGAGATCGACGGCCTCTCCCGCCTTCTCGACGAGGCATATCGCCATGTCGCCGGGCGGGCTGCCGACAACCCTGACCTGCGTTTCGAGACAGTCGCCGGCAAGACCGAGATTGTCGTCACACCCCTCGACAAGCTCGACGAGCCTGAGAGCCTGCGGGCGCTTCGCGCCGCCGTCCAGACGAGCATGCCAAAGGCAGGAATGCCCGATATCTTTCTCGAAGTCATGGCCCGGACCGGATTTGCCAGGTCCTTCACCCATCTGAGCGAGCGTCAGGCCAGCGTCGATCACTTCGAGATCAGCCTGTGCGCCGCCCTGGTGGCCAGCGCTTGCAACATCGGTCTTGAGCCACTCGTGCGTCCGGAACTTCCAGCCCTGCGCCGCGACCGGCTGTCCTGGGTGAGCCAGAACTTCATTCGGCCAGAAACCATAGCCGCAGCCAACGCCGCGATCGTTACCGCGCACAGCCGTCTGGATATCGTTCGTCACTGGGGTGCCGGCGAGGCGGCCAGCGCCGACGGCATGCGGTTCGTTGCGCCATCGAGCGCCATCCACGCCGGGCCCAATCCCAAATACTACGGCCAGGAGCGCGGCGTCACCTGGTACAACATGATTTCCAATCAGTTCAGCGGTCTCGCCGGCGCGGTCATCCCCGGCACCTTGCGCGACAGCCTTGTAGTCCTCGCACTGTTGCTGGAGCAGGAAACCGAGCTTGAACCGCTGGAAATTATGACCGACACCGCCGCCTATTCCGATGCCATCTTCGGCCTGTTCTGGCTTTTGGGCTATCAGTTCAGCCCACGTCTGGCGGACATCGGCGGCGCAAAGCTGTGGCGCATCGACCGCCACGCGCGCTACGGGCCGTTCGATGCGATTGCCTGGGGCAGGATCAACATCAGCCTGATCCGGGAGCACTGGCCCGACCTGATTCGCTTGGCCGGATCGCTCAAGCTCGGCCATCTCAAAGCCGCCGGCGTCATGCGCATGTTGCAGGTCAAGGACCGCCCGACCTCCCTCGCCAAGGCCCTGTCCGAACTGGGGCGTATCATCAAGACCCTGCACATCCTGCGCTACATCGATGACCGTCCATTCCGGCGGCGGATATTGTTTCAGCTCAACCGACAAGAATTGCGCCACAAGCTTGGTCGTCGTGTCCATCACGGCGATCGCGGCGAAATCAGAAGCCCGCTGCGCCAAGGACAAGAGGAGCAGCTTGGTGTTCTCGGACTCGCCCTCAACGCCATCGTCCACTGGAACACCGTCTACATGCAGGAAACCGTGCGCCAGCTCAGCGCAGCCGGGACGCCGCCGCTGCCCGCCGATATCGCCCGCCTCTCGCCGATCGCCTGGCGTCACATCAACTTCCTCGGGCGCTACGACTTCTCCCTGCCCGACGCCGTCGCAAACGGTGGCCTCAGGCCGCTACGCCAGCCTAATTCCGAATAGGACTTTTGAAAAGAAATATCCCGCCTTATGATACTTTCCTGTTCCACTCAGCCGCACGACCCAAATACGCGCCGAACTCATAATAATACGTGGAGGAAGGCCTTGGGACCGGCTGTTAGCTCATGTGCGCCAGGATGGCTGTGAAACTTGCCCAATCTGTGGAGCCAATTGGGCCACGCCAAAACGTCCGATAGCCGATCCCTCAATCAGACGGCCATGCTCCATCAGGCCAATCACGAGCCGTGTGGATTACGCGCAGGATCGCGATGATTTCATCCGTGACGCTCTGAACGATTTCGTAGACGATGACGTAGGGCAGGCCTGTGACAGATTTTTCGTAAGTTCCCACCACCCTGCCTGGACGTCCGGTTGCGAAGTCTTCCAGCTGGGCAGCGGCATTTCGCAAGCGATCTATCACCCGCCGGGCGGCAACGGGATCATCGCTCGCAATATAGACCAGTTGTCGCTTCAGATCATCGAGGGCGTCGCGCGACCAGAGGACAGGGCGCGTCACTTGCTAGGTTCGCGCCCCGCGGCTTCCACGGCATTCGCCAACTCGTCAAAGGCAGCTTCGTTCGAAACCAGACGTCCTGCGGCAACATCCGCCCGGCCGCGCTTGATCCCGTCAATGATTGCCTGCTCTCGATCA
>JBBSBE010000206.1:0-4826 GCA_038251625.1 Rhodobacterales bacterium
ACGAAGTTGCAGGGCCGGTGGCGGTAGTCCAACTGCCATTTCAGGATCTCGTCCCAGGCATCGCGGCAGGCGCCGGGGCTGCCCGGCAGCGCGAAAAGGTAGGTGCCCCCCGCCACCCCGCCGCAGGCGCGGGACTGAACGGCGGAGGTGCCGATCTTCTGCATCGACACCATCGTGAAGACGGTGCCGAATGCCTCGATTTCCTTCTCGTAGACGTCGCGGTGCGCCTCGACCGTCACGTCGCGGCCCGTGAGGCCGGTGCCGCCGGTGGTCAGGATCACGTCGATGGCCGGATCGGCGATCCAGGCGCGCAGTTGGGCGGCGATCGTTGCGCGGTCGTCGGGCGTGATGGCGCGGGCGGCAAGGGTGTGGCCTGCCTCTGTCAGCCGCTCTGTCAGTGTATCGCCCGAGCGGTCATCTGCCGCGGTGCGCGTATCCGATACCGTCAGCACGGCAATGCGGGTGGGGATGAAGTCGCGGCTTTCGTCGATCCGGCTCATTTCAGCCCCTCGGTTGCAGGGCAAGGCGGGCGGCGATGGCAAGGAACAACCCCGCCGTGGTGCGCGACAGCCAGAGGCCAAGGCGGGGTGAGCGCGCGAGGCGCGCGCCAAGCCCCCCAGCCGAAAGGCCCACGGCGCCGTTGATGACCAGCCCGCCGACGGCCAGAAAACTGCCCAGAAGCAGGAACTGTGGCAGAAGCGCGCGCGCGGGATCGGTGAACTGCGGCAGGAAGGCCAGAATGAACAGGATCACCTTGGGGTTCAGCAGGTTCACCAGAAGCGCCTGCCGGAAGGCGCGGGCGGGCGAGGTGCCGATAGCGCGGGCATCAGGCGGCGCCAAGGGGTGCCGCAGCGTCTGCACGGCAAGCCACACCAGATAGGCCACGCCGCCCCAGCGGATCACGTCGAACGCCATCGGATGGGTCGCCACCAGCGCCCCAAGCCCAAGCGCCGCAAGCGTGACATGCACAAAGCACCCCGCCGCGACGCCCGCACTTGCCGCCATCGCCGCACGGGGCCCCGAGCGCAGCCCTTGGGCAAGGCAGAAGGTCATGTCGGGGCCGGGGGTCAGGTTGAGGGCAAGGCCCGCAGGCAGGAAGGCGAGCAGCACAAGAGGATCAACCGGCAGCATTCATGCACCTTTCAGGCGGGCTTGCAGCACCAGAAGATCGGCCCAGGCCTCGCGTTTGGCAATGGGGTTGCGCAGCAGGTAGGCCGGGTGCGCCATCGGCAGGACGGGGCGATCCAGCGCCGTATGCCAATGCCCGCGCGCCTTCAAAATGCCGCGCTTGCGGAGCAGCGCATCGAGGGGGGTGTTCCCCATCACCACGATCACCTGCGGGTCCGCCAGTTCGATATGGCGCAGCGCAAAGGGGCGCAGCATGGCGATTTCCTCGGGCGAGGGGTCGCGGTTGCCGGGGGGGCGCCAGGGGCTGAGGTTTGTGATGTAGAGGGCCGTCTCGGTATCGGGCGCGCTGCGCGACAGGCCGATGGCGGCGAACATCCGGTCAAGAAGCTGGCCTGCGGCGCCGACGAAGGGGCGCCCCTCCTGATCCTCCTCGCGCCCCGGCGCCTCACCGAGGATCAGCACACGCGCGCCGGGGCGGCCATCGCAGAACACAAGGTTGCGCGCCCCCTTTTGCAACTCGCAATGGGGATAGGCGGCGATGGCCTCGCGTAGCGCGTCGAGCGTGGGGGCGGCGGCGGCGCTGGCCTCGGCTTCGGCCACCGGATCGGCGGTGGGTGGAGGGGCCGCCTCCGCCGCAGACGGAACCACCCGACGCGCGGTCCGGTCAGGCAGATCATAGGCCGCCACCGGATCATCGCCGATCGCCTCGGTCGCCCCAAGCTCCACCTGCCATGCCAGCGCTGTACGGGCGGCCCGCCAGCCTTCGGGGGTGGAGGTGTCAAGGGCGATTCCCATAGGGCGCAGTTTAGGACGTGCCCGGGGGTGCCACAAGCGGAGCGAGGGCGTCAGCGGCGATTGGGAAGGGCGCAAGGCCGGCCGCCCGATGTGGTCGGCGCGGATGAGGCAGATGACCCCGCCCTCGATGACGGCCACCGGGTCCCAACCCATCCGCACATACTCGCGGATCAAGGCACCGGTCGTCTGCCTCGCAGGGAAAACGCTCCACTGGAGCGTTTTCTGATCCTACTCGATACTCAGGATTCCGCCGCCCTTCGCTGTCGAACACCGAATGGATCGTCACCCCCGAGGGCACCAGCGTCCGCACCGCCTGCCGCCCCATGGCGTCATAGCGGTACTGCGCCTGCAGGACGCCGCCCGAGCGGAACTCCCGCTTCCGTCTTGCTGGTTCCTCTGTATCGGGCACATCCCGCAAATCTGGAAATCACACTACATTATCGGGCTCTGGGGAATACAAAACGTCAATTTTATCGCTTCAACGATTCGAACACTTTCGCAGCTTGCTCATTCCCGCAAGATCGAGCCCACGCGACACAGTCCTGCTTGAACTCATTCTCGATAAATGGATCGGCGCCGGCCTCCAGAAGCAATTTAACGATTTGCAGATCGGAGTGCTCTACCGCATTATGGAGCGGTGTCGAGCCCATGTCTCCCTTCAAGTTAACCTGCACTCCGCTATCTATTAGGATTCTAGCGGCCTCCACATCGTTTGTCAGACAAACACGATGAAGGAGTGAGTCTCCATCAAAGGTAAGTGAACCAATCTTAAGCGCGACCCCATCAGGAAAAAGCGGATCATTTGCATACTTGGCGAGCACGTCTGATAGTTTGCTCAACTTGCTCATCTTGCTCCCTCTTACTGCCATGACGTCAGGATTGGAGTATAGTTCAACTCTTCTGACCCACATGAAGCACAGATCTTGCCCAATTGAGTAAGGGCGTTCTGCGCTCCTCTACGCAGATCAATTATTGCGTCCCGATGACGTCCAGGCATCCACTCGTTATCCCAATCTTCCCGCATTTTTGCACATCGGAACAGAAATTCAGCCCGATTCAAAAGGTTCGTGCAGATATTTCCTGTCTCAGGAGGTGGCATGCTGCAGAATCTCTTGTACTTCCGATGCTGCTCGACGGCTTTGGGATGGGAGATGAACTTTCCAGAATCTTCCGTCCTTGGCATTACAAGCGGAGGCAACTCCCAAGGTCCCAATCTTGGACCGACCCGAGGAATACCTAGAGGACCTAGTCTAGGACCAAACCACGGTGTAGTCTGTTCTCCTCGTGGGTCGGACACCATAGCGGGCGATTGTCTGGCATACCCATAGACACTGGCCCCATCCACGAGCCCGAGGGGATCCGCCTGAAGATACCTCCCCGTCGTCGGATCGTAGTTCCTCATCCAGTTCTGGTGCAAGCCCGACTCGGCCTGGAACCACTGTCCTGGGAAGCGGGCGTCTATGGGGGCGCCGGTGGTGACGTGGACGCCGCCGAAGGGGTGAGGCGGATCAGAAAACAGTCCGGTGGACTGTTTTCCCGCCGAACGCCCGGAGCGCGAGCGGAGGGCCGGGCCGCGGACCAGACCTTGGTGCAGGAGAGGGTGGTGGCAAAGGCAGGCCGCCCGATGTAGTCGGCGCGGACCATGTAGACCACCCCGCCCTCGATCACTGCAGCCGGATCCCAGCCCATCCACACATTCTCGTGGATCAGCGCACCCGTCGCCTCCGTCGTACGTTGTTTTCCTCGGTCCCATTGTGGTGGTTCCAGTGATCTCGACGCTCGTTGAAGGCAGGGTCTTTGCCCGAGGCTTTAGCTTCCTACCTGGTCACTCCGTGTTGGTGCATCAAGTCACAAACGCGGCTTGCAACAAATCGGAAAGACATTTCGACGCCACTTCTTCAGTTGGGACGTCTTCCGCTTCAAATCGATTAACTTTTTCACCCAATTCGAACTGAAATGCATCGGTGTAGATATAGACTCTTGCGTTCCCGACTTGACACTCCAAAACTGGTTCTGAAACATTCAATCTGCGGAGTCTGACCTCCTCTCCATGCACAAATCCAGACGCAACTAGCACTCGGACAAGCCTATGCTGAAACTCAGTCAGGTCGCTTGCCGATCCAAGCATCTTCAAAGCGGACCCCCATCATACCAGTCCCAGTGGCTGTTGCCTGACCACCGATCAGACCAACGAAATACCGCGTTGCCGCCCTTACGGTTCCAACCCACTCGCCAGTTCTTTCCCGTGCTCCACCAACCACCACGACGAAATGGTCCTGCACGCGAGAAGATGGGACTGACAGCTTTTCCGGCACCCCAGTAAACCGTCGCACCCATGCCTGTATAATAGGCCGCCTCGCCCCAAGTATAACATTGATCGTCATCGACCAGATAACCATAGAGCAACCCTGCAGCGGCGCCGACTGCTGCTCGGCACCAGGGGTTGACGAGACAAGCAACGGCTTGAGGAACGAATTCCCCGGTTGGGTCTGTATACCTTCCCGGGTTCTGCAGCGCATACCCATAGACACTCGCCCCATCCACCAGCCCGAGCGGGTCGGCCTGCAGATACCTCCCTGTTGTCGGATCGTAGTCGCGCATCCAGTTCTGGTGCAAGCCGTTCGCCGGGGGATCGCTCCACTGGAGCGATCCCTGATCCGGCTCACCGGCCTGGAACCACTGTCCCGGGAAGCGGGCGTCGATGGGGGCGCCGGTGGTGACGTGGACGCCGCCGAAGGGGTGAGGGGGATCAGAAAACGGTCCAGTGGACCGTTTCCCCCCCGAACGCCCGGAGCGCGAGCGGAGGGCCGGGCCGCCGACCAAGCCTTGGTGCCGGAGAGGGTAGTTGCAAAGGCAGGCCGCCCGATATGGTTTGCGCGGACGAGATACACCACCTCGCCCCC
>JBBSBE010000207.1:0-4710 GCA_038251625.1 Rhodobacterales bacterium
CCGGCTCTGGGCACCACCCCACCCCCGCGCTAGATCAGCAAAAAAAGGCGCATGCCCCGATGCTGATCGTGACCCCCGATACCGTCCTCAACCCGTTGAAGCTGCAGGCCTCTTCGCTGCCAAAACGATTTCTGGGGCGTGGCATGCCATGGCCGCGTGGTGGCGGATTTCGCCTCTGGGCACGGATGATTTTCGAGATGGAGATGCTGCGTTATTCGGTGGCGCTTCTGCCCTTCGTCTTCGCCGCGCTGATCTGGCAGGACAAGGCGCTTGCCATCGCGCAGGCGCCCCTGTTGATGTTCATGGCCGTCTATGCCGCCGAGATGCGGCTTTTGCGGGTGCCGATCGCCAGGCGCGGTGCGCTGATCGGCAAGGCCGATGCCGAACGGGGGCTCGATCTTTTCCGCGTGCGCGCCCGCACGATCCTGACGCAGGTTGCGGCGGGGCGGGGGATGGCGGATGGCGCGCTGCGGCTGGTGGTCGAGCAATCGGAACTGGCCCGCATCGCCCCGCTGACCTTCGTCTCGGTCCAGTCCGAGGCGGGGCCGGAACTTCTGGCCCTGACACCCGACGAGGCCGCGCTGATCCGCGACACGCTGTTCCAACCCCCTTTGACGGAACGCGATTTTCACCGCATCAACCTTTCGCAAGACGATTTTCTGCGCGAAGAACGGCTTGAGGCGCGTGCGGTATCGGCCCACGCCCGGATGGCCGCGCTAATGCGAAAGTGACAGCACGCGGCCAAAGGGCGGCGGGGCGATGCCTTTGTCGTCCGGCACGGCCCAGATCACCGGGCGGCGTGGGTCGGGGCCGGGGTCGCCCTCAAGATCGGTCAGCACCAAGATGATAGCCGGTCCAAGCGCCGCCGCCGCCGCCAAAGCCGGGCCAAAGGCCGTTCCGCCCCCGCGCCGAAAGGTCAGTGCAGGTACCTGCGTGCGCCATGTGGCAAGATCGAGCCGCCGGGGTGCTTCGGGGGCCTCGTCAAAGGCCACAAGGTGTATCTCGGCGGTCACGCGCCGGGCGATCCCCATGATCTCGCTCAGGAAAAGTGCCATCCGTGCGTCGTCGACGGAGGATGAGGTATCCAGCGCCAGCACCAGCCGGGGCACCGGGGCGGCGCGGGCAAGGCCAGGCTGAAAGGCGGGCGCCGGGCCGCCCGTTGCGCGGGCCTGCGCGTCCATCGCCAGAAAGGCGCGGCCCGGGCGGCGGTGGCTTGCGCGTGGCAAGGGCAGCAGCGCCCGGGTGACAAGCCCGCGCAGGATCACCTCCCACGGGGTACGGGGCGCGGGCAGATCGGCCATGCCGCGCCCGACCATCCCGAACCCGCGTCCCGCGATCCGCCCCGCCTCCATCGCCCGGGTCACGTGCTGGCGCCAGTCGGCTTCCGTCTTTTCCGGCTCGGCCTCGGCGGGCGCGGGCGTCAGATCGGCGGCATATCCCTGGGAGGCCGCATGCGCCTTGGCGCGCGATGTGGCACCCTCCCCCTCGGCCCTCAGCCGGATGTAAAGGCGGTCGGCATCCCAGTCCGCCAACGCCGCGCGGGGGTCTTTCACCTCGCCCAGGGCCGCAGCCAACAGCCCCGTCAGGCGCAAGGCGGGCCGGGGCAGCGCATAGCCCGCTTCCAGCAGCGCCTCGTTCACGATGGCATCAGCGGCGATCCCCCAGAGGCCTGCATCGAACCCCTCGCCCATCCGCGCCGCCATCGCCCCCATCCGCGCCCCGTGGCGCAGGGCGACGTGCAGGATGTGATGGGCGGCAAGGCCCATGGCCTCATGCAATGCCAACGCCTCGAAAGCGGCGCCATAATGGATTGCCTCGCCTTCGGTCACGGCTGGCAATGTCTGATCCCTGTCGCGGTGTGCGCACCAGAGCGACAGCGCCGCCATTGCGGGATCAGCCTCAACCAGCGCGCGCAGGGCGGCGGTGGCGCGGGTGGAATGCGTCATTCAAGGCCCGCGGCCCGGCGTTCCGCAGCATAGGCGGCATAGGCGGGCGAGGTGAGGAAAGCCTCTTGCCAGCCTGCATCCAGCGCACGGCGCAGCAGCATCTCGAACCCATGGGTGCAAAGCTCGGCAAGTGGCATCCGGGCAAAGGCAGGTTCCGGGCGCAGGGCGGCAAGCTGGCGCAGTTCCGCCATGATCTCGATGGCGCCCGGCAGGCTGTCGCGGCCGCAGGCGACCAGCCCGTAAACCAGCGCCGTCAATCCGTGCATCGAGGCGGGGTAAAGCGCCACGCGTGCCTTTGGCCCTGCGCGCAACATCTCGTCCACCTGCACGGTGGCCAGAATGTCATCGGCCACCAGCGCGAACTCTGCCGCAACCGCCTCGCCCAGCACGCCGGCCAGCAGGATATTGCGCAAGCCCCGGTCGGGGTGGGCCGTCAGGATGGCCGAGGCACGGGCCCAACTGCGCGGTGTGCAGGCGATGGTATCGCCCCGGCGCATCGCCGCTTCCGTGGTTTCCAGAAGGTCGGGCCGGATGCGGATAAAGGCGATTACGGCGGGATGCAGGCCCTTCGGCTGGGCGTAGCGCGCCACCCAGTCGGCGGCATCCGCGCGGATCAGAAGATGGATCAGACGGTCGGAAAGCGCCGTGCCCATGTCATAGGCGATGGCGCCATCCTCGACCGTGTTGCCCGCGGCCACGATGAACACGTTTCCGGGCAACAGATGCCGCCCCACCCGCCGCTCCTGCAAAAGCCCATAGACGGTGGGCTGCAGGGTTGGTGCTGCGGCGGTCAGTTCATCGAGGAACAGGATCGACGGATGCGCCGGATCATCCGGCAAATCCTCGGGCCGGTACCAGACCGTCTTTTTCGTGTCGTGGTCATAATACGGCAGGCCGCGCAGATCCTGGGGCTCGATCGTCGTCAGGCGCAGGTCGAACAGGCGGCTGCCGGTCGCTGCGGCCAGACCCGCAACCACCTCGGTCTTGCCGATCCCCGGGCGCCCGTGCAGCATCCAAGAGGCCGTCATCCCCCCCGCCATCTGCACGGCAAAGCCCGCCGCCAGCGCGTCATGGGCTTGCCCCGCCGAGACGGGTACGGTGTTAATGGCCATGGCAATCCCCCCCCGCGAAGGTTAGCGCCGATGACCGGGGCCGCAAGGCCTAGCTGCGGATGCCCGAAAAACGCGTCTGCCAGTCGATGCGCTCTTCATCCGTGATTTTGCGGAACAGGTTTTCCGGCACGGTGAAAGGGTGGCCTGCGGGCAGGGACGTCAGGGCGGCGGCGATGTCGGCAGGCCACGTCCAGTCATCCGACCCCAGCGCCGCCATCATCGCGGCAGCGGCATCGGGGATGAAGGGCTGCGAAAGGATGGCGTAGAACCGGATCAGGTTCAGCCCCAGCCGCACCTGCGCCGCCGCCTGTTCAGGGTCGGTCTTGACCACCGTCCAGGGTGCGGCGGATTGCAGGTATTCGTTCCCTGCCACCCAGATCGCGCGCAACTCTTGTGCCGAGCGGCGCACCTCCATCGCCTCCATCGCCGCCATGTAGCTTGACAGCCGCGCCGTCAGTTCCTGCACCAGCGCCGCTTCCCGTTCGCCCCACGCGCCCCCCTCGGGCACCGCATCGCCGAACTTTGCGCGGGCGAATTTGGTGACGCGGCTGACAAGGTTGCCCAGCACATCGGCCAGATCCTTGTTGACCGACCCTTGAAAGTTTTCCCAGGTAAACTCGCTGTCGCTGCTTTCGGGGGCATGCGACAGCAGCCACCAGCGCCAATAGTCGGCGGGCAGGATCGACAGCGCCTGATCCATGAACACGCCACGTCCCTGCGACGTGCTGAACTGGCCGCCGTCGTAGTTGAGGTAGTTGAACGACTTGATGTAATCGACAAGCTTCCAAGGCTCGCCCGACCCCATGATGGTGACGGGGAAGGAAAGGGTGTGGAACGGCACGTTGTCCTTTCCCATGAACTGCACGTAGCGCACGGCGTCGGCCCCTTCGTCCGTCCGCCACCAGCGGCGCCAGGCGGCGTCGGGCAGGCCGTTCGCGTCGGCCCATTCGGCGGTGCCCGCGATGTATTCGATGGGGGCGTCGAACCAGACGTAGAAAACCTTGCCCTCCATCCCTGGCCAGGGGTCATCCCCCCGCTTCACCGGCACGCCCCAATGCAGATCGCGGGTGATGCCCCGGTCCTGCAGGCCCTCGCCGTCATCCAGCCATTTCAGCGCGATCGACGTGGTCAGAAGCGGCCAGTCGGTGCGGGTCGTAATCCAGTCCCGCAGCCGGTCGCGCAGCGCGGATTGGCGCAGGTAGAGGTGCTTGGTCTCGCGCACCTCAAGGTCGGTGCTTCCCGAAATCGCCGAACGCGGGTTGATCAGGTCGGTCGGGTCAAGCTGCTTGGTGCAGTTCTCGCACTGGTCGCCGCGCGCGCGATCATAGCCGCAATTGGGGCAGGTGCCTTCGATATAGCGGTCGGGCAGGAAGCGGTTGTCGGCGATCGAGAACATCTGCTTTTCGCTGACTTCCGAGATCAGGCCCGCATCGGCCAGCCGCCCGGCGAAATGCTGGGTCAGGCGATGGTTGCGCTGGCTTGAAGAGCGGCCGAAATGATCGAACGACAGCCGGAACCCGGCGGCGAGGTCTTTTTGCACCTCGTGCATCTCGGCGCAGTATTCGGCCACGGGCTTGCCGGCCTTTGCGGCGGCAAGCTCGGCCGGAGTGCCGTGTTCGTCGGTGGCGCAGATGAACATCACCTCGTGGCCC
>JBBSBE010000208.1:0-4611 GCA_038251625.1 Rhodobacterales bacterium
AGGGAATCCGGCAAGAGTCGACCAGATTTAGTCGTTCACGACAGCCATATTGAACGTCTGCTTCCGCCAAAGGCCGCCATCCCGTCATCGGGATCGCTGATCGGCCCCGCTTGTTATCTAAGCTGGGCGGGAAGCGGAGGTGAAGCGCCAGGATAAAGCCGATTCCCCCGGGCGGTGCCCAGAACAAGCGAGCTAGGCAGGCGGATTTCCGAGGTCGTGCTATTGTCGAGATTTCGCCGGTTTTTCATGCTAAGCTGACAACGGCCATTTGTCCTTGCACGTTTGGCAGTCATCAGGAATGGGGAGGTTCGGGGCGTGCGTGAGATTCAGATCGGATCGCACCTTCTTCACGAAGACCGCCAGTTGCTTCGTCAAGGCAAGCGCGTTTCGATGGGGCCGCGCGCGCTCGCGATCTTGTCCGAACTGAGCCGCCATCGCGGCCGGGTCGTCTCCAAGGACGAGCTCTTCGATGCGGTATGGAGCAATGTCGCGGTCGAGGAAAACGCGCTCCAGGTCCACATTGGCGCGCTACGCAAGGCGCTGGGCCCGGATGCCGCGCTGGTCGAAACGGTGCGCGGCGTCGGCTATCAACTGTGCGAGGAACGCGCGCCCGTTGCGGACGAGGGGGCCTCGGCCGAAACCCCGGGCAGCGCGCACGCGTCGCCCGCCGAGGCGGCGGACGCAGCGCAAGCCGATGGCGCCGCAACCGCAGGCGCGGTGGACCAACCGTCGGCAGCGCCCCTCTTCGGGCGGCCGAGCATTGCGGGTCTCGCCTTCCGCCACCCGCCCGGGGATGACGAACAGGCCTATTTCGCTGAGGGCATGGCGGAAGACATCATTGTCGGCCTTTCGCGGTCGAGCCTCCTGCGGGTGATCTCGCGCCAGTCCTCGCTCTCCTACAAAAACGACGACGCGCCTACCACACAGGTGTGCGCCGATCTTTCGGTGCGCTACGTGCTGCGCGGACAGATCCGCAAGATGGGCCCGATCGTGCGGGTCAGGGTCGATCTGATCGACGGCAATTCGGACGAGGTCGTGTGGTCGACCCGGCAGGATTGCCAGCTCGAGGAGATCTTCACGCTCCAGGACGGCATCACCTACAACATCGTTGGCACGATCGAACCGGCCGTGCTGACCCGCGAGCAGGACATCGCCTTGAAGCGCCCGCAAAGCTTCCAGCACTGGGACCTCTTTATCCGAGGTCGCTATCATTACTGGAAAAGCACGCTCAAGGATTTCGACATCGCCGAGGACCTCCTCCTCAGGGCGCTCGAACTCGATCCCGATGACAGCCAGACGCTGGTGATGCTCGCGTCGAACACGCTGGGGCGTGTCTGGGCGGGCCGGGTGCGCGACTTCGCCTACGAGATCGGCCGCGCTCACGCCTTCGCCGCCAAGGCGGTGGCGGCCGATCCCTACAGCGCGGCGACCCATTGCGAGCTCGGCATAGTCCTTACCCTGGCCAAGCAATTCGATGCGGCCATGGCCGAACAGCGACGCGCGCTCGAACTCAATACGGGTTACGCGCCATCGCTTGCCGAACTCGGCCGGCTGCTCGCTTTCCGGGGCGATGCGCAGGAGGCGCTCGTCAAGATCGCCAACGCCTTGACGATGAGCCCGACCGACCCTCACGACTGGTTGTGGCTGCGCTCGAACGCGATCGCCTGTCTGCGCCTCGGACGGATCGAAGACGCCAAGGCATATAGCCAGGACGCGCTGACCCGGCGGCCCGATTACTTCTTCCTGCACATGTTGCTCGCGGTCTGCCAGCACAAGCTGGGCGAGGAAGCGAGCGCGCGCACGACCTGCCAGAAGGCGCTGGAGCTCAACGCCGGATACAACGAGGCGGCGCTGCGGCGGGGCCATCCTTTCGCGGAGGAAGCCGAGCTAGAGGACTTCATTTCGGCGCTGCGGGCCTGCGGGTGGGACGGATAAGGGGACGCGGAATTTCGAGGGGGGCTTACGAAATGCAAAAGACGGGAGAGACGACTAGGGTTGCCATTCTGGGAGGCGGGATCGGCGCGTTAGCGACGGCGTTCGAGCTGTCTTCGCAGCCCGGTTACGAGGTGACCATCTACACCCTGGGCTGGCGGCTCGGCGGCAAGTGCGCCTCGTCGCGAGGCCCCGACAACCGCATCGAGGAGCACGGCATCCACGGCTTTCTCGGGTCCTATTACAACGCCATCCCGATGCTGGCACAGGTCTACGCCGAACTCGGCCGCGCACCGGGCACACCGCTGGCCACCATCTCCGAGGCGCTGATCGGGTTAGACACCGCCCAGATGTACACCTTTAAGGGCGACACCCCTACCGCGTTCCCTTTCACCTTTCCGGTGAACAGGGTCTATCCCGATCCGACCACGCCGCACGGCATCATCAGCGTCGAGGACCTTATCCGCCGCGCCCTCGCGTTTCTGGAAGGCCTGCATTCGGCAACGCCCCGGCACAAGCATGGCGGGTTCCTGGTCGATGCCTTCGACGCGCTGGCCGCCAAGGTGGAACATCTGGCCGCGGCCGAGGGAGAGGCGCTCGCGCAAGTGCTCTCGCCGATCTTCGACAAGGTCTATTTCGACCTGCGCGCGCTGGTTCAGCCGCTGGTCGAGGATGATCCCGAGGCGTATGAAATCTTCACCATCGTCGACTGGTTCGTGACCCTGTTCCGCGGCGTTCTGGCCGACGAGATCGCCGCCAAGGGGTTCGACTATCTCGACAACGAGAACTGGACTGACTGGTTGATCCGCAACGGCGCTGACCCGCTGACGGTGCATTCGCCGATTGCGCTCAACACCATCAACCTGTCCTACCAGTACCCGGCCGGCGATACCTCGGGGCCCTCGGACATGGCGGCAGGCGCATACGTGCACTGGTCGTTGCGGTCGCTGGCCTTCTGCGGCCATGCGATCTACGCGTTCGCCGCAGGCACCGGGGAGGCCGTGATCGCGCCCTTCTACGAGGTGCTGGCGAAGCGCGGCGTCAAGTTCGAATTCTTCCAGAAGGTCACCGCTCTCAACCTGAGCGACGACAAGACGCAGATCGCCTCGGTCGACATCGACGTGCAGGCCACGCTCAAGCCGGGGATCGAACACTATTCGCCCTTGATGGCGCAGCCGCCCATGGGGCTGCCGTCGTGGCCCCACGAGCCCAATTACGAGCAACTGGTCGAGGGCGAGGCGATGCGGAACGCGCAGGTCGATCTCGAATCCTGGTGGACCCCGTGGCAGCCGGTGGGCTCACGCTCGCTGGTCGCGGGGCGGGATTTCGACCAGTTGGTCTTCGCCATTTCGATCGGGGCGGCGCCCTATATCTGTCCCCAGTTGATCGCGCATTCGCCGGCGTGGAAGAACATGGTTGCAGCGCTCCCCGCGGTGCAGACCATGGCGTTTCAGATCTGGTTGTCGGAAACGATGCAGGAACTGGGCTGGTCGATCCCGCTCACCCCGCCCAACACCGCGCTCGGCGATACTTATTTCCGGCCGTTCACCGGCCACTGCGAGATGCATCACCTCTTGAGGTGGGAAACCTGGCCAAAGGACAGCCAGCCCCGGTCCTTGTGGTATTTCTGCGACGAGATGCCCGAGGTCGAGAACCCGCCGCCGCCGTTCACCGATCACGATTATCCCGCGCGCATGGCGGCCTATGTGGCCCGGCAATCGGTCGACTACCTCGATTTCGCGATCGGACCCCTGATGCCCGGCGCCGTCAACAACGCGGGCAAAGGCGACGGCCCTGCCGGGGCGCTCGATTACTGCCTGCTGGTCGACACCCGGCCGGACCCCGGCATCGGCAAGGATCGGTTCGCCAGCCAGTTCTGGCGGGCCAACATCGATCCCAGCGAACGCTATGTCCCCAGCCACAAGGGCAGCACCGCCTACCGCCTCGCGGCCTGGGAGAGCGGCTATGCCAATCTCACGCTGGCCGGCGACTGGACCTATACCGGGCTCAACGTCGGCAGCGTCGAATGCACGGTGATGAGCGGGCGCCTTGCCTCATACGCGCTGACGGGCTCGCCCCCGCTGGACCAGATCACGGGCTATCCGCCGACGAGCCGCACGCCGCCCGCCCGCGTCGCATTATCCAACGCACACTAGGGCGAGCAGGCCGGCGCTCGACCTAGGCGCGCGCATCGGCAAGCTTGCGCGCGCATCGTGCTTTGCGGGCATGCGGCGCGGGTCGGCCTCCCCCCTTGTCCAAGGCCGCATCTGCGGTGCGAGCCCTGCAGCGCGGGGTGATGCTCGGCGCCTTCGGGCGAATTCGGCCGCCCCGGGAACTCCCAAGAGACCCTTTTTTGCTGCTGCGCGCCTCTTTCACGGGTGCGCAGGTTGCCAGTCATTCTCTTGAAATTACGCCATTACCCCCCTGTGCCTTCAGGAAAGTCACAGGTTTCAAGTCAACTTCACAAAACCTTTATGGAAACGCCAAGGCACCAATCGCGCAACCGGCCTAGTTCTCAATTGTCACCGGGGCACAGCAACTCGAACCGCCCCGGACAATCCCGAAACGAACCCAAAGCCGCAACCGATTAGGAGAAAACCCCATGACCAGCATCACCCAGAACCTGTTCGCCGCCGCGCTCTCGCTCGTGATCTCGACCGGCCTGTTTGCCTACGCGAT
>JBBSBE010000209.1:0-4579 GCA_038251625.1 Rhodobacterales bacterium
AGGCCTTGGAGTGCGGGGTGCGGGGTGCGGGGTGCGGTCTGATACGCCCTGCGGCGCGGTCAGGCAAGAAGGCCGTCCATGCCGGGAAAAGAAGCCCATGCGCCACTTCTGCGCGACGATCCGGCGCGAGAAAGGCCGTGGCCGCGCGCAAGACGCCCGGCAGCACCGCGTTCATGCGCGGCGGTCAGATGATCTGCGACCCGCACAAAGAGAACGACGCGGCGGCGCTGATGGCGCCCCCCCGATGACGCTGAATGGAAGATTTATGCCCGGCACGGTGGATCACAGCACCCGGATTTGCGCCGATCATACCCTGTGCGTCCGGCGCTCCCAACGTAGGGTGGGTGCACCCACCCTACCCGCGCCCGCCGGACGCAGACCTTCAGAAGTTCAGATTGATCTGCCGCGATACGCCCAGCCGCACCGAATACTGGTCGCGGCTGCCAAGACCGGTGATCGGGCTTTCGGCGCCGCTGTTCTGCAGGCGGTTGTAGGTCAGCGTGCCCTCGACCGACCACAGATCGTTCAGCGCATAATCCGCCCGGATCTCTGCCCCAAGGCCCAGAATCCCGCCCGCGGCATTATAGGCGGGCAGTCCGCTTGCCACCGCCTCGTCCGGGGTGACCCCGAAATAAGTGTCGGCAAACTTCCCGCTGCCGAAACTCACCCGTGGCCCCGCGCTCAGCGTCAGCCGGTCGGTCGGGCGCAGGATCAGATCCACCCCCGCATCGCCCACAAACGTGTTGTGCCCGATCACGCCATAGCGCAGATCGGCAAAAGCGCGCATCGCTTCGGTTTCGTAGTGCAGGCCAAGCCCCAGTTCGAGGCTCGCGTCCACCTTGTCCAGACCACGCAGCTCGGGATTGTCGCTGGACGACCGCTCGGACACAAACCGCGCGGCCCCATGCAACCCGAACCCGCGCGACGGCGCGGCAGGGCCAGGCTGGCCGATCGCGAAGCGCCCGATGCGGACGTTTTCGATCCCAAGGTTGAAATCGGGCTGGACCGAATAGGTGTCAGAGCCGAAGTAATCGGGTGCATAGGCCGCGCCGCCAAGCACCCGGAAGCTCAGCACATTGCCCGCAGGCGCAGCAGCAGGCGCGGCAATGCCCGGCTCGGCTGCAGGCGCCGTCGGGTCGCCTGCCGCCGCAAGGGACGGCGCAAGGGCCACGGCAAGCGCGAGGGCAAAGCGGGTCATCAGAATCCTTCCGGCAGCGTGCGTCGAGCGTTCAACCCCAGATGGGGCGCAGACACGCGCAAGGCAAGTCAATTCGATGTCAGGACAGCCGTCAGCCACATTTCGAAAAGCCGCAGGATGCGCAGGTCAGGCACCCCTCCACCATCCGCAGGTCATAGGCCCCGCAGGACGAACAGGCCTGCCCCACCCCCACCGCCTTCGGATCGGCCTTCAGCCCCAGCCCTTCGCCCGCGATAAAACCAATCACCACAAGGTGTTGCTCGATGACGCCGCCGATGGCCGCCAGGATCGAGGGAATGTACCGCCCCTCCATCCACGCCCCGCCGCGCGGGTCGAACACGGCCTTCAACTCCTCCACCACGAACGAGATGTCGCCCCCCCGGCGGAACACCGCCGAAATCATGCGCGTCAGGGCAACAGTCCACGCATAATGCTCCATGTTCTTGGAATTGATGAACACCTCGAAGGGTCGCCGGTGCCCCGCCGTCACGATATCGTTGATGGTGATGTAAAGCGCGTGTTCCGTGCCCGGCCATTTCACCTTGTAGGTCTGCCCCTCCAGCGCCGCAGGCCGGTCCAGCGGTTCAGACAGATACACGACCTCGCCACTCGCCTTCGGCGGCGCCTTCTCGGATACCGCCAGCACCGACCCCGTCACCGCATTGGGCCGATACGTGGTGCAGCCTTTGCAGCCCTGATCCCAGGCAGCCATGTAGACCTCGGCGAAATCGTCAAAGCTGATGTCCTCGGGGCAGTTGATCGTCTTCGAAATCGACGAATCCACCCATTTCTGCGCCGCCGCCTGCATCCGCACATGGTCGAGCGGCGGCAGGGTCTGGGCGTTCACGAAATGCGCGGGCAGTTCCGCATCGCCATGCAGGTCGCGCCACAGGCTGACGGCGTAATCCGCCACCTCTTCCTCGGTGCGGCTGCCATCCTTCTGCAGCACCTTCCGGGTGTAGGCATAGGCAAAGACCGGCTCGATCCCCGATGATACATTGCCCGCATAAAGGCTGATCGTCCCCGTCGGTGCCACCGACGTCAGCAGCGCATTGCGGATGCCGTGCGCCCGAATCGCGTCGCGCACATCCCCGTCCATCTGCGCCAGGTTGCCCGATGCGAGGTAGGGCTCGGCGTCGAACAGCGGAAACGCCCCCTTTTCGCGCGCAAGGTCCACCGAAGCAAGGTAGGAGGCCCGCGCAATGGCCTTCATCCAGTCTTCCGTCACCGCCGCCGCCTCGGGCGAACCATAGCGCAACCCCACCATCAACAACGCATCGGCAAGCCCCGTCACCCCCAGCCCGATCCGGCGCTTCGCCTTCGCCTCTGCCGCCTGCTGCGGCAACGGAAAGCGGCTGGCATCCACCACATTGTCCATCATGCGGATCGCCACGCGCACCAGATCGTCAAGCGCCGCCATATCCAGCGCCGCGCCCGCGCTGAAAGGCGCAGGCACCAGCCGCGCAAGGTTGATCGATCCCAGAAGGCACGCGCCATAAGGCGGCAGCGGCTGCTCGCCGCAGGGGTTCGTGGCCGCGATTGTCTCGCAATACGACAGGTTGTTCATCGCATTGATCCGGTCGATGAAGATCACGCCCGGTTCGGCATAATCATAGGTCGCGCGCATGATCCGGTTCCACAGATCGCGCGCCTGCACCGTGCGATAGACGCGGTCGCCAAAGCGCAGATCCCACGGCCCATCCGCCTTGACCGCCGCCATGAAATCATCCGTCACCAGAACGGACAGATTGAACATGCGCAGCCGGGCCGGGTCTTGCTTGGCCGCGATGAAGGCCTCGATATCGGGATGGTTGCAGCGCAGCGTCGCCATCATCGCGCCCCGGCGCGACCCCGCCGACATGATCGTGCGGCACATCGCATCCCACACATCCATGAACGACAGCGGGCCAGAGGCATCGGCGGCCACGCCATGCACCTCGGCACCCTTGGGCCGGATGGTACTGAAATCATAGCCGATCCCGCCGCCCTGCTGCATCGTCAGCGCAGCTTCCTTCAGCCCCTCGAAGATGCCGCCCATGCTGTCGGGGATGGTACCCATGACAAAGCAGTTGAACATCGTGACGGCGCGGCCCGTGCCCGCACCCGCCGTGATCCGGCCTGCGGGCAGAAAGCGGAAATCCTCAAGCGCTGCATAGAAGCGGTCTTCCCAGACCGCAGGCTCTGCCTCCACCGCCGCCAGCGACCGGGCGATCCGGCGCCACGTATCTTCGATCGTGCGATCGATCGTGGTGCCGTCGGCCGCCTTCAGGCGGTATTTCATATCCCAGATGGCCTCGGCGATGGGGGCAGCGAAGCGCGACATAAGACCCTCGGGATTGTGGATAACTTGGGGGAGGCCACAAGATAAGCGAAACCCGCGCCCGTGGCAATCTTGAACTCCCCTGCGGGGAGATTACACTGCCCGACATGACAACGCATATCCTGAAACTCTGCGTCGGCGCCGAATCGGTGGATGACCTTGCCCAGTGGCAAACCAGCCAGCGCCACCGCTGGCCCGCCGGTCGGGCCGTCCACGTCACCCGCATGTGGCCCCGGCGGCAGGAAGAGGTTCTGGACGGCGGATCGCTCTACTGGGTGATCAAAGGCGTGGTTCTCTGCCGTCAGGCGATCCTCGGGCTTGAAGAGATGCGCGGCGACGATGGCATCCTGCGCTGCGCCATCCACCTCGACGCGGCGATCCACCTCACCGAAGCAGCCCCCCGCCGCCCGTTTCAGGGCTGGCGCTACCTGCCACCCGCGGATGCCCCGCGCGACCTCGCCTCCGGGGCCGCGCGCAGCGAGGCGCTGCCGCCCGAGATGGCCCGCGCGCTGGCCGAAATCGGCTGGCGCTGACGAGGCCCGCCCCGAGGCCCGCCGCCGGAACGTCTGCCGCGCCCTCCCCTTCCTTGGGGAGGGATGGGGAGGGGGGGCGCGCCGCCCGGATCAGGCGCCCGGCCTGCTGTCCGCACGTGTCCATCAGACCCACCCGGATCGCGGACAAGTTAAGAATGCGTAAAACGCCGCTTGCAACCCCTTGATTTCCATAGGCCGCGAACGTGTCCACACGCGGACAGCCCTTGCCGCGCCTCAGAACTTGTTCGGATTGCCCCGCAGGATCGTGCCCTTGCCCTCTGCCCCGCCGTCGCCGATCCAGGTCACCTCGGTCCCGTTCAACTCGACCGCATAGCAGGTGGTCGGCGTCGCTTCATAGGCGAAACACATCTTGTTCTGCGCGACGAGCCAGCTGCCGGTATAGCCCGAACCCTTGATGATACCGTCGGCCTGATAGAATTCGGTATAGGCGCCCGATCCATCCATGCTGCCCTGCACCGTGTTGCCGGTGATCGCGGCCAGAATCTGCGCTCCCGTCGCCGGGGCGGC
>JBBSBE010000210.1:0-4556 GCA_038251625.1 Rhodobacterales bacterium
CCGCCCAGAAGCGCCACGACAACGATCCCCAGAACAGCGATCCGGCCCATCACGCCGCCACGAAGGCATCGGCGCAGGCCTTGGCCAGCGCCCGCACCCGCCCGATATAGGCCTGCCGTTCGGTCACCGAGATCACGCCCCGCGCGTCCAGAAGGTTGAAAAGGTGGCTGGCCTTGATGCACTGGTCATAGGCGGGATGTGCCATCACGATCCGCCGCCCCGCAGTATCCTCTTCGGGTGCCGCCAGAATGCGGGCGCATTCGGCCTCGGCATCCTCGAAATGGCGCAAAAGCATGCCCGTATCGGCCACGTCGAAATTCCAGCGCGAATATTGCCGTTCCGTCTCGCGGAAGACATCGCCATAACTCAGCGGGATCGGCACCTGCGGGTCGTTGAAGGGCATGTCCATCACGTGGTCCACGCCCAGCACATACATCGCCAGCCGCTCCAGCCCATAGGTCAGCTCGCCCGAGACGGGGTGGCAATCATGCCCGCCGACCTGCTGGAAATAGGTGAACTGGCTTACCTCCATCCCGTCGCACCAGACCTCCCACCCCAAGCCCCAGGCGCCCAGCGTCGGGCTTTCCCAGTCATCCTCGACAAAGCGGATGTCGTGCAGGGCAAGGTCGATCCCGATGGCAGACAGCGAGCCTAGGTACAACTCCTGCAGATCGGGCGGCGATGGTTTGATGAGGACCTGATACTGATAGTAATGTTGCAGCCGGTTCGGGTTTTCGCCGTAGCGCCCGTCGGTCGGTCGGCGCGAGGGCTGCACATAGGCCGCCGCCCAATGCTTCGGCCCCAAGGCACGCAGCGTGGTCGCGGGGTGAAAGGTGCCTGCCCCCACCTCCATGTCATAAGGTTGCAGCACGGCACAGCCCTGACGGCCCCAATAGGCCATCAGACGCAGGATGATCTCCTGAAAACTGCGCGGTGTGTCGGGCATCGCTTAGGCTCCTCGGCGGCGCCCCTTCCCTAGCCCTGCGGCGGCGAAGGGTCAATGCGACGGCCCCGCCACAAGACGCCCGGGAATGTGACAATTGGCCGGGCCACAGCGGGTTGCGCTGGTATCGGCGCAAATTCTATGGTTTGGCGCGAAAAAGGGTGTTTCTGGCGGGGTTTTGGGGGCGATGCGACAGGTTTTGGCTCGGGTTTGGACGATGCTGGCACTGATGCTGGTGATCACGGGGGCGGCGCAGGCGCAGACCGACACGCGCGTCTGGGTCCAGATTGAAGCGCAACCCACCCTTGCCGGCGCTGAAGATCGCGCGCGCGCCTATTCCACCGCCTTTCCCGATGTCGTGGGGTTCCGCATGGCCTCGGGCTGGTACGCAATCGCGCTTGGGCCCTACACCCGCGACGGCGCCGAGCAGCGACTGGCCACCTTGCGCGCCGACAACCTGATCCCGTCCGACAGTTTCGTGGCGCTTGGGCAGGTGTACCGCGCGCCCTATTGGCCCGCAGGCACGCCGCCTGCAAGCGAACCGCTGCCGGTTCCCGAGGCGCCGGTATCCCCGATCATCGAGGCACCCGTTGTCGAGACGCCGCTCGTAGCGGTCCCCACCCCGGAAGCCCCCGCCGCCGAGGCGCCGGTCATCCTGTCGCTCGCCCTGCCGGATGAAACCGCCGCCGAGGCGCGGCGGTCAGAGGCGCTTTTGACGGCGGAAGAGCGCCGCGACCTGCAATCGGCGCTACAATCCTTCGGGTTCTATTCTTCGGCCATCGACGGCGCCTTTGGCCCCGGCACCCGTGCTGCGATGCTGGCCTGGCAAGAGTCAAAGGGCTACGATCCGACGGGCATCCTGACCACCGCACAACGCGCGGCCCTTTTGGGGGAACGCGCGCGGATCGAGGCAGAGCTTGGCCTTCAGACCATCACCGAAAACGAGGCGGGCATCACCGCCGCCCTGCCGATGGCACTGGTGGAGTTCGAGGGCTACGAGCCACCCTTCGTGCAATACAAGGCCAAGGATAACAGTGGCATCCGCCTTGTGCTGATCTCGGCCCCCGGCGACCGAAATACGCTTTATGGCCTTTATGACGTGCTGCAGACGCTCGACACAGTGCCCCCCGGCGGCGCCCGCGACCGGGGCGACCGCAGCTTTACCATCGACGCGGGCAATGCCGGGATCGCCTCGTACAGCACGGCAGAGCTTAGCCAGGGCTTCGTCAAGGGCTACATGGTGATCTGGGAACCACGCGCCGAAGCGCTGGCACGCCGCGCCATCGGCGCCTTGCAGGCCAGCTTCAAATCCGACGGGCGCCGCGCGCTCGACCCAGGCCTCGTGCCGCTCGACGATGCCACGCGGGCGGGTTTCCTTGCCGGGATGGAGGTGCGCCGCCCCACACTGTCGCGCACCGGTTTCTACGTCACTGCCGAAGGGGCCGTGCTGACCACGACCGACGTGCTGCGCAACTGCACGCGCCTGACGCTCGACCGCGATGTCGAGGCTGACCTGACCTTCCGTGACGATGCGATGGGCGTGGCCCTGCTGACCCCGCGCACCCGCCTTGCCCCCACCGATTTCGCAGGCTTCGAGACGGCCAGCCTGCGCCCGGGCAGCGAGGTGGCGGTGGCGGGCTATTCCTACGAGGATGCCCTGCCAGCACCCGCGCTGACCTTCGGCAGCCTTGCCGCGCTGACCGGGCTTGAGGGTGAGGCGGGCCTGCGTCGGCTGACCCTCGCGGCCCTTCCGGGCGATGCGGGCGGGCCGGTGGTGGATGGGTCGGGCGCGGTGCTGGGCATGCTTCTGCCCGCCGACACGGATGCCGCGCGCAAGCTGCCCGAAGGGGTCGCCTTCGCCGCCGGTGCCGATGTCCTGGCGGCACGTCTGGGCGAGGCCGGGGTGACCGTCACCCCTGCCGCCCGCAACGGCGCGCTGGCACCCGAAGACCTGACCAACCGCGCCAGCCGGATGACGGTGCTCGTTTCCTGCTGGAACTGAGCGGGGAAGGCGCCTCCCCTCCCCCCGGTGGGCAGGGGATGGGGGGTGCGCGGCACTCGATCATGCAGGCGCGTCAGGCGCGCCAGAAGTTCGCAATAAACAGCACGTAGACCGACAAAAGCTCCAGCCGCCCCAGCAGCATCCCGGCGATCATCATCCACTTCGCCACGTCGGGAAAGGCATCGATGGCCCCGGTCGGCCCCACCTCGGGCCCAAAGACTGGCCCCACATTGGCCACCGCCGTCCAGGCCGCCGTCACCGCCGTCTGCGCCTCCAGCCCCGCCAGCGACAGACCCACGGCCAGAAATCCGAGCGTCAGGATGAACATCGTGAAAAACACGATGACGGAATCGATCACGTCGCGCCCCAGTTTCTGCCCGCCATAGCGCACGTCGATCACCGCCGCCGGACTGTGCAGCCGCCGCACCTGCGCCTTGACCGCCTCGATCAGCACCAGATAGCGAAACACCTTGACCGAACAGCCCGTTGACGATGTGCAGCCCCCGATCAACCCCACCACGATCAGCACCACGAACGGAAACGGCCCCCAGCTTGTCAGGTCCACGCTGGCAAACCCGGTGCCCGAAAAGGTCGAGACGATGTTGAACGTGCTTTCCCGCAGCGTCGGCCAGAACTCTGCCCCCCGGTCCCACACCTCGTACGTCAGGACCGCGGCAATCGCATAGGCGTTCCATCGCAGATAGGCCCGCACCTGCACATCGCGCCAGAGCGGCGTTGCCTGCCCCTGCATCACCTGCACAAAGCGGATGAAGGGCATGGATGCCAGCAGCATGAAGAAAGAGGCCGCATATTCAGGCGCCCCGATGTAGAGGCCAAAAGACCGGTCGGAACTGGAAAACCCGCCGGTCGACACGGTCGACAGCGCGTGCATCACAGCCTCGAACCCGCTCATCCCAAGGGCGAAATAGGTGGCCGCGCAGGCCACCGTCAGAAGCACGTAAACCTGGATCAGCGCCGTCGAGATATCCAGCGCGCGGGGCAGGATCTTGCCCAGCGTATCGAACCCTTCCGACCGGAAGAACTGCATCCCCCCGACCTTCATCACCGGCAGGAAAATCATCGCCACGATCACGATGCCAAGCCCCCCCAGCCACTGCAGGATGCCGCGCCACAGGTTGGTGCCCAGCGGCATCGCATCAAGGCCGGAAAAGGCGGTGGTGCCCGTGGTCGTCACACCCGACACGGCCTCGAAGATCGCATCCGTATAGCTTGCATCCGGCGCCCCAAAGACGAAGGGCAGGGCCCCGAAGGCAGGCAGCGCCACCCAGACGCCCGTGGTCAGCAAGAAGGATTGCTGCAAGGTCAGCCCCTGCCCCGTGCGATTGGCGCATGCCATCGCCAGCACCGACCCGAAGGCCAGACACACGACCGAGGATTCAAGGAACGCCAGCCAGTTTTCATCACCCGCGCGCCAGTCCAGCGCCATCGGAAAAATCATCATCCCGCCCAGCGTGGCGACAAGCAGGCCAATGACATAGCCAACGGGGCGGGGGTCGATCATGGGCAGCAGGCTTGTCGGGGCGTCGGCCCCAAGTCAAGCGCCGGGGCTCAGCCGCGCCAGAAACGCGGCAGGATCAGCACGAGCCCCGC
>JBBSBE010000211.1:0-4515 GCA_038251625.1 Rhodobacterales bacterium
TGCTGTCGGTGATCGCGAGTTCCATGATCACGGTGGCCAGCCTGATCTTTTCGATCACGATGCTGTCGTTGCAGCTTGCCTCCTCGCAGTTTGGTCCGCGAACGCTTGGCAACTTCATGCGGGACCGCAGCAACCAGATTGTCCTGGGAACGTTCATCGCGACCTTTCTGTATTGCCTGTTCGTGCTGAGGTCGGTGCGGGGCACGGAGGGAGACAGCTTCTCCAGCTTCGTTCCCCATCTGGCGGTTGGGTTTGGTGTTCTGATGGCTGCGGCAAGTGTCGCAGTCCTGCTCTACTTCATCCATCACATCGCGACGTCGATCCGGGTCGAAACACTGCTGGAAAATCTCGCTGTCGAGGGTTGCGCCGCCGTCGATCAGGTCTTTCCCGCGCGACTTGGCCAAGGGCCGGCAGACGAAGCGGGCAGGCAGACTCTTCCTTACGAATTCGAGGCTGACAGCAGGCAAATCCCGGCCGATTCAGATGGCTACGTCCAGTATATCGGCAGTGACGTGCTGATGCGGATCGCTACCAAGAATGATCTTGTTCTGTCGATCGCAGCACGCCCCGGCGTCTTCGTCACACAAGGCGCGTGCGTGATTGCAGCCTATCCCAAGGTCAGGGTTTCGGACGAAATCGACGAGGATCTGCGCGGTGCGGTCGTCATCGGACGGGATCGGACACCCTATCAGGATCTGGAGTTCGCGATCCGCCGCATCGTGGAACTGGCGCAACGCTCCTTGTCGCCTGGCATCAACGACCCCACCACCGCGCTCTACTGCATCGACCGGCTGGGCCAAGTTCTTGGCCGAGTGGCAGACCGGGACATCCCCTCGCCAATGCGCTTCGACGAGGGCGGCCAGTTGCGTGTCTTGACCGAAGTCTTTGATCTTGGGGATGTAACCTGCCGGGCCTTCGCGGCGATTGCACGATACGGCATGACCGATGCGGATGTCGTCACCCGGCTTGCGGAAACCCTCGCGAAGTTGGAAAAGTCCTTTCCGCTGGCCGCGAGCGTCGCCGTTGCCGAGTTGCGTGAACAGGTGTTGCGCGAAAGCGGGGGGCCGACAGTTCATGCCTTTGACCGCAAGACTCTTTTGGATTTACAGGAGAGCTGCGGGAAGAAGCCCTGAATCGGAGCGTATCGTTGCGACCTTCGGACGCGAAGATGCACCCGATCGAGACTTACAGGGCTGCGGAGTCTTGCGGTCTCGGTTCCGGGCGCACAAAGATACGCGTCACCTCGGGATGCGTCTTGCGTACAGTGCCGCCGATCGCTCGACCTATGCTGCCGTTTTCGGTTCGACCCGGTTCGCTACGCCGGATCGCGTCAAACCCCAGAAATCCGCAATGTGGCGGGTCGAAGAAATGCCGACTTCCAGCATATAATCACCTTCTTCGCCAAGACCCTCGTCTCCCCCGGCACTGATCGGCGTGCCGTGGCCCATGGCCTCGATAATATACTCCTCGATCACCACGCACCCGTTTGCGTCGCACCAGACTTTCCGGGGAATACTGTCGACGGTCTCCACACGCGTCGGCGGTCCTTCAACGTTGTGGATCTTCTGCCACTGTCCGACGATATCACCGGCGTTGGAACTGTCGACGGTCGTATCGCTGCCGCCATGCCAGACAGAGATCGTCGGCCAGGGGCCTTTGGAGTCCGAGGCTTCACGGACCGACGCGTCAAGCGCGCTGTCCGATGGGCTGCCAAATCCATTCATGCGAATGATCGCTTCCATCATGTTGTCCGCGCTGCGATAGGGCAGCCCTGCAATGATCGCCCCTCCCGCGAACACTTCCGGATAGGTCGCAAGCATCACAGATGTCATGGCACCACCCGAGGACATCCCCGTGATGAAGACGCGCGAGGGGTCGACAGAGTGATCGTCAACGACCTGCTTGATCATCTGACGAATAGACAGCGGCTCGCCGCCGCCGCGCTCGCTGTCGCCGGTCTCAAACCAGTTGAAGCTGCCAAGAAGGTTGTTGGTCAGTCTTTGCCCCGGAAACAAGAGCGCCATCCCGCATTCGTCGGCGAGAGTAGACCAGCCTGATCCGATATCATAGCTTTCCGCCGACTGAGTGCTGCCATGCAGCACGACGACAAGCGGACCGTTCTTCGGAAAGTTCTCGGGAATATAGATGTCCGCACTCAGCGAACCGGGGTCAGTCCCGAAATTATGCATGGCGGAGAGACGATTGGTAGTAGTTGAGGGTATTGGCATAGTAACTCCTGTGCGTGGCCCGGTATTGGCCACGCAAATAAAACGCGCCGACCCGAATTTTTCGAGCCGGGCGCGATGTGATTGTCCACGGTCAAGGCGGATACGAAGAGATATTTGTCGCCCGCGTCAGGTCAGTTCTATCAAATGCATGCGCCACGCGAATCGGTGATCAAGCTGCACCTTGCTGGTTTCCCAGTCCAAGCGCACTGACGCAGGTTAGTCGGCGCGTTAATAGTTTTGAGCAGTTTTTCCTTGGAGTCGAACGCTTGCTGGGCGCGGTAGCTCAGCCTTTGTCCTCCCCGTGAAAGAAGAGCTGATCATACGTCGCTTCGCTTTTGGACGATTTGTCTTGGCCATAACCACCAAGATTTCACGAACATGAACTGCCTGATCGGTGTCTTTACGACAAGCAGCAGGATGCCTATGGACAGCAGGCACCAGATTGCCGCCACTTCATTGGGGTTGCTGGTCAGGAGCATAGCCAATCGTGGGCCAACCAAAAAGTGGTAAACCGTAAGCCGCCAAGACCCGTAGAGAAGGGGCATCAAAAATGCCGCGACGAAATAACTGGGATACGCGGTCAGGAAGGATGCCCACGAATCGACCGTTATGAAGTTCAGCATGCCGTTCGTCGGCACTTCCCAGGCGATATGCCAGTCTCCGGATACTGAACACATTCGCTCAGCACACATGACCTCTCCCAGTGGACATGACCCTGCCCACTCGAACGGATAAAGCTGCAGAAGCATGATGATGGCCGAAATGAAACAGACTGTATAAACCGGCCACTGAATTTTCGCGCGCACGGAATTCGGGATGAAGTACATGGACAGCATATTGATGAAGAAGGGCTGGAACACGATGTGCAGATAGCTCAGCAGGGTGGCGATCTGATTTGAGGGCAGCGAACATTGATCAATGACCGAGTAGGTAAAGGCCTGCAAAAGCTCCATTGATGAGAAATAGCCCAAGGCCATCCACAACGGTGCCGGTTCTTTCTTGTAGGCGGCGTAAGCAGTTGTACCAATACCTACAACGGCCAGTACAGCCGACGCTTCACCGCTCCAGCACATAAAATTTCTCTCTTGATATGAAAATTGATTGGGGTGTCATGTGTCTGCCACCACACCCGGATTGTCCGGTTTTTCGGCGTCCGGCGTGCCAATCGCCTTGTCGCCCCCTACCGTGGTGTCGGCGCGGGCCTGCGCCTCGAGTTCGGCGTTCAATTCCGCCCCCATGAGGATAATATAGGCGGAAATCCAGAACCACATGAGCAGCACGACCACGCCAGCCAGGGTGCCGAAGCTCTGGTTGAAGTAATTGAAATTGCCGACGAAGAGCGCAAAGCTGGCCGAGGCCGCGATCCAGACAAGGCATCCCACAACCGCGCCGACCGACGTCCATTTCCACTCCGGCGTGTCGCGCGAGGGTGCAAAACGATAGAGTACGGATAGCCCGACAATCGTCAATGAGATCAACCCGAGCCAAAGGGCGGTGTTGACTAGCATCGCGACGGCCGGCCCCATATCGACGAAAGCCAGAATGGTTGGTATCGCCAGGGTCGCGGTGAGCCCGCAGATCACCCCCGCGATCAGCATCAGTGTTAGGGCGAATGTCACCAACAGCCGCTCGATGAACCCGCGTGTTTCTTCTTCGTCATAGGCGACATTGAGCCCCTGTATCAGGCTCGCAGTGCCCTTGGACGCCGAGTAGAAGGCAATCAGCAGGCCAAGGATGGCGGTAAACCCCAGCCCGCCCTGGCGGGAACCGGCGACAGATGTGGCCTGCTTGGTTATGATGGTGATCACTTCTTCAGGCATCAGCCCCGAAAAACTGTTGAGTTGTGCGACGATCCGGCTCGGCTCGATCAATAGGCCGCTGATGGCGATGACGGCGGTGATGGCCGGAAAAAGGGCCAGCAGACCATAAAATGCCACTCCGGCGGCAAGCAGGCCCACGCGGTCCTTTGCGACTTGGTTCTTGACGCGAAAGACCACGTCCTTCCAGCCAGCAAACGGTATTTTTGCCGGAGTTGCGGCATCGGCACCATGTGTCAAGGGCGGTCCTCAATTCAGAAAAAATATCGCGGCGAGACAAGGCCCCCTCAAATGATCGGCAGGGTTTTGACTTCCGCTGCTTTTGGCGATGGCTGAGCGGGCACTGGGAAACCTGGGGCCCGTGACGTGGGAAGGAGTTCAGATGCCGCCATTCTGTGCCGGACAGAAAATGGGTCGTTCAAGCCCGTGACCTGCTTGTGATGCCAAGGGTCCGGCATTGTCCGAACCCA
>JBBSBE010000212.1:0-4475 GCA_038251625.1 Rhodobacterales bacterium
CCCTCCTGGAACAGTCGCGCGTCCAGCACGATCTGCCCGTCGGTGATCGAGATCAGGTTCGTCGGGATATAGGCCGACAGGTTCCCCGCCTCGGTCTGGGCAATCGGCAAGGCGGTCAGTGACCCAGCCCCCTTGGCCTGCGACAGTTTGGCCGCGCGTTCCAGCAGGCGCGCGTGAACGTAGAAAACATCGCCCGGATAGGCCTCGCGCCCCGGGGATTGCCGGGTCAGCAAGGCGATCTCGCGGTGGGTGGCGGCGTGTTTGGTCAGATCGTCGATCACGATCAGGGCGTGCTGGCCCTTGTCGCGGAAATGTTCGGCCATGGTCATGCCGGCAAAGGGCGCGACCCATTGCAGGCCGGGCGGTGTGGCGGGGCCCGCAACCAGGACAATGCAGCGGTCAAAGGCGGCATGGGTCTGCAAGGCATCCACCGCCCGGCGCACGGCGGATGTCTTCTGCCCCACCGCGACATAGATGCAGATCATGTCGGTGTCACGCTGCGCGATAATTGTATCTATGGCCAGCGTCGTCTTGCCCGTGGCCGGATCGCCGATGATCAACTCGCGCTGACCCCGTCCCAGGGCGAACAGCGTATCGACCACCAGCACCCCGGTCTGCACCGGGTTGATCACCAGATCGCGCTCGATAATTCCGGGGGCTTCGCGCTCGATGGGCAGGGTTGCCTCGGCGTTGATCGGCCCCTTGCCATCCAGCGGGCGGCCCAGGGGATCGACGATGCGCCCCAGCAGGCCCGCCCCCACTGGCACGCGCACCACGTCACCCGTGCCGTGGACGGCATCACCCGCTTGCAGGGTGTGGGCGGCATCCAGCAGTACGCAGCCGATCCGGTCGGGTTCCAGCACCTGCGCAAAGCCGAAAGCACCGGCTTCAAAGCGCAGCAATTCGTCCAGCCGCACATGGGGCAGGCCCGAGATCATCACGACGCCGTCGGCAATTTCCTCGACCCGGCCCCGATGTTCGGCGACCGGACCAAGCGCGGTGGACTGAACCCGTGCGGCAGCGTCTGTCCGCCAAAGGGCATCATGCGGCATCGGACAGATCGCCCTTCTCCCCAAGGGATACGGCAATCCGCGCCAGATCGGCCCGCCAGGAATTGCGCAAGCTGAAATGCGGAGAGTGAAGCTCATGCCCCGCGATCAGCGCCGGATCGGTGCGGAAGGTCAGCGCGGCAGACGCGCCAAGGGCATTTTCGATAGCTTCGGCGATGCGGCCCTGCGCCGCGCTGTCCTGATCGGCTGCGCTCACGACCTCCAGGTCCACACCCGCCAGCGCCGTCCGCTCGGCGTCGGTCAGCGCCGCAAGACCCTCCCTCAGCCAACCCAGAAACGCCGCGTCCGTGGCCGGGCCCTCCAGCCGCGCCGCAAGCTGGGCTGCGATGGTCAGTGCGAGGCCTTGCGCCTCAGTAATCGCGTTTGCCTTCAGCGTTTCGGCGGCGCGGACGCGGGCGGCCTTGGCGGTATCGCGCAAGGTTTCCACTTCGGCCTGCGCCTCGGACAACAGGGTATCGCGAGTGGCTGCAGACTCCGTGCGGGCCGTGGCCAGCATTGTGTCACGCTCGGCGACCAGCCCCGCCTTCTTGGTCGCAATTTCGGCCAGCGCAGACTCGGCCTCGGACCGCTTTGCCCCGGCCTCCTCCAGCAGCGTCGCGGCAGATGCCTGACGAGTTGCGATCATGGCCGCGACCGGCTTCCAGAAGAACCGATGGAGCAGCCACACCAGAATGAGGACATTGACCGCCTGAAAGCCAAGGGTCCAAACATCAAAGGTCATGGCATCATCGGGTTGGCAAACAGCAACAACAGCGCGATGACAAGGCAGTAGATCGCGGTCGTCTCGATCATCGCCAAACCCACGAACAGCGTGCGCGAGATCGTGTTGGCGGCCTCGGGTTGCCGCGCGATCGCATCCATCGCGGCGGCCACCGCGCGTCCCTCGGCCAGCGCCGGGCCAAGCGCGCCGAACGACACCGCAAAGGCGGCGCAAAAAATGCTGACGATGCTCACATAATCCATTCAGGTATCCTCAGGTTCGGGGGAGGGTTGGGGTTTTCCCTTTTCGACGGCGGACGTGATGAACACCATCGACAGCACGGCAAAGATGTAGGCCTGCACAGCGCCCGTCAGCAGATCGAGCACCATCAGCGGGATTGGCACCAACAGGGCGGCCAATGATCCGACGATGGCGATCACGAACACCCCGCTCATCACATTGCCGAACAGACGCACGAACATCGAAAAGCTGCGGGTGACGCTTTCGAGGATGTTGAGCGGGATCATCACAGGATTGGGCAGCGCAAAGCCGCGCAGAAAACCACCCACTCCGCCGCCCCGGATGCCGAACCAGATGATCGACAGGAACACGATGGCGGCAAGGGCGGCAGGCGTTTCCATCGTGGCGGTGGGCGGTGTGACGCCGGGGATCAACGAGGACCAGTTGGCGATCAATATGAACAGGAACAACGTACCCACAAAGGCGCGGTAAGGCGCTGGGGCGGCCCCGGTCACGTCGCGGATCTGCTGATCGACCGTACTGACCAGCAATTCCGCCGCGGCCTGCACCTTTGACGGAACCAAGGTCAGGCGACGGGTCAGCAGCGCAGCCCCCAGCACCAGCACCGCCATGATCGCCCATGTCACGACGACCGACGCCATGATCGGCACGGCGAACGATTCTGGCCCCACCATGAACAGCGGAATCGATTGTAGCGGGCTATCCATCAAGCAGTCCTCCGCATCATGGCAAAGCGCCCAATCAGCAACCCCATCGCCGCAGCCAGTAACGGCCCCGCTCCCTGCATTGCCGCAATGATCAAAACGCCGCCAAGCCCCGCCATCCGCAACAGCACCAACGCCACACCGAACAACGGTCCATCCCGCCGCCCCGACAGCATCAGATCGGCGCTGTATCGAACCATGCGGAAATATATCAGGCCGATCAGACCACCTCCCGCCAGCCACAGGGTGAGGATCAAAAGGTCACTCATGCGCTGCCCATCCAGCGCCAAGCAAACCAGCCGCCAAGTCCAAGCCCGACCATCAGCAAGGGTGCCGTCCAGAACAGCCCCGTGTCGAAGCGCCCGTCCAGCCAGCGGCCAAGCGCGATACCGCCCAGCATCGGGGCCACAATGATCCAGCCCAACACGCCGATCTGCGCCAGTCGCCGCCCAACCGATGCCTCGCCGTTGCGGTCCAAGGCTGCGCGCCGGGCCTGATGGCTGCGCACCTCGCGGATCAGGGGATCGCGGTCTTCGGATTTGGTGTCCTCCAGCTCGTTCATACCCCCGCCCCCCGAGATTTCGGTTGCAACCGGGCCAGCATCTGCCGCATCGCCCTCAGATGTAGACGTGTGGTTTCCACATGCTCGACCCGCTCGTCATCCATCTCGGCGCGGAACCGGGCCAGCACTTCCTGATCCAGCGTTGCCAGATCGTCGCCGGTCACCGCCTCTCTAGTCGCGATGGCGACATGGCCTGCGCGCACCGTCAGCGCGCCACCCCGAACTGCACAGAACCGTGCGTCTCCCTCAGTTGTCGTCCACGACACAACCGATACCGCAAGCCGGGTCAAAAAATCAGCGTGCCCCGGAAGGATGCCGAAACTGCCGCTGGCATCCACCGCGCGCAGGTCTGTGGCCGGCTCATCGGCAACAACCGAAAGCGGCGTGATGATCCGTAAGGGCATGGCCCGGGTCATGCGGCGGCCTGCTCTTTGGCGCGGGCATCGGCAATCGAGCCCACCATGTAGAGCGAGGCTTCTGCCCACGCATCCGCTTCACCGTCCAGAATTGCGCGGCATCCGGCCAGTGTGTCGGCACGGGAGATGGACTGTCCGGGGGTGCCGGTAAAGGCCTCGGTCACCGCGAAAGGCTGGCTCAGAAAGCGTTGCAGACGCCGGGCTCGGGTGACGATGCGCTTGTCGGCGCTGCCCAACTCGTCAACTCCCAAAAGCGAGATGATGTCCTGCAACTCAGCAAACCGTGCCAGCATCTCGCGGACTTCGCTGGCAATCTTGTAGTGGTCATCGCCCACCACGGCCGGATCAAGCAGGGTAGATGACGATGCGAGCGGATCAATCGCCGGATAGAACCCTTGCCCTGCCAGCGCACGGCTGAGCACGATCACGCAGTCCATATGGCCCGAAATCGTCGTCACTGCCGGGTCGGTGAAATCATCGGCGGGCACATAGACCGCCTGAATCGACGTCACTGCCGCCCCCGCAACCGAGGCGATGCGTTCCTGCAACCGCGCCACTTCGGTAGCCAGCGTCGGCTGGTAGCCCACCCGCGACGGCAACCGGCCCAAGAGGCTGGACACTTCGGCCCCCGCCTGCACAAAGCGGAAGACATTGTCCATCAGCAGCAGCACGTTCTGGTGTTTCGTATCGCGGAAGTATTCCGAGATGGTCAGCGCGGTCAGCGGCGCGCGCCACCGTGCCCCCGGCGGTTCATTCATCTGA
>JBBSBE010000213.1:0-4445 GCA_038251625.1 Rhodobacterales bacterium
GGGCGGCGGAAGTGGATGTGGAACTTGTGCTTCTGGCCGATGTGACAGGCTCGATCGACGTTGAAGAGGCCCGCTTCCAGCGGCAGGGATACGCCGAGGCGCTGACCGATCCGCGCGTGCTCGACGCGATCCGCAACACCCTCACCGGGGCTGTCGCTATCACATATGTGGAATGGGCGGCCGCGAATGCACAAGATGTTGTGGTTCCATGGACAATCATCACCGGGCCCGACAGCGCCACCGCCTTCGCCGAGGTGCTGCTTGCCGCCCCTCGTCGTGCCTACGGGCGCAATGCCATCGGGGCGGCGCTTCTGAAGGGCAAGGAGCTTATAGAATCAAATGATATCCAAGGGTTGACCCGCGTCATCGACTTTTCTGGTGACAGCGCGAACAACTTCAACGGTCCCTCCGTCGCCCTCGCGCGCGAGGCGGTGCTGGCCGCAGGGATCACGATCAACGGCCTCGCGATCCTTTGCCGCGGATGCTCCGGTTCCTCTTCCGGTGGCGATCTCGCGCGCCGGTTCGAGCGGGAAATCATCGGCGGCCCGGGCGCTTTTGTCGTGACCGCAGAGACGCGCGACACCTTTGCCGAGGCGGTTCGGCGCAAGCTTATCCTTGAAATCTCAGGCGAAATACCGAACCCGGTGGTGGCCGAGCGCTGAGATCTTGCCCCCTCTGCATCCCGAGGGCAGAGTGCCGCAAAAGGGGGCCACCATGACCGAAACGCTTCGCTATGCCGCCGTCATGCTGACCGCCGGGATCGGCATACCGCTGCTGGCGGCGCTGAATGCGCAGCTTGGGCTACGGATCGGGGCACCGGTCGCGGCGGCGGTCGTTCTTTTCGCGGTGGCCCTGCTCAGCGCCCTGATTGCGCTCGCCTTTTTTGGTGGGGCAGACAGGCTCCGGCTGGTCCCTGCGCAGCCGAAGCACCTGTTTTTCGCCGGGTGTTTCGTGGCGTTTTATGTGATCTCGATCACCATGATCGCGCCGCGGTTCGGCGTCGGCAACGCCATCTTCTGCGTCTTGCTGGGCCAGATGATTGCCGCCGCAACGATCGATCATTTCGGCCTGATCGGTGCCGTTGCCCGGCCCATAACCCTTTTGCGGGCCAGTGGAATTGGCCTGATGACGCTGGGGCTGCTGCTTATTCAGCGGGGCTGACGACGCGCCCCTGATCGAGACGCACGATCCTGTCCATCCGGGCAGCAAGCGCGTGGTTGTGGGTGGCGATCAGGGCCGCAAGGCCGGTTTCGCGCACCAACGCCATCAGCGCCTCGAACACCTGATCCGAGGTGGCGGGATCGAGGTTTCCGGTCGGCTCGTCGGCCAGAAGCAGGCGCGGCGCGTTGGCCAGCGCCCGGCAAAAGGCCACCCGTTGCTGTTCGCCACCGGACAGCGCCGCCGGGCGATGGCCCGCGCGTGCGGCCACACCGACACGGCCCAGCAAATCCATCGCGCGTGCCTCTGCCGCAGCCCGCGTTTCGCCATTGGCCAGTTGCGGCAAGACGATGTTTTCCAAGGCGGAAAACTCGGGCAGCAGGTGGTGGAACTGGTAGATGAAGCCCACCTCGCGCCGCCGCGCATCGGTGCGCGCGCGGTCAGAGAGGCCCCCCATCTCGCGCCCCGCATGGCGAACGACGCCGGTATCGGGCGTGTCGAGCAAGCCCGCAATGTGCAGAAGCGTGGATTTACCGGCGCCCGAGGGCGCCACGAGCGCCACCACCTCGCCCGGTTCCACCCGCAGGCTGGCGCCCCGCAGCACGATCACCTCGCCCGGCTTGCCCCGGTTGTAGCCCTTTTCAATGCCTTCAAGCGCCAGCGCCGCCTCACTCATACCGCAGCGCCTCGACCGGGTTCATCCGGGCCGCCCGGCGGGCAGGGAAGATGGTGACGACAAAGGACAATCCCAGCGACAGGACCACGGCGGACAGCACATCGCCGGGAACCAATTTGGCGGGCAGCGCATAGATGCCCCGGATCGAAGGATCCCAGACACCGCCGCCCGAAAGATAGTTCACGGCAGAAAAGATCGGGTCGATGTAAAGCGCGAAAAGACACCCCAGCACCACACCCGCCGCCGTACCGATCAGGCCGGTAGAGGCGCCGCAGATGAAGAAAACCCGCAGGATCGACCCCTCGGTCAGCCCGACGGTGCGCAGGATGCCAATGTCGCGGCCCTTGTTCTTGACCAGCATGATGAGGCCCGAAACGATGTTCATCGCCGCAATCAGCACAAGAATGGACAGGATGATGAACATCACATTGTCCTCGATATCAAGCGCGCGCAGGAAGGCGCCCGCGCTGTCACGCCATGTCCAGAGCAGGGCCGTATCGCCCGCGACGGCCAGAAGCGGGGCCTCCATCGCCTCGATCTGGTCGGGGTTTTGCACCATCACCTCGATCTCATCGGCGATGCCGTCATGGTTGAGATAGCTTTGCGCCTCGGCCAGCGGCATGTAGATCCGTGTGCGGTCAATGTCATAGCGGCCGGAACTGAACACATACACCACCTCGTAGGAATTCACGCGCGGGCTGACGCCCAGCGCCGTGCGTGCACCATCGGGCGAGATAAGGCGCACACGGTCGCCCACGCCAAGGCCAAGCTCGCGCGCGATGCCGGAACCGATGGCGATTCCCCGGTCGTAATCTGCAAGCGATCCCAGCGCATTGGCCCCGTTGCCGATGCGCGGCAGGGCGGCGACGTCGGCCTCTCGCATCCCGAAAATCTCGACGCCCGCGTTGGTGCCGTTCGCGGTGGCCATCACCTGACCCTTCACCACCGGCGCAGCCCGCGTTACCCCCGGGACAGAGCGCAACCTTTCGGCGATGGCGTCGTAATCGGCAAAGCCGCGCTGCAGGCGGCCCTGCGCATCCGTGGTGCCCGCCGAATAGACCGAAACATGGGCATTCGCACCGAGGATCGTATCGACAAACTCTGCCCGAAAACCGGCCCGCACAGCCAGCGTGGCGATCAAGGCAAAGACCGCAAGCGTGATGCCGATCAGGCTGATCCAGGTCATCACGCTGACACCCCCCTCGGCCCGGCGGGCACGCAGGTATCGCGAGGCGATCATCCATTCGAACGGTGCGAAGGGGGCTGGGCTGGACACGCGAATGACCTCTTGTCGGGACGCCCCTATCTCTGCGGTCGCCACGGCAGGGTCAAGTGCGCTGCTGTGGCTGGCCGAGGTCGCCCCGTACTGAGGCGCGTTGCGGCGCGGGAATGATGATTGTAGCAGTTCCATGAAGTCTTTGTAAAACCGACGTTTTCTCGTTGACTCGCACGGATCAGCGCCATCTTACGCAGTGCGCACCACCGCACGAAAACTCAGGAAGGATCAAGGATATGCTGTTGAAACCCGTTTTGCGGGGCCTGTTGGCCATTGTGTCTTTCGCGGCACTTTGCAGTACCGCAAGTGCTGCCACCGTCGACGTCCAGTCGTTCAACGCCGGTTGGTATTCGAATACCGGCGCGACGCCCGACCTCACCAACATTATTGATGACAGTACACGGAACAACTATTTCGCGTTCGATCTGTCGGGGATCAGCGGCACGGTGACGGCTGCAACGCTGACGATCTTCGGCGGTAACGGCAACACCAACGCCGCGGGCGCGTCGGGCGTCACTTACAGCGTCTTCGACGTGTCCACGAATGTGACGGCCCTGACCACTCGCTCCGGTGGCATCGCGGCGTTCAACGACCTTGCCAGTGGACTGCTCTACGGCAGCACGCTGCTTTCGCTGCCAGCAGGGTTTGGTGCGATGCCCGAAGTCGTGGTCGATCTTGCGGGCGGTCTTGGCGACATCAACTCTGCCCTAGGCGGGTTCTTCGCGGTCGGGGGGACGGGCAACCAGACGAGCGGCTTTCTGTGGATCTCGTCCAACCAGCCTGTGGCGGCGCAGCTGTCGCTGACGGTCGCGGCGGTGCCAGTGCCTGCCGCTCTGCCAATGATGCTGGGCGGGTTGGCCGCACTCTTGGTCTGGCGGCGCCGCCGCGCGCGGGCCTGAAGGCCGGTTTCCTGCGGGGTGCGGCGCAATGGCGCGCCGCACCACCGACACGCCATCATCAGCGGCCGGCGTAGATTTGCGCCACGCGGTCGACAGCTGCCTCGACCGACATTTCCTCGCTCTCGCCGGTGCGGCGAGAGGTGAGTTCCACCTTGCCCGACGCGATGCCGCGCGGGCCCACGGTGATGCGCCATGGCAAACCGATCAGGTCCATCGTTGCAAACTTCGCACCCGCGCGCTCGTCGCGGTCATGGTAAAGCGGCTCCAGCCCCTTGGCACAAAGCGCTGCATACAGCATCTCGCAGGCCGCATCGGTGCCCGCGTCCCCCTGCTTGAGGTTCACGATACCGACAGGATAGGGCGTCACACCTTCGGGCCAGATGATGCCCTTGTCATCGTGGCTGGCCTCGATGATCGCGCCCAGAAGGCGGCTGAC
>JBBSBE010000214.1:0-4439 GCA_038251625.1 Rhodobacterales bacterium
ACACTCGACGGGCAGACGACGGCGCATTACATCGCCGAGGCGCTGGCGGCGGCAGTGACGGTGACCTCGCTGGCGCAGGGGGTGCCGGTGGGGGGGGAGCTGGACTATCTGGACGATGGCACGATCGGCGCGGCGCTGCGGGCGCGAAAGAGGTTTTGATGCGGGCAGCAGAGCGGATCGCGGCGGAGTGGGCGGCGGGGGGGCGTGATTTGTATGCGGCCCTTGGCCGGGCGGTGGCAGCCGATCCCGGCGCAAACGTCGGCGATGTGGTGGCGGCGCTGACGGGCGAGGCGGGTGAGCGGCTGCGGGCGGTCGATCAGGGCCTCTTGCGCGCGGTGGCGCGGACGGCGGCGGGGGCGGAACCTGTGGCAGGGATTGCGGCGCTGCGGGGGGCGCTTGCGGCCGTGCCCGTGGCGCCCCTGTTCCTGCCAGAGATTGCCGCATCGGCCAGCATGGCCCTGCCCACGCGCGGCGAACGGCCCGACATGCCCGCGTTCAGCGACCGCGCCTTCGATGGCTGGTTCGCGGCAAAGGGGGTGGCTTACGGCATCGGGCTTTATGGCGAGAAGCGGTCGGTCTATGCCACGGACCAGTTTGCCGATGCGGCAAGCCCCGAGCGGCGCACGATCCATATGGGCATCGACGTGTTCGCCCCGGCAGGCACGCCCCTGCATGCGCCGCTGGCGGGTGAGGTGGCATTTGTCACCTACAACGCCGATCCGCTGGACTATGGCCATACGCTGATCCTGCGGCATGGGCTGGGGGGCCAGGTGTTTCATACGCTTTACGGGCACCTTGGCGGCACGCTGCCGGGGCTTTGTGCCGTGGGTCAGGCCGTGGAGGCCGGGCAGGTGGTGGCGCATCTGGGCGACTGGCACGAAAACGGCGGCTGGGCCGCGCATGTGCATTTCCAGATCATGGCCGACATGCTGGAACAGCGCGGCGGCAACTTCTTTGGCGTGGGGCACGAAAGCCTGTGGCCGGTGTGGGCGGCGGTGTGCCCCGATCCCAACCTTCTCGTGCGCTTGCCTGCCCGGTGCTTTGCCGCGTGAGGGCCGCGGGGGGATTTTGACGACCCCTGAAAGAGCGTCCGCCCGCCCCGCAGCAACCCGCAGGACCTGCGCCTCAAGGCCGGATCGCCAATGGCCAATCCGGCGGCAGCCGGCCAACCACGACATTTCGTTTGTGCGGCGCCGGGTTTTGTGGGTTAATCACGCATTATTTACCAGACTTTCACTTTGTCAGGGGGTTCCCTTGAAAGACTCATTCTCAAAGATGGCGAAAGCCTTCCTGAAGGCCAAGGACCTGTATGACGAGGCCGACGACATCAAGACCAAGGGCGAAGCCCTGAAGAAGATGGCGAACGCCGACGAGAAGGAGCGCACGAAACTGGTCCGCGAGATGGCGGGTGTGGACAGCTATTTTGACGACTGTCTCGATGCAGCCTCGAAAGTGCGCGAAAATCTGACGAAGATCAGCAACGACAAGGCACAGTTTCCCGATGATACGGGTGCGGGCGGCCTGTTTCTTGCCGGTGCCGACGCCAGCGACAAGTACGGCAAGAAAAGCAAGCAGGCCAAGGCCGCTTGGGCGGCTTATGCCAGGGCCCTGTCTGCCTTTGGCGACGATCTTGAGACGGAAATCGACCATCTCGACTCGATGAAGGCCCAGCTTCCCAAGCGGATCAAGGCGGCAACCGCGCTTGAAAAGGTCGCATCGAACATCTGCGCGGTGCTGGACAAGGCTTTGAAAGTCCCGTGGCCGTCAACGATTCAGGCCGGGCTTTTCTCTGCCTCCGAGGATGCGGGCCTTCTGCATGCGCAGGCCGGCAACATCCTTGACCTGCTGAATGCCATCAACAAGCGCGTGGACACCGAACTGAAGGACGGCAACGACTTCCTGACCCAGAACACAAAGTGGATGGCATGGGCCACCAAGGCGGCTGACATGGATATTCAGGCAATCAAGAAGAACGCAAAGGCAAAAACGCCGCGCTGAGGTACGCCTCAGCGCGCTGCGTCTTCATCCTCGTCTTCATCCTCGTCGTCCGCATCGGGCAGGTTGAAGAAGCTTTCGGCATCCGAATAGTCGGCGGGCTTCTTTTCCGGCTCGGACAGGGTGAACTGCTCCAGCCCCGCGATGGCCGAGGGGATGCGGGCGTCGGGCGACATGCCGAGGCTTTGTTCGGTCGACACAAGCTTGCGCCGTTCATCATCCGTCATCACGGCGCCTTCGGCGACCTTCTTGCGGGCGGCGGCCTGCACGGCGGCGTCAAGTTCGGACTGGCGGCAAAGGCCGAGGGCGACGGGGTCGATCGGGGTGATCTGGCTGATGTTCCAATGGCTGCGGTCGCGGATCGACTGGATCGTGGGCTTCGTGGTGCCCACAAGCTTGCCGATCTGGCCGTCGGTCAGTTCGGGGTGGAACTTGACCAGCCACAGGATTGCCGCCGGACGGTCCTGCCGCTTGGAAAGGGGCGTATAGCGCGGGCCACGGCGCTTTTCCTCGCCCACGGCCGAAGCGTTGAACTTCAGCTTCAGCCGGTAGGCCGGATCGTCCTGGCCGCGCGTGATCTCGATCGGCTCAAGCTGGTTGTTGGCCACGGGATCGAAGCCCTTGACCCCCGTTGCCACGTCACCATCGGCGATGCCCTGAATCTCCAGCTCATGGAGGCCGCAGAATTCGGCGATCTGGCGGAAGTTGAGCGTGGTGTTGTCCACCAGCCAGACGGCGGTGGCCTTGGCCATCAGGGGCTTGTTCATGGGCGCGGCTCCTTTACACATCTTCCCCGGGCCGGGAAACGGCTGCGGGGCCGGTGGCCATCCGCGATTTCCGCTTTTGGGGGGGAAGTCGGGACCGCGTATAGGCGCATCCGGCGCCGGAGGGAAGGGAAAATGCGCCTGATCGCCGCGCTTGTGATTGTGCTGGGATTGGCCGCGCCCGCGCGGGCGGATGGCGAGCGGGCCGGAGAATTCGACTACTTCGTGATGGCGCTGTCGTGGTCCGCCGCGTGGTGCGCCACGACGGGCGAGATGCGGCGCGATCCGCAATGCGATGCGGGGCGTGGGATCACGTTCGTGCTGCACGGGCTTTGGCCGCAGTTTGAGGATGGATATCCCAGCTATTGCCGCACCGTGGCGCGCGACCCTTCGCGCGGGGAAACGGCGGCGGTGGGCGATCTTTTCGGCGGCGCGGGGGCGGCATTCTATCAGTGGAAAAAGCACGGGCGCTGCGCCGGGCTATCCTCGCGCGATTATTTTGCGCTGGCGCGGCGGGCCTTTGCGTCGGTCCAGGTGCCGGGGGTTTTTGCCAAGATCGACCGGCGGCTTGATGTGCCGGTCGCGGTGGTGGAGGGCGCCTTTGTCGAGGCCAATCCGGGCCTTTCGGCGGATATGGTGACGGTAACCTGCGGCGCGGGCCTGATTGATGAGGTGCGCATCTGCCTGACCCGCGACCTGAAACCCCGGCGCTGCGGGGCGGATGTGATAAGGGATTGCCGGGGCAAGGCGGCCATTCTGCCGGTGCGCTAGACGCGCCATCCAGCGATTCTGTCAGGGTTTCGGCTGATCGTCGAAATCATGCTTCAGGATGCGGTGGGCGTTGCCTTCGGAATCGTCGAACTGCCCCCGGCGCAGCGCCCAGAAAAACGCGGTAAGGCCGATGCCGCCAAGAATGAGCGAGACGGGGATGAGAAGGAACAGGCTGTCCATCAGCGCAGACGCAGCGCGTTGAGCGAGACGGTGATGGAGGAGAGCGACATCGCCGCAGCGGCCATCAGCGGGGTCGCAAGGCCCATCACCGCGAAGGGCACCGCGATGGCGTTGTAGCCCACGGCAAGGGCAAAGTTTTCGCGGATGCGGGCGGTCGAGCGGCGGGCAATCCGCAGTGCCTCGGCGATGGGAGCGAGGCTGGTGCCCAAGAGCACGATATCGGACGCCGCTCGGGCGGCATCGAGCGCCGACGCGGGCGAGATCGACACGTCGGCAGAGGCGAGCGCAGCGGTATCGTTCAACCCGTCGCCGACCATCAGCACATGGGCGCCGTTTGAGCGCAGCGCGGCCACATGCGCGGCCTTTGCCTCGGGCAGCATCGCGGCCTGCCAGTCGGCGATGCCAAGCCGCGCGGCCATGTGTGACACAGCCCCCTCGGTGTCACCCGACAGGAGCACAACCGTCAGGCCCTCTGCCTGCAACGCCGAAACAAGCGCTGCGGCACCGGGGCGCAAACGATCCGTGAAGGGGATGGCAATGGGGGCGTTTTGGCCATCGCAGAGCCATGTTGCGGTATCCGCCCCCGCCTTTGTGCCCAGCCATTCGGCGCGGCCAAGGCGCACCGTCCGGCCCGCGTGGCGCCCTTCGATGCCAAGGCCCGGCACCTCGCGCAGCCCGTCCACCCGGGCTGGCACGATGCCAAGCCGTGCGGCATTGTCGGCAATCGCC
>JBBSBE010000215.1:0-4366 GCA_038251625.1 Rhodobacterales bacterium
AACAGCGCCTTCGTGTTTGCCGCCGTCATCTCCCTGGGGTTCCCGCCCGCCGTCGGATCCTCCAGCGCCATCGCGGTCAGCCGGTCGAGATCGGCCTCCTTCACGCCCATTGCCGCAAGGCCCTGCGGAATCGCGAACATCTCGCGCAACTCCATCACCCGGTCGCGGAACCCGTCGAACCCGCCCTTGATCGCCAGGTAGTCCGCCGCCCGCCCGATCCGTTCGGCAATGACCTCGCGATTGAAATCCATCACCATCGGCATCACCACCGCGTTCGTCGTGCCGTGATGCGTGTTGTAAACGGCGCCGATGGGGTGGCTCAGGGCATGGATCGCGCCGAGGCCCTTCTGGAACGCCACAGCGCCCATCGCCGCCGCCGCCATCATCTGCCCCCGCGCCTCAAGGTCATCAGGCGTGGCATAGGCGCGCGGCAGGTATTCGTTGACCAGCCGCATGCCTTCCAGCGCGATGCCCTGGCTCATCGGGTGGAAGTAGTTCGACGAATAGGCCTCAAAGCAATGCGCCAGCGCGTCCATGCCGGTGCCTGCGGTGACGAATTTCGGCATGCCGACCGTCAACTCGGGGTCGCAAATGGTGACGGTGGGCAGAAGTCTGGGGTGAAAGATCACCTTCTTCGTATGCGTCGCGGAATTCGTGAGGATCCCCGCCCGCCCCACTTCAGACCCCGTCCCCGCCGTCGTCGGCACCGCCACGATGGGGGCGATGGTGGCCGCGTTGGCGCGCAGATACCAGTCGCCCACATCCTCCAGATCCCAGACCGGCACCGGCTGGTCGATCATCAGGGCGATCATCTTGGCCAGATCGAGCGCAGATCCGCCGCCGAAGGCCACCACCCCGTCATGGCCGCCCGCGCGGTAGGCCGCGAGGCCCTCTTCCATGTTCGTATCCGTCGGGTTCGCATCCACGCCCGAAAACATCGCGCGCCCCAATCCACCCGCCTCCAGCACATCAAGGGCACGCGCTGTGATGGGCAGCGTGGCCAGCCCCCGGTCGGTCACGAAAAGGGGCCGGGATATGCCTGCCGTCTCGCAATGCGCGGCAAGCTCGGAAATCCGGCCCGCGCCGAATTTGACGAGCGTGGGATAGGACCAGTTGGCTTTCAGTTTCATGGGGCGTTCCTTTGGGGCGCTGCGGGCATGGGCGCGGGGGGCGATCCGGTGAAGCCCGGAAGATGGGCGAATTGGGGCGTCGGGCCTGTGCGGCTGGCCGTCCACATCTCAAAGCGAGGTTCGGCCGAGAAGGGCGGTTCGACGCGGTCTGCAAAGACACCGACCAGCGCGGGAAATCCGTCGGACCGGTCGAACATCGGGATTGCGCAGGCAGCACAGGCCTCGCGGAGCGTGCGGTTGCCCCGGGCGGAGAGGAAGCAGCGCGCGTTCAGCGCGCCCTCGATGCGGGTCTCGCTTGCGGGAAGGAAAACAGTCACCACAAAAGGCAGGCCGGTGGCCGCACGGCAGTCGGCGCAGTGGCAGACCGCCTGAAAGGCAGGCTTGGCATGGCAGTCAAGATGGACTGCGCCGCAGGTGCAGCTTGCACGGATCATTGCGGTTTGCGCAGATGATAGGATTTCGCCCGCGTGACCGACTGGTACCCAAGCGCGGAAAGCGACGTGCCGCGCCCCGTGTCCTTGACCCCTGTCCATGTCAGCGCAGGGTCAAGGTAGTCGCAGCGGTTCATGTAAACGGTGCCGGTTTCCACCTGCGCGCCGATGGCGGCGGCGGCCTCGGCGTCGGCGGTCCAGAGGCTTGCAGTCAGGCCATAGGGGCTGTCGTTCATCAGCGCGATGGCCTCGTCATCGCCCGACACGGGCATGATACCCACCACGGGCCCGAAACTTTCCTCGCGCATCACGCGCATGGAGTGATCGACATTGATCAGGATTTGAGGCGCCAGATACGCCCCCCCGTCATCGGCAAAGCGCGCGGGATCAATCAGCGGCTTTGCCCCCGCCGCAATCGCCTCTGCCGTCTGCGCCCGCACCGTGGCGGCAAAGCGCTTGTGCGCCATCGGCCCCAGCGTCGTGGCCGCGTCGAAGGGGTTGCCCAGCTTCAACTGCCCGACCCACGCCACCGCCCGTTCGACAAAGTCATCGTAGTGGCGGGCATCCACATAAATCCGCTCGATCCCGCAGCAGCACTGGCCCGCGTTGAACATCGCGCCGTCCATCAGCCCGTCCACGGCGGCGTCAAGATCGGCATCGGCGCGCACATAGCCCGGATCTTTCCCGCCAAGTTCCAGCCCCAGCGCGGTGAACGTGCCTGCCGCCGCGCGCTCGATGGCGGCCCCGCCCGCGACCGATCCGGTGAAATTGACAAAACCGAATGCGCGCGCCCCGATCAGCGCCTCGGTGGTTGCGTGATCCAGCACCACGTTCTGAAACACCGCCTCGGGCACGCCGCCTGCGTGCAGGGCTTCGGCCAAACGCGCACCCACCAGAAGCGTCTGGCTCGCGTGTTTCAGGATCACGGCATTCCCGGCGATCAGCGCGGGGACGATGGTGTTGATCGCGGTCAGATAGGGGTAATTCCAGGGCGCGATGACAAAGACCACGCCCACAGGCTCGCGCACAATCCGCCGCTCGAACCGATCCGAGGCTTCTGCCACCATCGGCGCCAGCGCATCGGCCGCGATCCCGGCCATGTAGTCTGTGCGCTGGTTCACACCGCCGAACTCGCCGCCATAGCGCGTGGGTCGCCCCATCTGCCAGGCCAGTTCCTCGATGATCCGCGCCTTCTGGTCGCCAAGCTTCGCGATCCCTGCCGTCACCCGCGCGATACGGTCGGCCAGCGGCATTGCCGCCCAAGCGGCCTGCGCCACTTTCGCGCGCGCCACCCGCTCGGCGGCGGCCTCGGGTGTCAGGGGCATCCGTTCGGCATAGAGGCTGCCATCGACGGGAGAGATCAGCTTGATCGGTATCATCGGTCATTCCGTTGTAGGGTGCACATTCATGGTGCACCGTGGTCAACAAGAGGTGGGCACTGAAGGCACAGCCTACGCACGCTCGAGCAGGCGCTGCACTTCGAAATCCGTCACCACGCGGTCCGTCTCCTGCACCTCCCAGCGCGCGGCGCGGGTGTAGTGATCCACCACCCCAGCCCCCAGCGCAGCCCGCAGCATCGCCGAACCTTCCAGCAAATCCGCCGCCTCGCGCAGGGTCTTGGGGATCTCGCGCACGCCTGACGCGGCATACATGTCGCCCACCATTTCCGGCTCCAGCGCCATCTTGCCCTCGATCCCGGCCAGCCCCGCAGCCAGAAGCCCCGCCATTGCGAGATAGGGGTTTAGGTCCGCCCCGCCGATCCGGCACTCGATCCGCACGGCTTTGGTGCCCTCACCGCAGACGCGAAATCCCGCCGTACGGTTGTCGCGGCTCCAGACCGCCTTCGTGGGCGCGAACATCCCCACGCAAAACCGCTTGTAGCTGTTGACGTAGGGCGCCAGGAACGCCGTGATCTCGCCCGCATGGGCCAACTGCCCGGCCAGATAGTGTTTCATCACGGCAGACATGCCATGCGCATCCGCCTCATCGCGGAACGCAGGCTCGGACCCCGACCAGAGCGACTGATGCACATGGCTCGACGATCCAGCGCGCCGGTGGTCATACTTCGCCATGAAGGTGACCGACCGGCCCTGGCCCCAGGCAATCTCCTTCACCGCGGCCTTGGTGATGGTGTGGTTGTCGGCGGTATCCAGCGCGTCGGAATACTTGACGTTGATCTCTTCCTGCCCGGCGTCAGCCTCGCCCTTCGAGCATTCCACCGGGATGCCCGCGCCGTAAAGCCCGTTGCGGATGGCCCGCATCACCGCCTCTTCCTTCGAGGTCTGGAAGAGGTGGTAATCTTCATTGTAGGCGCTGATCGGCTTCAGGTCGCGGATGGCGCCATGCGCCTGCAGACTGTCGCGCAAGCCTTCATAGGCGTTCTCGAACAGATAGAATTCCAGCTCGCTGGCCATCATCGGCTGGAAGCCAATGGCCTGCGCCCGCGCCACCTGCCGCTTCAGGATCGCGCGGGGGGATACCTCCACCTCTTTCCCGTGATGATCGAGCAGGTTGCAAAGCACAAGCGCCGTTCCCGGCAGCCACGGCAGGGGGCGCAGTGTCGCCATGTCGGGGCGCATCACATAGTCGCCGTAGCCCCGGTCCCAACTGGCCGAGGCAAAGCCCGGCACAGGCGTCATCTCCATGTCCACAGCCAGCAGGTAGTCGCAGCAATGCGTCTCTTGCCAGTTGTCGATGAAATGGGCCGCGTGAAACCGCTTGCCCATCATCCGGCCCTGCATATCCACGCCCGCCACCAGCACCGTGTCGATCGTGCCCGCCGCAAAAGCCGTGCGCAGCGCATTC
>JBBSBE010000216.1:0-4355 GCA_038251625.1 Rhodobacterales bacterium
AACTGGTCGCCGCCGTCCGGTCGCGGGACGTCACGCTGCTGAACCGCATCCTCGATGATCACATCGGGCGCACCCAGGAAACCTACGAAATCGGCATCGAGGATATCTCGGTCGCCTAGGCGGTGGCGATGCGCCAATGCACCGATGCTGGAGATTGCTGCGCTGTCAAGATTTGTGCAAGCCGCTGTATTCGCAGCCGATTGTCAGGCTGCTGTTTTGAAGGGAGTGCACGCAAAGTCAATCTCTCTGGGGACACCCGGCTTTCCTCCCTCGATATGGTCGTTCCTGATGGTTCGCGCAGTCTCGATGGTATTGCCAAGTTCTTTGACCGTTCTGGTTGGGATTAAATTTGCAGCATGGAATTACCAAAGTCATTGCCTTGCCTGAATGGCTTTCGCTTTCCCCGCAAGTCATCGCTTACGGGGTTTGAGCTTCCCACGGTTTTGCTCTCAGCGCGGGGGGTGTCGAAGATCTGCCTGCAGCACATGGCGTGATCGTCAGTCGCGAGGCGATCCGGCAATGGATGAACCGATTTGGCCGCGATTTTTTCTAATTATATCAAGCGTAACAGACCCGGCGCGACAGACAAAAGGCATCTCGACGAAGTGGTCCTCCCAATCCGTGGCGTGAAACGCGGGCTCTGGCGGGCAATCGACAGCAACGGTGATGTGCTGGATATCCTGGTTAAATCGCGGCGCAACGCAAAAGACGCAACGCGATTTTTGAAGGGGCTCGTTTCTCGCTTCGGTCAACGCCGGGTCGGGATCACGGACAAGCGGCGCAGCTATTTCAAACCGATCCGGGACTTGGTGCCGGAGGCCATCATCGCGCGCAGACAGGCCTGACCAACTGGGTCGAAAGATCGCACATGCCAACCCGGAAGCGCGAGAAGATCATGGGTCGGCCTGCACCGCTCGAGTGGTCCAGTTTGCGGATAAGATCGCGCGTAGCATCCGGGCTCCGGCATGCGTGTGGCGCGGCCCAGATGTCACTCTGCTCCTGATATCCATCATCTGCAGGAAGTGAGCAGCAGTCCGCAGAAGATTGACCTATAACATCCTTCACTTTACGAAGTGCAAAATATTGCAGGATTGCAAATGGCTGTAGCGACGCTTGCACCTGGACACGCCACACTTGGAACGGGGAGCGCTCTTCTGGGGCAGCACCTTTTGGCGATACGCAAGGCACAAAAACTGACCTTGAAACAGGTGGGACAGGCGTCCGGCCTGTCGATCTCTACCCTGTCGCGGATCGAGAACGGGTTGCTGTCGGTGACGTACGATAACATGGTTTCGATCGCGGCCGCCCTTGGTGTCAATGTCGTCGATCTGCTGCAAAACCCCGGCACATTGCCCAGCGGGCGGCGAAGCGTGACACGCCGTGGCGCAGGAGATGTCTATGAAACTGATGTTTATCACTACGAAATGCTGCATACCGATCTGTCTTTGCGGCGCATGACGCCGATCCGTGCGCGGCTGAAAGCCCGGACCATCGCCCAGTTTGGCCCGCTCAAGGCCCATGCAGGCGAAGAGTTCTTCATGGTCATGAAAGGATCGGTCGAGCTTCACTGCCAGCATTATGCCCCGGTTTTGCTGAAGGACGGCGATAGCGCCTATTTTGACAGCACGATGGGTCACGCCCTGCTGGCAGGGGGGGCGGAGGATTCCGAAGTCTTGTGGGTCGCCACCTAGTTTGCAAAAATTTGCGCTTGACGCAAATTCCTTTCCTTCCGAGTATGGGCTTCGGCATGTGAGGAGAAGTTGTGGACGGACGCGATTCGATAGCACAGCAAGACGTCTTGGTCTTCGATGCGGCCGCCATCCGTGCCGCGACACCCTGGTTGGCGCTGATTTCGGCGCTCCAGGAAGGATTTCGCAGTAAGATCACCGTTCCCCAGCGCCACCACCACAGTTTTCCCGGCGACCCGGAGAATACGCTGCTGCTGATGCCGGCGTAGCGGGCGGGGGATGTGCTTGGCGTGAAGGTCGTGGCGGTGGTGCCCGGCAATCGGGCCCGGCGGCTGCCCGCGATCCACGGCACCTATCTCTTGCTTGATGCCGTCACCGGACAGATGCGCGCCATCCTCGACGGTGGCGAGCTCACGGCACGGCGCACCGCCGCGGCGTCGGCACTTGCTGCGCGGTATCTGTCGCGACCGGATGCCACCCGGCTGCTGATCGTCGGCACGGGGCGGCTGTCGCGGCTTGTGGCCGAGGCGCATGCGGCTGTCCGGCCGATCCGCGAGATAGCGGTATGGGGGCGTTCGGAAGAGAAAGCGGCCGAGGCGGCGCAGGACATCGGCAATGCGACAGGGCTGGAGGTGCGCGCGGTGAGCGACCTGTCGGCAGCTGTGCCGGTGGCTGACATCGTTTCGTGCGTGACCTTGGCGACCGAGCCGCTGATCCACGGCGCCTGACTGGCGCCGGGCACGCATCTTGACCTGATCGGCGGCTTTACCCCCGCGATGCGCGAGGCCGACGACGTCTGCATCGAACAGGCGCAAGTCTGGGTCGATACGATGGGCGGCGCGACCCGCAAGGCGGGCGACATCGTGCAGCCGATGGCATCCGGTGTGCTGCAGCGTGACGACATTCGGGGCGATCTTTTCGCGCTGACCGCCCTGCCCAAGACGCCGGTCCGCGATCCCGGTGCAATCACGTTGTTCAAGTCGGTTGGCCATGCGCTGGAAGGCCTGGCCGCCGCACAACTCGTCCTGTCCGCCACCCCCTTTCCCTGGAGAAAGCCATGACCCCTACATCCCAGAAGATCCTGTTTGTCATCACCTCGACGCGCGATGCCGGAAGCCTTACGAGCGGCTACTGGTATGAAGAAATGGCGACGCCCTTCTACGAGTTGAGCGACGCAGGCTGGCAGGTCGATTTCGCCTCGCCCCAAGGGGGGGAGCCGCCCTGTGACCCGATGAGCCGTGAAGACGCATGGATGACAGATGGCACCCGCCGGTTCGACAAGGACAGCGCCGCCCGCGCGGCCCTTGCTGCCTCGGCACCGCTGGCTTTGGTGCGTGCCGACGGTTATGACGCGGTATTTCTGGTGGGCGGGATCGCCACCATGTGGGATTTCCCCGACAACGCAGACCTTGCTCGCATCGTCGAAACGGTTGACCGCGCCGGTGGCACAGTTGCGTCAGTCTGCCATGGCGCGGCTGGCCTGATCCCTGCTCGCAAGGCAGACGGCACGGCGCTTGTCGCAGGTCGCCGGATCGTATCATGGACAGATGCCGAAAAGGCGGCGCTTGGGCTGACCGACAAAGTGCCGTTCCTGCTGGAATCCCGCTTGCGCGATCTGGGTGCGGCCTTTGACGGAGGCGATAATTTTGCCGATGTCGTACGGATCGACGGCAATCTGGTGACCGGGCAGAACCCGATGTCGTCAGCCGCGACGGCCCGCGCGATCCTCGCGACGCGTGCCGCGCAGCTTGCAGCCGAGTGAGGGCGTGCAGATGCCGAACGACACAACGCCCTTGCCCGTCCCGCCAGAGCCCGACAAGACCCGGCCCCGCTTTCGCACGCCCGTGCCGCTGGAAGGCGATGGCGGCACCTTCAGCCAGACGTGGTGGCCGGTCTGCCTGTCCTCCGACCTTGCCCAAGGTCAGATCAAGGGGATCGAGTTTCTGGCTGGCAAGATCGTCGCCTTTCGCGGGGAGGACGGGGTGGCGCATGTCACTTCGGCCTAGTGTCCGCACATGGGCACCGACCTCAGCGTCGGGACCGTGATCGGTAACGACATCCAGTGTGCCTTTCACAACTGGCGGTTTGACGGTGCCTCGGGACGATGCACAGGGGCCAAACGGGCCAAAAAGGTGCCGGACCGAGCGCAGGTCTTTGCCTTTCCGACCTGCGAGAAATGGGGTCTTGTCTGGGCGTTCAACGGCGAAAAGGCCCTGTGGCACCTGCCCGACATCAACGTTCCCGACAGCGAGCTGTTCTTCAAGCACCAACATGTGCCGATCAACAACTGCGACCCGTTCATGTTCACCGCCAACGCCTTTGATTTTCAGCATTTCGGGGCGCTGCACGATTTCTGGCCGGGCGACGAGATCGAGGATGCGGACGTCAACATCCGCTGGGGCCAGTACGACTGCGAATACAGCTATCCCGGCAAGCACTGGCTGGGCGAGGATATCAGCTATCGCATCCGCATCCTTGGCACGAACATCTACTTGCAGGACGGCACTTACAATGGCGACTACTATGCCAACCTGATCTGCGCGGGCCTGCCGCGACCGGGTTATTCAGACACGCATCTTGTCGTGCTGATGCCAAAGGGCGACGGCTCGTCTGTCGATGCCCTGCGCCGCCGCCACCTGGCCGATCACCTGCATGCGATGGAGATGA
>JBBSBE010000217.1:0-4235 GCA_038251625.1 Rhodobacterales bacterium
AGGCCGATGGCATCCGGCGCTTCGGCCAGAAGTCTGCGGATATCGGCGGCGGGCACATGCCCTTCGATGGTGTAGCCGCCGACTGTCGCGGTATGGCAACTTACAAGAGCGTCTGGGATACCTTGCTGACGCTTGAACGCCGCCAGCTCATCAACGCTACGCTCTTCAAAACTGACCGCAAACCCGTTGTCACGCAGATGGCCGATCCAGGCGTTGCAACACGGACAGCCCGGATCCTTGACTACGTGAATGGACAGATCACCCTCTGCAAGGACAGGGGGTGCCAAAACAATGGCCGATGCGGCAAGCAAGAACATTCGTCGAGTTGGTTGGGTCACACGCTTTTCTCCGTTTCGGGGTAGCATACAGCAGCGAGGCAAATCTGTGCAGTCAACAGTTCGGGAAGCAAAGTCTTTCGCTTAGGGCAGCATCCAGATTGGGTTTCTCACGCGAACGCGACTTGCCACTATCAATAATTTCGCGAATTGGTGATGTATGGGAAAATTGGGGCGAGCAATCTTTGCGCTGTTTATCGTCGTCGCCGTTCTGGCGTCGGCGTCAACGCAGCCTGCTGCCGCCTTGACCCAGTCAATCGCTGTCGCTGCAATGCCGTGTTGTGACAACGACTGCCCCGACGACCCGTCTTGTGACTTGGCCTGCATGACGATGGTTCGGTGCGCTTCTGGACCGACCGCCCTCGCCCCTGCCGCGACGCCTGCGATGGTGCACACAACGGTTCAGGTTGCACTTGCCGTGCCCGACCCACCCTTGATCGTTACAGGTGAACACCCTGAAGGATTGAAACGACCACCCCGCATCTGACCTCGTTGCGTGCTTGTCCACGCGTGAGAGGTCAATGGTTTCTGTGCCGACCAGGTACAGTAGCGCTGGTCAATTTAATCCTATGAAGGTCTTCCCATGTCTGACGTAACCCGCTGCCTCCGCAGTGCTGCACTGCTGTTTGCCTTATCCGTCTCCACCGCATTCGCCGGTGCAGACGACTACCGTTTCGATCTCGTGTCGACCGACCACCGCGTCGGAGCGGGCACGATTGTCGAAGTTCGCCTGACCGACCTGCGCACTGGCGCGCCTGTCGAGGGCGCTGTGATCTTTGCCACCCGAATGGACATGGCACCGGACGGGATGGAGACGATGACGACGCCGATCACGGCGATGCCCGCCGAGGCACCGGGCCAGTACCGCTTTGCGGCCGATCTGGTGATGGCGGGAGGTTGGCGGTTTTCCGTCGCGGCCAAGGTTCAGGGCGAACCGGAAACCGTATCTGCGGAAATCGAGTTGCGGGCCGAGCCATGAGTTTCGCCGCAAAGGCAGTAGCAACCGCCACAGTGGCGGGTGCTGCCGCATGGGGTGGACTGACTGCAGGAGAGCGGGGGGTTACCCTCGCCGACCTGAAAATGGCGGCATCCATGCAGGTCGCGATACTTCTGGGCGGTGACGATGCCATGGCTGCCCCAGAGGGCACCGGGCCGGTGATCTATTGGCGGCATCCGGACGGGCTGCCAGAATGGTCGGTGACGGCGAAGCAGACCGACGATGGCCGCGCGTTCCTGCCCGTGATGGCAAGCGAAGATGTGACCTTAGGTCCTTTGCCGATGTCTAAGGCCGAGGAGACATCCGAAGCCACGGGCGAACGGCGTATCCTCTATTACCGCAACCCGATGGGCCTTGCCGATACATCGCCTGTCCCCAAGGAAGATTCCATGGGGATGGCCTATATTCCGGTCTATGAGGGCGAGAGCAGCGACGATGGCGCGGTCACCGTCTCGCCCGGCAAGCTGCAGCGCACCGGTGTGCGGACGGCCTTGGCGGAGTTGGCCACTTTGGCAGCGTCCCTGCGCGCGCCGGGGATAGTCACCCTCGATGAGCGGCGGGTCAGCGTGATCTCTCTGCGCGCGGACGCCTTCATCGAAACTGTGGCCGATGTGACCACCGGCAGCGTCATTGCCGAAGGCGCGCCGCTGGTCACGCTCTACTCGCCGGAGATTGCCCAGGCCATCGCGCAGTTCGTTACGGACCTGCGCGGTGAAGGGCGAGAGCGGGATGGCGCGCGGCAGCGGTTGGAAAATCTTGGCGTACCGGCAGAGGTCATCGACCGGATCGCAGCAGACGGCCAAGCCACCGTCAGCATCCCGATCATGGCCCCGCGCAATGGCGTGGTGCTGGAACGGATGGCGGTCGAAGGGATGATGTCAGAGGCGGGCGAGACGTTGTTCCGTATTGCGGACACCTCGGTTGTCTGGGTGATCGCCGAAGTGCCGGAAAGCGCGCTGATGGAGATCATTGAGGGGGCCGCGGTGCGGGTAAGCTTTCGGGGCCTGGCGGGTGCCCCGATGACGGGGCGCATCGATACGATCTATCCTGAACTCGACATGATGACCCGCACCGGAAAGCTGCGGATCGAACTGCCGAACCCGGATGGCCGCCTACTCGCCAATATGTTCGCCGAGGTCGAGATCATGTTGCGTCAGGAGCCGGTCGTACAGGTGCCGGAAGGTGCGGTGATCGACACCGGCGACCGGCAGGTGGTGATCCTCGATCTGGGCGAGGGGCGGTTCCGGCCAGTGCCTGTAACAATCGGTCGCCGGGGTGGTGGCATGGTGGCAATCGTGTCGGGCGTGGCAGAGGGTGACCGCGTGGTCAGCACCGCCACCTTCCTGATCGACGCCGAAAGCAATCTCAACGCCGCCCTGGCAGCCCTTGCCGCGCCGGAGACCACGCCATGATCGCCAACATCATTGCCTGGTCGGCGCGCAACGTCCTGTTGGTGCTGTTTGCCACCGCCTTCACGGTGGCCGCTGGGGTGTGGTCGCTGCGCACGCTGCCGATCGACGCCATTCCCGATCTGTCAGATGTGCAGGTGATCGTGCTGACCGAATACCCCGGTCAGGCCCCGCAGGTGGTCGAGGATCAGGTGACCTATCCCCTGACCTCGGCCATGCTGACCGTGCCGCAATCGCGGGTGGTGCGTGGGTTTTCCTTCTTCGGCATCTCGTTCGTCTATGTGATTTTCGACGACGGGGTGGACCCCTACTGGGCGCGATCCCGCGTGCTGGAGTATCTCAACGCGGCTGCCGCGCGGCTGCCCGATGGCGTCACGCCGACACTCGGGCCGGATGCCACGGGTGTGGGCTGGGTCTACCAATACGCGCTCAAGGGTGAAAACCTGAGCCTTGCCGAGTTGCGGTCGCTGCAGGACTGGGTGATGCGCTTTGCTATCAGCCGCGCCGAGGGCGTGTCCGAAGTGGCCAGCGTCGGCGGCTTCGTCAAGCAGTACTCGATCACCGTCGACCCGGTGCGGATGCGGGCGCTGGACGTCACGTTGTCGGACATTGGCGACGCGGTTGCGGCCAGCAACATGGATACCGGTGGGCGCACGGTCGAGCTTGCCGAATTTGAATTCATGGTGCGCGGGCGCGGCTATCTGGGCGGCATTGCCGATCTGGAAATGGTTCCGATCCGCGCCGAGGGCGGCGTGCCGATTCTGCTGAGCGATGTGGCGAGGGTCGAGATCGTGCCGGACGAACGCCGGGGTATTGCCGAACTGGATGGCGAGGGCGAGGTTGCCAGCGGCATCGTTCTGCAACGGGTGGGTGCCAACGCGCTGGATGTCATCGACAACGCCAAGGCCGAGATCGACGCCATCAGGCAAAGCCTGCCGGAGGGGGTGGAGATCGTGACGGTGTATGACCGTTCCGATCTGATCCTGTCGGCCATCAAGACGCTGCGCACCACACTGATCGAGGAAAGCCTGGTCGTGGCGGCGGTGACGTTTCTGTTCCTTTTACATGTCCGCTCATCACTTGTGGCGATCATCATGCTGCCGGTCGGTCTGCTGATGGCCTTCACCGGGATGCGTGCGCTAGGGATCGGGGCCAATATCATGAGCCTTGGCGGCATCGCCATTGCCATCGGTGCCATGATCGATGCGGCCATCGTGATGATCGAGAATGCCCACAAGCACCTGGAACGCGCCGATCCGGGCACGCCAAGGGTCGAAGTGCTGATCAAGGCGGCGGCCGAGGTGGGCCCCGCGCTGTTCTTCAGCCTTCTCATCATCACCGTGTCCTTCCTGCCGATCTTCGCGCTGGAAGGGCAGGAGGGACGGCTATTCGGCCCCCTTGCCGCGACCAAAACCTTTGCCATGGCGGCGGCAGCGCTGTTGTCGGTCACGCTAGTGCCTGCGCTGATGGTGCTTTTCGTGCGGGGTCGCATTG
>JBBSBE010000218.1:0-4222 GCA_038251625.1 Rhodobacterales bacterium
AGGGATTTTAAGTCGATCAATCCCGTCTATCCTTTGTCTATCCGGCATTGCGCTACACTACGACAACCTACTGATCAGTCTAGCTTTTTCAGCGGTTGTCATCACTCTGCGCTAGCCGGACCTGCGACGCAGCAGGATTTCTAGGGGCCCCTATTTGGCTCCTGAAACTGGCAACGGATGGAGTGAATATGGCCACGATCAAACTGACCAAAACAGCCGTCGATAGCGCAACACCGAAGTTGAAGGACTACGAACTGCGCGATACCGCAATACCCGGCTTCCTTCTCAAAATCACGCCGACTGGCCGGAAGGTGTTCATGATCCAGTATCGAACGAATGCTGGTGAACGACGCAAGCCGGCCATCGGGCGGTTCGGGGAGATCACCGTCGAACAAGCCAGGTCAATTGCCCAGGACTGGCTTGCCGAGGTTCGGAGGGGCAAGGACCCGAGCGCCGAAAAATCGGCAGCGCGCCAAGCTGCCACCTTGCGTGATCTTTGCGACCGGTTCCTAAGCGACTATTCCGAGCCAAAAAACAGCAAGAGCACTGTGAAGAGCAACAGGGGTTACATCAACCGATACATCCTGCCTGCCTTCGGATCGAAGAAGGCCCGAGACATAACCCGCGTCGACGTGGCGGATTTGATCACGCGGATGAAGCGCATACCCGTGCAGGCCAACCGGACGCTGTCGTGCCTACGCAAGATGTTCAACATGGCAGAGGTCTGGGGCTACCGGGAAGACGGAACGAACCCCTGTCGCCACATTCCCAAGTATCCGGAGAACGGCAAAACCCGACTCATCAGCGATGACGAGATGATCCGCCTTTTCAGCTACCTCAACCGTGCCGACGCAGAAGGGTTGGAGCACCCCTTCGTCACGCTTGCCATTCGGCTCCAGTTCGCCTTCGCGGCACGAATGTCCGAGATCATCGGTCTTGAATGGGCATGGGTCGACTTTAGCCGGCGGCGTGTCGCCTGGCCGGATAGCAAGACGGGCGAAATGTCAAAACCGATGAGCGAAGAGAGTTTTGTTCTTCTGTCGAACGCGCCGCGCCTAGAGAACAGCCCCTTCGTGATCTCTTCGATCTTCAACCCCGATCAGTCGATGTCGCAGCACACCTATGCGAAGGCTTGGGGCCGGATACTCGAACGCGCTGGCATTCCCCATATCGGCACACACGGCATTCGCCATCGCGCCACGACAGAAATAGCCAACTCAGGAGTGCCTGTGAAAGTGGGCATGGCGCTCACCGCCCATAAAACCGTCACGATGTTCATGCGTTACGTCCACACCGAGGATGGCCCGATAAGGGCAGCGGCGGAGGCTGTAGCGCAGCGCCGCCAGTCCTTGATCGGTGGCACGCTATCGGCCCCAGCTTCGGCTCCGCCGACCGCTCCCGCGCCGATCACTGCGGCTGTGTGGATCTTGCCACCGGTAGATGCGGGATCGCTGTCCGACAAGAAGCTCCTTGGTTTGGAAGATGGCAAATACACATCCCGCACCAAGCTCGGCAACTACCGGCCCTTCCGCCATCGTGGTGGCCAGAACCGCGAGGTTCCGCCTGGAACCAAGCGCGCCACAAATGTGCAGGAGCCGACCGATGGCCGATAAATCGAAATCGCCACGACGGTGGCCAGCAGCAGACATCCTGCGGCGTGCGGAGTTCGTGAAGGAGGCCGGTCCGATCCGTTTTGTGGATACCGAATGTGCCGCCCGGCGTCTTGCCTTGGAGGCGCACACGCTGGAGTGCTACCGCTCCCTTGGCGAGGGGGCCTGCCTACCACAAGTTCGGCAAATACGTCCGCTATGCAGTCGAAGACCTCGACTCCTGGGCGGCAAAGTGCCGGCGGGTGACCACCGCCTCGCCGGTGTCCCCAGCCTTATCCCTCTTGACAAAACATAGCCCGGAGGCTATGTAGATGACTTGGGATGTTGAGTTTCATGACGCCTTCGAAGTGGAGTTCCTGGCCTTTGAGCAGAGCGTCCAGGATGCTTTGCTCGCCGTCGCCAAGCTGCTGGCCGATTATGGCCCCCAGCTTGGTCGGCCGCATGCAGACACGCTGAAGGGGTCGAGGCACGGCAATATGAAGGAGCTGCGGTTTGAGGCATCGGATGGCGAATGGCGGGCAGCCTTTGCCTTCGACCCCGAACGAAAGGCGATCCTGCTTGTGGCCGGCGACAAATCTGGCGGGAGCGAGAAACGCTTTTACAAGCAGCTCATTGCAAAAGCTGATCTACGGTTTTCCACCCATGTGGGAAGCCTGAAAACCACGAAGAAGGGAAAGTGAGATGGGCCGGAACCTGAACCAGATCATCGCCGAGCTTCCGCCCGAGCGGCAAGCGCGGATTGACGTGCGTTATCAGGAGCTGCGTCAGGAGGTTGAAGGCCTGCGCGAGCTGCGGCAGATCGCTGGCAAGGCGCAGTCCGACATCGCGACCACACTGAAGATCAAGCAGCCGTCGGTCTCCAAGATCGAGAAGCAGGCCGACATGTACCTCTCAACCCTGCGCAGTTATGTGGAGGCGATTGGTGGTAAACTGGAACTAGTCGTGAAGTTGCCAAAACACCCTGCGATGCGAATCCATCACCTTGGCGACGCGCTCAGAGTGTCCGCGACGACGGCGGACGTCGGATCCACTACTGTTGAAACATCCGTACGACGCAAGGCTCCGTCGGTTTAAGCGACAATCCAGCGCATCGCCGGATCATGCCGCAGGCGCTCGGCGTCGTTCACGTCTTCGTATCCAGCAAGGCGACCAAATACCGACTGCCGGAACAACCCGGCCAATGCGTGCCGACCATTCTTACCAGTGCGTGCGTCGACCAGCACATCACTCGCCATCGTCGTCAGCCCGAGCACGTCGTCGAGCTCACGATAGGCGAGCAGCCCGGCATCGGAGGTCACCACGGAGCCGCGAAACTGGAGCATCAAGCGGCGGTCGAAATCGAGCCGAAGAGCATCCGATTCCGATTCACCCGTTGGGTGCGCCATGACCGGAGCCCTAAATCTGCGAATAAGCTACTGATTATAATAGATGAATCGCACATCAGACCCTACAGATTTATGCTCCATCCGGGGAATGCGGGTTAAGTGCTGTCTTGCAGCGGTGATAGCCTGGTTGTTCCAGTAAAGTGGCTCATCAGCCGGTAAGCAATTTATGCGCAGTGCTCCATTCACAAGGCCAACCATCATAGCTGCGGTCGAACTCCTGGATGGGCATAGCCAGGCCCGGTTCTGGAGGGGGTCCAGGACTGGCTTGCCTGAGGTGGCACGGTTGCGGCCGCGCATAGCCAGGCCCGGTTCTGGAGGGGGTCCAGGACGGCGCCGCTCTATCGAGGATGACGTGGGACCCTGCCGCCGGCTGGCATTAGCGACGGCTCCGGGGGACAAATGTCGAGTGAAATCAAACCCGCTATCCCTCTCCACAAAAATCATCTGACAACAAGGCATTAGCGCTTCCCATGCGCTTATTGTGCCTGTTATGTTCTTTTCATGAGCGAATATCGGGGCGACAACACGACCGGCTTCCAGTCGCCGGCGCAGGATTACATCGAGGGCGTGGTCGATCGATCTGGCCGCGATCCTCGATCTGCGCCGCGCTGGCCGCTATCCGGTCCGCGTGAAGGGTCAGGCCCTCGCCGACCGCGGCATTCATGTCGGCGACATCCTTGTCGCCGACGCGTTTGACCAACCACTGGCAGCCATCACGGCAGCTCGGGCGCCTGAAGCAACCCCACCGATCTGCACGCCAGACTACGCTATGGCTCTCCGGACACGTGAACGCTCTTTACGATCGGCTCCGGCCGCGCTTCAATTCCCTGGCGGTGATAGAGACGGAGCGGAATTACCGGTCGAAAACCATGAGCAGCGCGAAGTCAGGTGGCGATGAAACCGCCAAACGTACGCAATCGCCGCCGATGGTATCCGGTCACTCCCACTCGATTGTTCTGAGCCATGTTAACGCGCTGATTTATCAGCGCTATTTTTTGCTGCACATCCCAAAGAACCGTATCCCTGATCCGTCAGAAAATCGTTCTCTTGAATTGAAAGGGAAATTTCGGCGATTCGAAATTTGCGCGGTTTCGACGACTATCGGCATCAATCGGTCGATTTTTTTCTGACGGCCCCCGACGGATCGATGTCCTTCAGCTTCAAAAAAGACCGTCACCAACCTATCCGCGACAGGGGCGCATCAAGAGGAGCATATCTCTTCGCCAA
>JBBSBE010000219.1:0-4207 GCA_038251625.1 Rhodobacterales bacterium
GCGCCTCGGTCGCGAGGCCGATATCCACGACCAACCCATGCGCGTCGATATCATCTGTGAAAAACGCAGCATCGACCACAAACGTCGCGCCATGCATGCCCTGCGCAGGCCCGAAGACCAGCGACGGCAACGAATGGGCGATCATGATGTGGTCTCGGACTTCAACGGCAAACATGGGTAGTCCTCAGGGTTCAGGGTAACGGATGCGGTGGCAAAGGGTTCCGGGATCATCGAGGATCGCAGCATAGTCGTCAGCCAGAGTGTCGAAGTCGCTTTCACCGGACAACAGGGCATCAAGAGCCGGGTCACACAGCAGGTCCAGTGCCTTGCCCATCCGCCGCGCATGGGTCCAGCGTGGGCTGCGTCCCGCCGGGATGGCGCCCACATGGCTGGCCACAAGGGAAAGCCGCTGGCTGTGGAAGGCGCCGCCCAGCGGGGCCGCGACTTCGCCATCGCCATACCAACTCGCCTCGACAACACGCGCCTCACGGCCGGCAAGGCGCAGTGCGGTGGCGAGCCCCGCAGCGCTCGCGCTGGCGTGGATCACGACGTCAGCGCCTTCTGTGGCGTCGCCCGGCAGGGCAAACGTGCACCCGAGCGCCGTGGCAATCTGCGCACGCGCGGGGTTCAGGTCGATCAGTTCTACCTCTGCCCCGGGCAATCGCGCGGCCAGATAGCCAACCAGCGCCCCCACGACCCCCGCCCCGACCACCGCAATCCGGTCACCGGGCGCGGCTTCGGCATCCCAGATCACGTTAAGAGCCGTCTCCATATTGGCCGCCATAACAGCGCGCGCTGGTGACAGCCCTTCTGGCAAGGGATGCACCATCGCGGCATCGGTGCCAAAGCGTGTCTGGTGCGGGGCCAGCGCGAAGATCACGCGGCCCAGCAAGGCTGCGGGGCCCGCAACCACGCGGCCCACGGCGGCGTAGCCGTATTTCACCGGAAAGCCGAACGCACCTTCCTGCATCGGCGCGCGCATCCGGCTGTGTTCGCCAGATGGCACGCGCCCTTCAAAGACCAGCCGCTCTGTCCCGCGACTGATCCCCGACCAGAGCGTTGCCACTTCGACCCCGTCCTCAGGCACGGTATAGGGCGTCGCGCGCAAGACAGCCTTGCGTTGGGCGTCGAGCCAGAGGGCCGTGGCGCTGGTCATCGGATCGGTGCCTGTGCGTCATTGATACGAGGGCGCGACATCCGGCCCGCGCTGAACGTAGGCCGGGATCATCGGAAGTGTAACGTCCTGATGAACAAATCTTTGCCAGCACCGCCGAAAAGGCTGGCATTTCTGCGCCCGCTGCCCACCTTTTGCGCCATGCCAATCGCCAACCAACTTGCAACGACTGTCGGCCTCGCCCGCTCGCTTGCCATCTACTACGGTCGTCCCTGGCGCAACGCGGATCTGGCACGGTTCTATGCAGGGCTGATCCGCCCTGGCGATCTGGCCATCGATGTGGGTGCGCATGTGGGCCACCGCACCCGTGCACTGCGGCGTGCAGGCGCCCGCGTGGTGGCGATGGAGCCGCAGGCGGCGTTTGCGCGATTCCTGCGCGCCACTCTGCCCGCAGACGTGACCCTGATCGAAGCGGCGGCCGGTGCGGCCGAGGCCACGGCCAGTATGGCGGTGTCGCGCCTTCATCCCACCGTCTCATCTCTGGCGTCCGCCTTTGTCATGACGGCAGACGCCCGGCCCGGCTTTGCCCATGTCCGCTGGCCCGACCACCAGCCCGTCACCGTCATCACGTTGGAAACCGTGATCGCCCGCCACGGTCTGCCTGCGTTCATCAAGATCGATGTGGAGGGGTTCGAGGCGGAAGTGCTGGCCGGATTGCGCAACCCTGTGCCGCTGATCGCGTTCGAATTCCTGCCGGGTTTGCCATCGGCCACGCAGGCGTGTCTTGATCAATTGCCGGGCCACCGCTTTAACGTTGTGCTGGGCGAGGCCAATGCCTTTCTATGGCCCGACTGGCGCCCCCGGCAAGGCGTGGAACGCTGGCTTTCGGGCCTGCGGGCAGACAGTGCTTCCGGCGATCTTTATGCGCGTCCAAGCTGAGCGATGAGGCCCGGCAACGCGGCAAAATCCGAATACCGACCGGTGTGGGGAAGTTGCTCGATCGGCGATTTGCGATAGCCTTCGGTAAAAAGCAGGAACGGCACACGCGCGGCCACCGCAGTTTCGGCATCAACCTCGCTATCGCCCACGAACACCGCGGCCCCGCCGCCGAGGCCCGCGAGACAGGCATGGAAAGGGGCAGCGTCCGGCTTCACCACGGGCAGCGTGTCACCACCAACCACGCACGCAAAGAACCGCGCAAGCCCGAGGTCACGCAGCACCGCGCGGGCGGGCGTTTCGGGTTTGTTCGTGCAGATGCCCAAGGGATGCCCCGCAGCCTCCAGCGCCTCCAGCGCCTCTATCGCACCGGGGTAGACGCGGGTCAGGCTCGTTGCCGTCTCATAAAGGTGCAGCATCGCGGCCAGAAGCCGCGGATGATCCGCCTCGGGCAACCCACGCGCGGCCATCGCCCGGCGCAGGAAGGTGGGCAGGCCATTTCCCACGAAGGAGACCACCGTCGGCAAGTCAAGCGCCTCTGCCCCCTCGCCCGTCAGTACCACGTTGGCGGCGGCCTGAATATCGGGTGCGCTGTCGATCAGGGTTCCATCAAGGTCGAAAATGACGGCGATCATGCCGCAGCCTTCAGCAACGCGGCGATGTTGGCGGCATAGGCCGAAGGCCCGCCCTTGAAGACTGCCGACCCCGCAACCAGCACATCCGCCCCGGCCGCAGCAACCCGGGGTGCCGTATCTACCGTCACACCGCCGTCCACCTCCAGATGCACGGGCCGGTCGCCGATCATAGCGCGCAGGGCGGCGATCTTGGGCAATTGGCTTTGGATGAAGGCCTGCCCCCCAAAGCCGGGGTTTACGGTCATCACACAGATCAGATCCACCATGTCGATCAAATGCGCCACCGCATCGATCGCCGTGCCGGGGTTGATCGCCAGCCCGGCCTTGCACCCCGCTGCCCGGATCGCCTGCAGGGTGCGGTGGATATGGGGGCCCGCCTCAAGATGGGCGGTCAGGACGTCCGCCCCGGCCTTCGCGAAGGCCTCGATATACGGGTCTACGGGTGCGATCATCAGATGCACATCCATCACCCCTGCGATATGGGGACGGATCGCTGCGCAGGTGGCAGGGCCAAAGCTGATGTTGGGCACGAAATGCCCGTCCATCACATCGACATGCACCCAATCGGCCCCCGCTTCGGAAACCGACCGGCATTCGGCGCCGAAGGCTGCGAAATCGGCCGCCAGTATCGAGGGCGCGATGCGCCGTGTCCGCTCGAATGTCATCGCATTCCCCTCTTGCGCGTGATCGCCCCCCTTCTGCCCCCGACACGCGCGCGCGGCAACCCTTGCGGATCCCAAAGGTGCGCGCCGGATATCTGGTTCGCAGGAATGCGGAGCGCGCGTCCTGCGGGGGAACCCCTGCGCGCGGGTTCGGCAATGGGCGCGATCCGGTGAGGCGGCCCGGACGCGTGTGCGGTCCGGGAATTGGGGTACTTGTATTGTCGCGCGGGCGTCAGATCAGGATATCGATGCGGCTGAGAGTATCCAGCGATGTGTCGTGAAAGACAATGTGTGTGTCGAACCGATCAAAGACCTCGTCGCTGCCCGCGACCGTCAGGGCGTTCATCACGTCAGCCCGACCGGAAAAGCCGTACCCTTCCAGCACGAGCCTGTCCCAGACCTCGAGGCCCACCACTTCGTTGTGCGAGGCTTCTGTGCTGCCAACGCTGGCACCATGCGGCTTCAAGACCATGCTTGCCCTGTGGTGCGCCAAAGAAGGCGCTTCCAATCATGCCTCAAGGTGCTTTTTCGCGAATTCTCGGGATGCGTGCAGGAACATGTCGACCAATTCGTTCCGCTCGTTCGCCAAGGCAAAGACAACTTCGTCGACCGGCACCGCCATGTCCGGAACGGGAATCTTTCGGACGGAGTCGGTGCGATAGGTTCCAAACCGCCACATGAATCCAACCCCGATCCCAAGCGCCACCGATTCGTAAACACCATCACGGGTATCCGCAACAAGACGGGGAGCGGGCTCTAGCCCGGCCTGCCGAAAGGCACGGTCGACAACCTTTTGTGTCGAAGACCCCCGAGGGCGAAAGATAAGGGGGGTTTGCAAAAGTTGTGTCAGGGAAAAGAAA
>JBBSBE010000220.1:0-4153 GCA_038251625.1 Rhodobacterales bacterium
CCATGAGGCTGGTATTGGCCCGAATGGCGGGATGCGGGTGGATGCCGGACCCTACCGCGTTGAACTGGTTCCAAGCGGAACTATGGTCATTGTCCATATCACGTTGGACGATGACAGCGCGGTGGACACCGCCAAGATGAGCGGCACGGCCATTCTGTTGATCGACGGTAAGCCAGTACGTGTGCCGCTGGTGCCCGCAGAACCCGGAACGCTGTCGGCCGATACCGGCGTTGCGGTCCCTGCCGAGGTGAAAGGTGCGGTACAGATCCTTGGCGCCGATGGCGTTACGGTACAGGCGAAATACTAGACCTATCTGCAGACGCCCTCTGGTTCGCAAAACCAAGCGGACCGGGGGGGTCTGCACCGTTCTACCGATGCTCCCATCAAATCGCAGCGACTGACTTCGCCAGCAGGTCACGCACTTGCCCCGCCACGGCGTGCAGGGCGGGATTGTCGATCGCCTGCATCGAGGCCACCGGGTCAATCGCGCTGACCTCCACGCCGCCATCAACGGCCCGCAGAATGACGTTGCAGGGTAGCATCGCGCCTACGCGCGGCTCGATCCCGATGGCCTGATAAGCCATCTTCGGGTTGCAGGCCCCGAGGATCAGATAGGGCTTCATCGCGACATCCAGCTTTTTCTTCATCGTCGCGGCAACGTCGATCTCGGTCAGAATGCCGAAACCGCTGTCACCAAGCGCCTTGCGGGTGCGTGCGTCCGCCTCGGCAAAGCTGACCCCGGTCAGCAGACGGTTGAAGGTATAATCCATGGCCGAAATCCCCTTTCGTTCACTTGCGCAAATATTTGACCAGCGCCGCAATGGCGAGCCCGACCACAACAAGCGTGACCGCCATCCAGATCCAGCCAAAGCCCATGCCCCAGCCCATGTCGTATCCGTTCATCATAGCAGTCTCCTGTTCTGGGCCTGAGGTGTAGCCGGTTTCCCATCGCGGCACCTTAGCCTGTGCTGGTTTGGCCCCCGAAATCCGGCAAAGCCAGACTCCAGAGGCCGGTGTTGTCTCAGTTGTCGTCCATCATCCCTTCGCCCATGCCCTGCATGCCGCCATGCTGGCCACTCATGTGCTCTTGCATCATCGCAGCCATTGCCACCATCTCGGCCTCGGTGACCTGGGCATCGCCATCGGCGTCGTGCATCTGGAAGGCGCGCACCGTCATCGGCCGGGTATGGGCGGCATGCATGACAGCGAATTCCTCAAGCGACAGCGTGCCGTTGGCGTCGGTGTCATAGGTTTTAAGCTCGGCCTGAATACCGGCGGACATTTCCTCAGGGGTCAAGGTGCCGTCCTTGTTGGTGTCGAAGGTGGCCATGGCATAGTTTTGGGCACCACCCATCATCCCGCCGCCCCCCATCATCCCGCCGCCCCCCATCATGCCGCCGTGGCCACCCATCATCCCCATTCCTTCGCCCATCATGCCATCATGCTGCATCTGGGTTTGCTGGGCGATCACCGGCACGGCGATGGCTGCAACACCAAGGCTGGCAACCGCTGCAAAGGCGAATTTGGTTGAACGTTTCATTGTGTTTCTCCTGATTGGAATTCCGATAAGGCCAATCTGGGGGGCAGATGTCCCACAAGTTTGTCAGGCAGGGCGGTCTTTTGTATCAATCTGTCGCAACTGCGGGTTTCGCGACGGTTTGCGACAATCTGTTGTGCGCGGGGGGCGTGCGATAGGCTAGGGTTTGGTCAGGAGAGATGATGACACCCAACCCGCCCCACATTCTGATCGTCGATGATCACCGTGAAATCCGTGATGCACTGGTCAGGTATCTGGAGAAGAACGGCATGCGCGCGACCTCGGCGGCGAACGCCGTGGCGATGGATGCCGCGTTAAAGGTTGGCCAGTTCGATCTGATCGTGCTGGATGTGATGATGCCGGGCGAAGACGGGCTTTCGGTTTGCCGTCGCTTGCGCGCCGCTGGCACAATGCCGATCCTGATGCTGACCGCCCTTGGCGATGAAACCGACCGCATCGTCGGGCTGGAGGTCGGGGCGGATGACTATTTGCCCAAGCCGTTTAACCCACGCGAGCTTTTGGCCCGGATCAAGGCGATCCTGCGCCGGTCGGAACGGGCCGAGGTGCCCGGCGGCGCCCTTGCCGGGCACAGGCTGGCGTTTGACCGCTGGGTGCTGGACACGGATCGCCGCACCCTGACCGACGCTGATGGGGCCGAGATTGCCCTGACCACAGCCGAATTCCGCCTGCTGACGGTGTTTCTGGAACGACCCCGCTTTGTGCTTAGCCGCGATCAACTGCTGGACATGACTTCGGGGCGGTCGGCTCAGGTGTTTGATCGCACCATCGACAATCAGATCAGTCGCCTCCGCCGCAAGATTGAGGCTGATCCTGGCAAACCCACACTTATCGCTACGGTCTGGGGCGGCGGCTACAGTCTTGCCGCCGATGTCAGGGCGTTGCCATGAATAAGCCGCCCGGCTTTTGGGTCCGGATGTTGCCCCAGTCGGTGGCGGGACAGTTGCTGGCGATGTTGCTGCTGGCACTTGCGGTGACGCAGGGCCTTGGGCTGGTCTTGCTGACCGACGAACGCAACCGTGCGGTGCGCGCAGCCCTTGGGCTGGAGGCCGCGGGCCGGGCGGCAAACGTGGTCTTGTTGCTGGACGATGCGCCAGCCGATTTGCGGCCAGAAATCCTTCGGTCGGCAAATTCGCCACTTGTGCGGTTTGCGGTAGGGCCAGATCCAGAGGCCGCACATAGCAGCGCGGATGCGGCGCCGTTCCTGAACCAGATCCGCCAGATCCTCGGCCAACCCGAGCGTGAGGTCGTGGCGGACATCCATGCGCTTGACGTGACCCCTGTTGCGATGCCTGAGGGTGTGCCGGCTGCCATGCGCCCCATGCATCAGGCGATGATGGCGGCGCATGCCGAACCGATCGAGTTGACGCTGTCGATCCGGCTGGCCGGGGGGGATTGGCTGAATGTGCGCACGATGTTCATGCGGCCCGGCCTGCAACTTTCGCCAAAGGCTTTGGTGCCGTTGGCTCTGATGGTGATGGCCGTGGCCTTGGTTGCATGGGGAACGGCACGCCGGGTTGTTCGCCCGATGCGCGCGCTGGCCGTCGGTGCTGACCGGCTGGGGCGGGGCCTGGACGCAAACCCGCTGCCGTTGACCGGGCCGTCAGAGGTGCGCGCGACCACCCAAGCCTTCAACCGCATGCAAGACCGCCTGACCCGCTTTGTGACCGAGCGGACCCATATGCTGGCAGCGCTCAGCCATGATTTGCGATCGCCACTGACCGCGATGCGGCTTCGGATCGAGATGCTCGACGAAACCGAGGACTCTGTCCGCCTGAAGGCTTTGGTCGAGGAGATGCAGGCCATGGTCGAAGAAACGCTAGAGTTCGCCCGCAGCGTGGCCAAGACGGAACCCGCAGCCAATGTCGATCTTGTCGCTGTGCTGGGTGATCTGGTGGCTGACGTGGGCGGCGGCCGTGCGACCCTTGCATCGTCACCGCCCGTGCCGGCCACGATCCGGCCCCATGCGCTGAACCGCGCCTTGCGCAACCTGATTGACAACGCGGTGCGCTATGGGGGCGTGGCCGATGTCACAGTGGCCGAGGAACCGGGATGCGCCGTCATAACCGTAGCGGACAAGGGGCCGGGCTTGCCCGAGGATCAGTTGGAGGCGGTGTTTGAACCCTTTGTGCGGCTGGAAGCGTCACGCAACCGCGATACCGGGGGCGCGGGCTTGGGTCTGGCCATCACCCGCACCATCATTCAGGCGCATGGCGGGACGGTTCAGTTGCACAACCAAAGCGGTGGCGGGCTGATCGCCATCGTTCGACTGCCCACCGGCGACGTCTGATCAGATGGGCTTTGCGGAAAGGCGACGCAAATACCACATCACCAGCATGGGCACGATGATCCATTGGAGCAGCGGCGAAAGGCCGGTTCCGATCACCGGCAGACGCGGCATGGTCACATCATAGGCCCAGCGTCTTGCGATTTCGGTGCTGTAAAACTCAAGGGCGACGGTAATAGCAAGACCCGTCGAAAGCCAAGCTGCCGTGGTCCAACGGTTTGGCAAGGCAGCCCAATGACGCGTTCCGGCAAGGAAAGACGCCACCCAAAATGCGATCAGCGCGATGACCATATCGCCCAAAGTCGCCTGCA
>JBBSBE010000221.1:0-4144 GCA_038251625.1 Rhodobacterales bacterium
CCCCATCGCGTAAAAGTAGCTGCGATGCGGCGCGCGGGCGGGCCCTTCGGTCACATGGCGGCTGGGCAGCTTCGACTTGTCGAAACGCTGGTTGGTCATGGCGGTCCCTCCCGTGGATTGGCTTGGCCGCAGGGATAATCGGGCAGGTCCGGCGCGGCAAGGCGGGATTGCGCGGGGAATGCCGCAGTTCCGCCTCATGCGCGGCAAGATTCTGCGAAAAATGAAGGGACAGGCTGGCGAGGTTTGGGATGAGTATTGAGGGCGTGACGTGGTTTCAGTCGGCGGTGGGGGATATTGCATTGCTGGTGGACGGCGAAAATGTGTCGCCAAGCTACGCCGCAACCTTGCTTGATATCGCACGCGCCTTGGCGCCGCTTCGTCTCGCCCGCGTTTATGGTCGGTTCAGCCATCTTGGAGACTGGCATGTTGCGCCAGGATTTAACGTGGTCATCACGCCGGCCCGGCCGCAGGCAGCAGACATACAAATAGCGATAGATGCTGTCGCCATGGCGCATGGCGCGGGCATTCCGAATTTCGTCCTGTGTAGCGACGACCGTGACTTCAGCGCTCTGGCTTTTCATCTGCGCGTGGCAGGATGCAGTGTGCTTGGGGTCGGAACATCAAAAGCATCCGCAAGCCTGCGCGCTGCGTTTTCGCGCTTTGAAGAGATCGGCTCTCCGGCTCCACCCGTGCTCATCGCGCAGGGCGAAGCGACCCGCGTTGAGCCGTCTCGCAAAGGCATGGCCGTCGCCATTTGCAAGTGCTTCCAGGAAAGCGGCACGGAACGGAAAGAAGTCAAACTTGTAGACCTGGCCAAGGAGCTAAAGCTCAGGGGCTATCAAAAATTGACAAAGGGATGGCGGAAGGAACTGGTCGAGGATTTTTCTAACCTTTGCGACGTTCTAGGCGAGCATCCGCACCTTTCCGTGCGCCTGCGTCAGCCTGCGCCCGCCACCCCGTAACGCGCCAGAAACATCTCCACCGCGCCCTTGACGGTGCGCTCGACGTCTTGCGTTCCGTTGTCGGCGGCCACGCCGAAAAGCATGCGGCTGTGCAGGTCGGCGCGACAAAGCTCGTGGAACTGCTCGGCGGCCAGTTCGATATCGTCGATGGCCAACTCGCCCCGGGCGACGGCAAAGCGCAGATAGCTTGCGATCTTGTCGCGTACCACCATCGGGCCAGAGCGAAAGAATTCCTGCCCAAGCGCGGGAAAGCGTTCGCTTTCGGCCACGCAGATGCGAAAGACGCGCATCCCGAAATCCGACAGCATGAAGGCGACGATCCGCCGCGCGGCATCCGTCAGCACGGCGTGGGGGGGGCGGTTCATGTCGATCGCGGCGGCGCTTTCCTCCGCCTGACGGCGGCATTCGCCCTTGGCCACTTCCATGAACAGCAGCCTCTTGTCAGGGAAATAGCTGTAAAGCGTGGCCTTCGACACCCCCGCCTCGCGCGCGATGTCATCGACGCTTGCGCCCTCAAAGCCATCGCGCATGAAAACGGTCCAGGCGCCATCCAGCACCTGATCGAACTTTCGCCCCCGCCGGATCGCCTGCGGCGCTGCACCCATGTGGCTCATCTCCCGCGCGAACCTTAGTCATGGGTGCAGCCCTTGGGCAAGCGTGCTCAGTGACCCGGCACCATGGCCAGAGGGCGGGCGGTGCCTTGGGTTGCCGGTGGTGTGACAACGGGCGGGAAGGTCAGATGCGGCAAATCGATGAAGCCGCCAATGCTGCCCGCCATCGCGGGAGCAGCAAGGCCAAGGGCCAGCACAAGGGTGGTCAGGGTGCGAAACGTGTTCATGGCAGAGCCTTTCTGAACTAATCGGTTTAGATGCTGAATATCTGAACGATCCGGTTCACTTTTTCAAGAGTTTTCTGAACTGATCGGTTCAATTTTTTCCACTGGACTGCCCGGGGCAATCCACTACTTTAGAATCATTCCAAATCTGGCTACAGGAGCCCGCCGCATGATCCCCGGCCTGACAACGCGCCGCCGCTTTTCGGACCTCTCCGAACAAGAGGTGCTGGCGCTCGCCATTTCGTCGGAAGAGGACGACGCGCGCATCTATCGCAGCTATGCCCAGATGCTGCGCGGCGATTTCCCGGGGTCCGCTGCCGTGTTCGACGGGATGGCGGCGGAAGAGGATACCCACCGCCAGCGCCTGATCGAGCTGCACCGCAGCCGGTTCGGCGAGGTCATCCCGCTGATCCGGCGCGAACACGTGGCGGGGCATTACGCCCGCCGCCCCGTCTGGCTGACCGAAAACCTCGGGCTCGACCGCATCCGCGCCGAGGCGCACGAGATGGAGCGGGAGGCGGGCGCCTTCTATACCCGCGCCGCCGCGCGCACGCAGGATGCGGCGACGCGCAAGCTTCTGGGTGATCTGGCCGCTGCAGAGGCGGGGCATGAGAAAAAGGCCGGCCGGCTGGAAGCCGAACACCTGCCCGACGATACCCGCAACGCCGAGGATGAAAGCGCCAAGCGGCAGTTTATCCTGACGTGGGTGCAGCCGGGGCTGGCGGGGTTGATGGATGGGTCCGTCTCGACCCTCGCGCCCATCTTTGCGACGGCCTTTGCCACGCAGGATACCCATACCACGCTGCTGGTGGGGCTTGCGGCGTCGGTCGGCGCGGGCATCTCGATGGGCTTCACGGAAGCCGCGCATGATGATGGCGTGCTGTCGGGCCGGGGCTCGCCCGTCAAGCGCGGCATCGCGTCGGGGGTGATGACGACGCTGGGCGGCATGGGCCACGCGCTGCCCTACCTGATCCCCGACTTCTGGACCGCCACGACCATCGCCATCGTTGTGGTGTTTGTCGAACTGTGGGCCATCGCCTGGATTCAGAACCGCTTCATGGAAACCCCGTTCCTGCGGGCGGCGTTTCAGGTGGTGGTGGGCGGGGCACTGGTGTTCGCAGCCGGGGTGCTGATCGGGGGCGGATGAGGGCTGTCCACGCGTGCGACATATGGTGGCTTGTTGAAAAACAACGGGTTAGGTGGGGTGATTTAAGGGTTTGTTAGGGTTTGGGGGTGTAGACGCATGAACAGCCCCCTTGCCAATTCATCCTATTCTTCAGGCGTTCCCAGATAATCCAAGACTGCCGTAAGCCAACTGAAGGACTTGGGCCGTTGCTTGGCAAGCTTGCGCAGAGATGGTGAAGCGCGGTGCAGGGCGTCGAGTGTGAACCCTCCTGCATACCATTTGATCTTCGCCCATTCAGTCTTTCCGACACGTGCCATTTCTTCTGTCTGCTGCTTGGCGAAGTCTCCGGACTTGATCTTGCTCAGAGCGTTTTGCGCCAGGCCGAGAGCAAGTTCCCGAGTGGATGAGTCAAGGCCATGCACTTCCACACCTGTCGCCTTCTGATCCGAGCCGGTCTTTACCGTCGCATGGAACTCTTCCTTGTAAGCGTGATCGGCTTGGGGCGTTTCTGCGACGGCACGATCCACCTCGGCAAAGGCGGAACGATCAGCGTCCGTCAAACCGCTTTCCGCATCCGGTGGCGTATCCGCGTTGTATTCCTGCCAGTCCGGAAAACGCTCCACAAACGTGGCAATTGCGGCGGCAAACGCCTTTAGCTCAGGCTCCGCGCCCGTGGGTAATGTTTCAAGCAGCCCCTTGTCACGGGATTGAGCGATGAGCCGTTGGCCGTGCATCCCGATCGCGATCGGGCGGCAGGAGGCGTAGCCGCCCCCCATTGCCCTGTCGAAATCCTTCATAATGGCAGGAAGCGGGGCGTAATTCTCGATGTGAAAGCTGGACCCAAAACTCGCTCGAAATTCAGAAAGTGCCAACCATCCCTGCTCGGCACGCGCCACGGCATTCGTTGACGACAGGACCGCCGGTGCTGCAGCCAGATTGATTCCGATATCCGTGACAACAGGCAGAACTGGGGCAGGCATAGCCGCCGGGAGAGTCGGTTCCTTTGCATCGCCCGCCTGCAATCCAGGATCCCCCGGCGGCACCCAGTTTTCCAGATAGGCGAACAGCTCCTCCGCGCGGATGGCGTGGTCTTCGATCCCGGCGATTTCTGCGATGCGGGGATCGGCGCGGGTGGCGGCGGTGTTCTGGAAGGTGAGGCCGGAAAGGTCAGGATCGTCGGCCAGTTTCGTCAGGCGGCGCAGGGGGCGCAGGTCAAGGACC
>JBBSBE010000222.1:0-4047 GCA_038251625.1 Rhodobacterales bacterium
CAGCGCCCCGCTGCAAACCACGGCCACCACCGTGACCAGACGCTCGGGGCTGTAGGGGGCAAGAAATCCACCGGCGATGCCCGCCGTCAGCGCGATGCCAAGGATCATCATCAGCCAGGTGATCGTCGCCGCCGCCGCGCGCCGTTGGGGGTGCGTGGCGGTCGCAAGGAATGCCAGCAACGAGGTACCCGCAGACCCGACGCCAAGGCCGATCAACGCATAGGCCACCACCGACACCATGATCCCGGCCCAGAAAGCATGCGCAAGCAGCATCACAGCCACCGCCGCCATCACCCCGCCAACCGCCAGGACAGCCACCCCGCCGATGATCCAGCGCGTGCGACTGCCGCCAGTATCCGAGCGATAGCCCCAATGGGGCCGCGAAATCTGCACGCCATAGTGCAACCCGACCAAAAGCCCCGGCAGCAGGGCGGGAAGCGCAAGCTCGACCACCATCAGCCGGTTGAGGGTCGATGTCATCAGCACGACAACCGCCCCAAGGCTCAACTGCACCAGTCCCATCCGGAAGATGGACAGCCACGACAGCATCATATCGCGCCAAGCCCGCGCAGGGCGAAGGCTGAAACCATCATGCCCGTGACGTAAAGCACGATGCCTGTTCCGTTGTACCAGGGCGCCTTGCCCTTCGGATCGCGGAACAGCACCCGCATGGCAGCGACCTGCGCCAGCAAGAGCAGAGCAACGATCCCGGCATGCACAGGTTTGCCCCAGATGAACAGCATCGAGATCACCAGAAGCTGTGCCAGCGCCATGACCGTGCACGCAATCTTGGCCGCGACCTCTGGCCCGAGCGTCACGGGCAACGAGCGTACACCATGCTGGCGGTCGCCCTCCAGCGCCTTGAAATCGTTCAGCGTCATGATGCCGTGGGCGCCAAAGGCATAAAGACCCGCGATCAGCCAGACCTCAACGCGTGGCGCGCCTGCGGCCATCACGGCAGCCCCGGTGAACCACGGCAGCCCCTCGTAGCACAGTCCCACAAGGCCCGGGCCCCACCAGCCCGATCGCTTCATCCGCACCGGCTCCGCCGAATAGGCCCAGGCGGCGATCACGCCGACCGCCGTCGCGCCAAACCCCCATGGACCCAAAAGCCAGCCCATCGCCAGCGACAGCACAGTCATCGCCAGCGCAACCCAAAGGCCCCAGCGGCCCGGAATGCGGCCTGACGGGATCGGGCGATGCGGCTCGTTGATCGCGTCCACATGCCGGTCGCACCAGTCGTTCGCGGCCTGGCTCATCCCGCACACAACCGGGCCTGCCAGCACGACACCAAGCACGATCATCGGCCATTCCGCGGCCAGCGACCCGCCGGACGATACGACGCCGCACAGATAGGCCCACATGGGCGGGAACCATGTGATGGGCTTGATCAGGGTCAGCAGAGCCCGCGGCTCTGGCATGTGGCGCGGGTGTGAGGCGAGCGATACAGTCATGTGTCAACTAAACATGACACTTGCGAGTCGGGCAAGACCAAACTCGCACCCGCGCGACAGACCGCCGCACCTCGGCGCTTGCGCGCGGGCGCTACGGTCACATGCGCGCGACTTTCCTGATGAATTCCAGTGAGAACAGCCCGTAACCGGCCAGCGACGGTTCAGTCGTCCTTGCTCAGAAGCCCGTATTTCCGCAGCTTCACGTAAAGCGACTGGCGCGACAGGCCCAGCATTTCTGCCGCAGCAACGCGGTTGTTGCGGGTCAGCTCGACCGCCGTCTCAATGCACATCCGCTCAACCACATCGGCGGTTTCGGCCACGATGTCCTTCAGCTTCGACGAGCCCACCAGTTCGACCACCGAACTCGCCCCCTCTTCGCCCCCCGCAAGTCCGGGGCGGCGCAAGGCCTCGGCGCGGCTCGCATCACGCACGATCAGCGCCATGATCGGCACCGGACGGTCGTTCAGCCACGTCGCCGAAACCTCCACCGCGACCTGCGCGGAAAACACCGTCATCAGCCGCGTTGCGTAAAGCCGCATGCGGCCCGTGCGGCGCGACGTATCCAGCAGCAATTTCAGATCGACCGTACCGCGCACCAGGAAATCGGCAAGCGAACGCCCCCGGATCGCGGCCAGAGAGGCGCTGTCGGTCAGGTTCATGAAGGATTCGTTGGCCCCACGGATCAGCCCGTCGCCGTCGGTGAACACGATCCCGTCGGCGCCTTCGTTGTAAAGGCGGGTCAGGCTTTCGGCCAGTTCATCTTGCGACACCGTGTTCGTCTCGGCGATGTCGAGACGGCACAAAAGCAGCCGCTCGCCCGCCGCGCGAAAGACCAGCGGCACCATCATAACGCGCTTGTGGCTGCGCCGGGCCTGCATCTCGATGGGCTGGGCCGCGTCGGCCGTGGCCAGCGCCGCCATCGTCTCCAACAACTCGCCCCGCCTGCGCCCCACAAATTCCTGCGCGACGGCGGCGCCCAAAAACTCGGCCCGCACGCCACCCAGCAACGTCGCGGCGGCGCCGTTCAGATCCGCAATCCGCCCCGTTGCCATCGAAACCAGCAGGATCGCATCGCGCGTCATCTCCATCAGCACGCGGTACCGCGTGTCGATCTCGCGCTGCGCCTCATAGTCCTTTTCAAGCGCGATCTGCACCGTGACCAGCTTTTGCTGGATCTCGGCGATCGCGCGCAAATCGCGCCCCAGCATCAAAAGCGAATCGTCAGCAGGCAAGTGATGCAACGCATAACGGATTGGAAAGTCGGGATTTTCACCATCGCTGTGCGTCACTTCGATGGCAGGGGTCGTCGCCGCGCCGGCGTCGCGCAATTGTTCTGTCCGGCGCATCAACTTGGGGATGCTTTCCTCGCTCAGAACCGAGTTGATCTGACGGCCTTCCCAGCCGCTCAAGGGACCGAAAGACCGGTGCATCGGGTTGGCCAGGACGGAAAGGATGCGGCCGCCCCGGTCAACATGGAGCGCAATATCGGATGCCGTCGAGATGATCTGCGCAAGCAAATCCGGCGACACCACAGGTATCGACCCGACGTTCAGGTTCCCGGCACCGTTACTCTTCAACGCCTCTTCCGCCTCATTCGCCCGGCGCCATTCACGATGGCGGCGCTGCCGTTTCTCAGGCGCGTCGGCGCCTACCCTCAACGCCTTCGGCAAGCCCGCAGATCCGCAGCGCCGCAGAAAGAGTTGTCGCTTCAGCATCCGCGCCCACACGCGCAGCCAGATCTGCCTCGGTCGCAAGCAGGGGGCCGCCGACCACCACCGGCAAACCGGCCCAGCCCGCGCGCCGGATCTGCTGCACAAAACCCGAAAGCTCTGCCAGCCTTCCGGAAGCGGCAACCGATATCAAAACACCGTCGTAGCGCGATTGCGAAAAGATGCGCTGCAAATCCAGCTTGCTTGGCCCAATCGCGAGACGCACAGACACGCCCAAACGGCGCAACTGCCCCATCAGCACCATGGCGCCCAGCGTGTGCTGCTCGTGTGGTGGCAAGACAAGAAGCAGCGCCCCTGAATGTGCCACGGCACCCGTATCGGCCGTCCATTGGTGGCCGATTGCGCGCAGCATCGATTGCAACCGCGCCGATCCGACCGAAACCTGCAGGAAGCTCAGCCGATCGTCGAGCCAGGCCCGCCCCAACTCGCGCGCGACAGCGGGGATGTACACATCCGCCACCGCACTCGGCGGCATCTTCATGCGCACCAGATCACGCAGGAAAGCAGCCAGATGCGCCGGATCGTCTGCAACGGCGGCGTTCAGGAACGCATCCAGCACATCCGGGCGCAGCGGCGCCTCGCCCTGTGCCTTGCGGGCCGCAATAAGTTCGACAACCCACGACGCAAAATCGATCACACCGGGCTCTTTGGGATCCCGTCGCACCGTGCCGCGCTGTGGCCCGCGAGGATAACTCTGGAAGGACTGATCCTGCATGGCTGTCTCCGCCGCACGGCGCTTCCCGAATGGTTGGGGGACCGCCTTTGAAAGGCATAAATTCCCTGCCCCTCACAGTCATCCACTGCAGAAGAAATGTCAAAGCAAATTGACACTCGCTTTTCGCCGATCTCCGGCAGACTGCACA
>JBBSBE010000223.1:0-3954 GCA_038251625.1 Rhodobacterales bacterium
CCCAGATCGCGCAATCGCCGATGCCCGGCGATGCCCCGTGAAAGAACGGGCCGTCCGCCAGAAGAAGATCGAACCGGGTGCGGTCAACCCCATAGCGCATTGTCAGCCACGCGACCGCACCGGGCGGGAAGGGCGTGGCGCCGGGCCGTCGCGCCTCGATCAGTTGCGGCAGGCACATGCCGATGCGGTTCGCCTCCCACATCAGAAGCTGCCGCGCGCGGGTAAGGCCCGCAGCAGTATCGCCGCCGAGACAGGCAAAGCGGGTGGCCATCTCCAGCAGGATCGCGCCCGATTGCGTGAAGGCCGCGCCGTCGATCATCAAAAGCGGTACTTCGGCGAAGGGGCTTGCGGCAAGGAAGCCGGGGGGCCGGGTGTCAGGGGCGGCCCAGATATCCACGAAAGTGCGGCGATGCGGCAATCCGGCCAGCGCCAAAGCAAGCGCCACCTTGCAGGCGTGGCCGGAATCGGGGTGGCCGTAAAGCAGAAGATCGGGCATTGGGGCGGGCCTTTTGCGACAGGTATCAGGGAGCGGTCATACGCGCGGATTGTCAACCAGCGGGCGACTGCTTTTGCCGACGGCCCTTGTGATCCAGTCCGGGCCAACCCACGTACTGCTTCTCGATATTGACGGGCCTGCCCTTTGCGCGCCCTGAACCGAAAGGATCCCCCCAAGATGAACATCCACACCCCCGAGATTGACCGCGTCCCGTCGCGCGATGAGGCGGCGGCTGCACTGGCGCTGTTGCAGCGCTGGGCAGGCAAATCGTCGGATGCAGAGATCGCGGACCTTGCGCCACAGGCGCTGGCGCTGGTCGGGCAGGGATATCCGGATCTGTCCCGTGTCTATCCGGCGGAATTCCGCGCCGATGACGCCTACAAGGCCAGCCTGCCCGACCTGCAGAACGGGCCCGCAAGCCTGATCGTGGGCGCGCATGTGCCGATCCAGCATGTGGGCATCTCGAACTTCCGTCTGCCGATCCGGTATCGCACGCGCGATGCGGGCGAGATCATGCTGGAAACCAGCGTGACGGGGACGGTGAGCCTTGAGGCGGAAAAGAAGGGCATCAACATGAGCCGCATCATGCGGTCGTTCTATGTGCATGCCGACCGCGCGTTCAGCTTTGAGGTGATCGAGGCCGCCCTCGAGGATTACAAGCGCGATCTGGAAAGCTTTGATGCGCGCATCCAGATGCGGGTGTCGTTCCCGATGAAGGTCACATCGCTGCGGTCCAATCTGGTGGGCTGGCAGTATTACGACCTGACGCTGGAACTGGTGGAGGCGGGGGGCGTGCGGCAGAAGATCGTGCACCTCGATTTTGTCTATTCCTCGACCTGCCCATGCTCGCTGGAACTGAGCGAACATGCCCGGATGACGCGGGGCCAATTGGCCACGCCGCATTCGCAACGGTCGGTTGCGCGGATCAGCGTGGAGGTGCGGCCCGGCCGCACGTTCTGGTTCGAGGATCTGGTGGAACTTGCCCGGTCGGCGGTGCCGACGGAAACGCAGGTGATGGTGAAGCGCGAGGATGAACAGGCCTTTGCCGAACTGAACGCGGCCAACCCGATCTTTGTCGAGGATGCGGCGCGGGCGTTCTGTGCGGCGCTGGAGGGCGACGCGCGGATCGGCGATTTCCGTGTGGTGGCCAGCCATCAGGAAAGCCTGCACAGCCACGATGCCGTCAGCCTGTTGGTGAAGGGCCCGACCTTCGCGGCGTCGAGCCTTGATCCCCGGCTGTTCGCCACGCTGATCCATCAGGGCTGAGGCGCCGTCAGGCCCGGGAAAAATCCATCGTCCAGTTGGTTTCCCAGGTCTGGCCGCCATCGCCAGAAAAGGCCTGTTCCCAGCGCGGGTTGCCGCCCGCGCAGTTCAGCCACAGGAACCGCACCCGGACCGGCTGCCCGCGCAACTGATCGTCGGCGTAAAAGGCGCCGACGCCACCCTTGAACGCGCCCTTCACGGGCGTGTCGAGGTGGTGGGGGTCCTGCGACGAAAGCCACCAGATCGCCCAGGTTTGCGTGCCCGTGTCGTAGGAGCGCAGCGCGACCGCGCGGTAATCGCCCTCGGGGAAGTGGAGGATGTTGTCTTCCACGTTGCCGAGCCCGCCAAGAATGGCCCGGGTCTCTGATTGCCCCGAAAACGATTGCCATTCGGTACAGCCGGTCAGCCGGTCGACCAGACGCCGGTGCTGAACGGCCCAGCGGCCGAATTCGAAATCGAAGTCACGCGCGCCATCCCTTTTGTCAGACATTCCTGCACTCCTTCACCCTGAGCTTGTTCTTATATTGTTCTTAAAATGCGTCAACCTGCACCGATACCTTGGCTGACGAATGCGGCGGCACGGCGCCGCAGGGACGGGCAGAGGGATTGACACGCCCATGGGGCGGGGCCATGCCTCGCGCATCATGTCGGTCGATCTGCGACCCGTCTTTCACCTGACTGGCCGGGTTACCGCGTTTCTCGGTGCCACCATGGTCATACCCGCTGCGGTTGATCTGTGGCGGGGCGATCCGAACTGGCAATCCTTCGTCGAGGCTGCAGCGATCACCGGGGTGATCGGCGCGCTTCTGGCCCGTGCGACGGCAGGTGCCGCGCAGCGCGCGCTGGACCTGCGGCAGGCTTTCCTGCTGACGGTCGTCTTCTGGATCACGCTTTCGGCCTTCGGGTCGCTGCCCTTTCTGATCGGCGAGCCCGATCTGGGGCTGACGGATGCCTTCTTCGAATCGGTGTCGGGGCTGACGACCACGGGATCGACCGTCATCGTGGGCCTCGATGATCTGCCGGTCAGCACGAACCTCTGGCGGGGGATGCTGAACTGGATGGGCGGATTGGGCATCGCCTATGTCGCGATGATCTTTCTGCCGATCATGCGGGTGGGGGGCATGCAGTTCTTCAAGACCCAAGGGTTCGATACGCTGGGCAAGGTGCTGCCGCGTGCGGCGGACATCGCGCAGGAACTGGTGCGGGTCTATGCGCTGCTGACGGGGGCTTGCGTGGCAACCTATCTGGCCGTTGGCATGGCGCCGCTGGATGCGCTGGTGAACGGGGCTGCGACGATCGCGACGGGGGGCTTTTCGCCCTCGGATTCCTCGATCGGGAAGTATCCGGGGGCGGCGGAATATGCGGGGGCCGTGTTCATGCTTCTGGGAAGCCTGCCTTACATTCGCTACGTGCAACTGATCAAGGGCACGGCGCAGCCCATCTGGCATGATGCGCAGGTGCGGGCCTGTCTGCGCTGGGCCGCGATTGCGGTGCTGATCGTGACGGCGTGGCGCGTGTCGGCTAGCGAACAGGGGCTGGAAAGCGCCTTCCGCGAGGCGCTTTTCAACATCGTCTCCATCCTGACGGGCACCGGGTTCTTTTCCGGCAGTTTCGCGGCCTGGGGTGGGTTTGCGCTGGTGGCGGCTTTCCTTGTCGGGTTGATCGGGGGGTGTTCGGGATCATCCTCTGGCGCGCTCAGCATCTTTCGGGTGCAACTGATCCTGACGGCCATCGCCACCGCCGCAGGGCGGATAGGGGCGCCGCACCGGGTGGCCCTGCTGCGCCACGAGGGGCGGGAAGTGGCGGCGGACGCCATGGCGGGTGTGATGGTCTATGTGAACGGATATCTGGCGGCCATCGTGGCGCTGGCGATCCTGATGACGCTGACCGGGGTCGATACCGAATCGGCGATCTTCGCGGTCTGGACCTCGATCGGGAACATCGGTTACGGCTTCGGGCCGCTGGTGCAGGATACCGGCACGATGGTGGATTTTCCGATCGCTGCGAAGTGGATCATGATCCTTGCCATGCTGATGGGGCGGCTTGGCATCCTTGCGGGGCTCGTGCTGATCCTGCCGCGTTTCTGGCGCGGCTGAGCCCCGGCGCTTGACTTGGGGCCGACGCCCCGACAAGCCTGCTGCCCATGATCGACCCCCGCCCCGTTGGCTATGTCATTGGCCTGCTTGTCGCCACGC
>JBBSBE010000224.1:0-3872 GCA_038251625.1 Rhodobacterales bacterium
CGGCCCTGACCGGCAGGATCAGGAGGCGAAGGTGAAGTTCGGCAGGGCCTTCAGCGACTCTTTCGTCGCGCCGTGCAGGGTGAGCTTCTTGCTCATCAATTCCAGTGCCGAGGCAGCAACCACGACGTGGTGTGCGTCCATGCCCAGAAAGCCGCCAACCGATACGACGGAATATGGCACGGTGCCGCTGGTCGTGATGATCATGTCTTCAAGTTTGCGGATCTCATCGCCCGCATCGTTATAGACCTTTGCGCCGATGATGTCGGTTGCGCGCCAGCCGGTTGCCAGCACGGTCGGATCAATCTCGGTCAGCACGATGGTTTGCTTGGTGGCTTCGGCTAAGGACGGCGCGGCACCGCCGAAAGTTGCAAGGATCGAAGCGGTCGCAAGGAGCATGGAAAGGGTTTTCATGGTGGTATCTTTCATGGGGCCAAAACTGGTCAGGGGCGCCCGGAGGATCCAGGCGTCTATGGATTGACGTGATCAGGGGAGGCTGGCTTCAGTCGTACATCGGCTCGGTGTAGTAGGGATAAAGATAGTCACTATAGTAGTGATCGCCGAAGGCGGCGTTGGTTGCTGCCGTGTTGGCCCGCCGGTAAATCGTGCCACCCAAGGGGCGCATCGCGTCGTCCAGAATCCCGGCCCAGTCTTCCGAGATTTCGGCCACAACGGCGGACTGGCCATGCTTGAGCGTAAAGAATGCCTCGTCCGCGGCATTCTCTCGCCGGGTCTCGGTCACGGCATCCGCCGTCGCCCCGACCGCAGCGCCTGCCAGCGCGCCCACCCCGGTGGCTGCACCGACCGAGAGCGCGGCGGCACCGGCGATCCCCGTCGCAACGCCGACAGGCCCCGCCAGCAGCCCAAGAAGAGCGCCGACCCCCACACCGATGGCCGTGCGCATGCCAAGGTCGCTGTTGCGGTCGGCCACGCGGATATGCCCCGTGTCATCGCGGCGCGCGACCGCGGCCCCGTGCACGGTCAATTCGCCTTCCTCATCAAGGCGCCACAGGGCATGCAGCCCGGCACGGGCCTTGTCGCCCGAGGAAAACACGACGGCGATGTAGTTGTTCATGCGATCACCTTTTTCGGTTTGATGGCTTGCGCCAGTTTGGTGCGGGCGGCGGCAACGGCGGTGCTGAGGCTTTGGGCCGCCTTGTGGGCGCTTTCGAGCAACGCGGCATTGGCGTGCTTGACGTCATCCCTGGCCGCTATCGCCTTGTTCTCGACCAGTTGGCCTGCGGCTTCGAGTTTGGTGATCGCCGTCTTGATACCGGCGTTCGCTGCCTCGGCCTGATCCGATGCAAGCGTTGTCATCTTGGTCACCAAGGCCGCCACATCGGATTGGGTGGCCTTCACATCGGCCCAGGTCGCCTTTTCGGCGCAGGCGATGTTGGCGCTGATCTTCTTGTGCAGATCCTGCGCGTCGCGGCGCGCGGTTTCGAGCACGGTTTGCGGTTTGGTCATGGGGCACCTTTCGGGTTGTCGTGATGATGGGGGTAATGCGCCCGAACAGGAGGGGCGCACTTGCCGTGGATCAGTCGGCGCCATGATCGGCGGAATCCAGCGTGGGGGGCTGGGCGTGGCGGGCACGCTGAAGCAACCCCGGCACCGAAGTGTGCGGCAGGTCGGCCACGATAACGGCGGCAACGCGGTCGCGCACCTTGCGGTGATGCTTGCTCATGCAAGCGAAGAGGTGATGGCCCTGATGCTCTGGCCCGTGCCAAGGCTCAGCACCACGGTCTGCGCGTGGCCCGGCACGTTTTCCGCGACGCCGTCAAAGAAGCGATGGTCGGCCGGATAGGGCTATTCCCGATCCGCGACATGCTGTTTGCCGTTCATTGAATGCAGGACGTCACGGGTTTCCTGCGGTGTCTCGTGCCCGGCGACGATGTGCAGATCGCAGAGCCGGGCGCCGGCATGATCGACTTCGCCCGTGGCCCGGAAAAGCTCGAGAACCCTGCGCGACGGCAGGAAGTGCGACGGGGGCGCTGCAAAATGCTGGTTGAACAAAGCCAGCGATTGCTGCCGCATCCATTCCGGGCATGGGTTCCGGGCTGCCTGCATGGCGTCAAATCCTTTGCCGAAGGATGGGGGGTGCGCATCAAGCGCCTTGGGGAGGCAAGGACAGCGAGGAAACACGGGTTCGGCGCGCGGGTGAACTGTCGGGCACCCGCCGCATACACGCAGCCATGCTTTGTGGGGCGGTGAACTGCCATTTAATCTGCTCAGGGGCAGAGCGGTTGGGTGGCGCAGACCGGGCCATGGGGAAAGCACTGACGCAGGTTAACGCATCCGTCGCGGTGGCGGATTACCCTTGGCAAGGCCAGACCGCATCAGGGCCGGTTCCCGACTGGAAAGGCCAAACCCGTGTCAGACATGCGTCCGCTGTTCGTTGATCCTGCTCACGCACGCGCCATCCGTCGCCAGCCGAGCCCTGCCCGCGCGGGACGGCACGTTGGTATGGCGGGGATTCCGACAGGTCCGCCGGGTGCGAAGGCGAATGGGACGTTGCGCATTTTGCCTTTGCTGGAGCATCAGATCGCGGAAACGGACCAGCGGCGCGGTCTATTCCTGAGCCGGAACCTGCCGACCCTGCAACGTTTCCCGATTCTGCGGCGCAGCTTTTGGCATGGGTGCTGCCGATCCGCGCAGGTGGCTCGACCTGCGCTGGCACAAGGCCCCGGCGCGCCATGGCCTGCGCGTGCTGACGGACGTGCGTGACTGACGCGGGTCGGGGCGCGGCCGATGACGACGCACAAAACGGCCGGTCAGGCGGCGGGGGGGGGCTGGCCAAGACCGGGATTTGCGCCCGGCCCGTGATGCTGCGGCGGCCGGTCAAAGGCAGCCGCAGAGGGATTGTCGGAACCCCGTGCCGACGCCCGCGTTAAGCACTCAGGTCAAAGGTGCAGGAACGCGCTTTCCATTCGCTACCACATTTTCAGGAGGCCGTGATGCCACAGACCCAGACCCATAACCGCCGGTACGTGCTGGCCGAACGTCCCAGAGGCGAGCCCACGTCCGCCACCCTTCGACTAGAGACTGCGGCGGTGCCCGCGCCGGGCGAGGGCCAGATGCTGCTGCGCACCGAGTATCTGTCGCTTGACCCCTACATGCGCGGGCGGATGAGCGACGCGCCCTCTTATGCGGCCCCCGTTGCCGTGGGCGCTGTGATGGAGGGGGGTACGGTCGCGCAGGTGGTGGCCTCGCATCTGAAGGGCTTCAAGGCGGGCGACTGGGTGCTGTGCTTCAATGGCTGGCAGGATTATGCGCTGTCGGACGGCACCGGCGTGACCGTGCTTGACGCGGGGCTGGCGCATCCGTCGTGGGCGCTGGGCATCCTTGGGATGCCGGGGTTTACGGCCTGGGCAGGGCTGACGCAGATCGGCGTGCCGAAGGCCGGGGAAACCGTTTGCGTGGCTGCGGCCACCGGGCCTGTGGGCGCGACCGTCGGACAGATTGCCAAGCTGATGGGGTGCCATGTGATCGGCGTTGCGGGCGGCGCCGAGAAATGCACCCATGCGGTGAACGCCTTGGGGTTTGATGCCTGCATCGACCACAAATCGGAATTCTTTGCGGCAGAGCTTCAAACGGCGGCATCCAAGGGCATCGACGTCTATTTCGAGAATGTCGGCGGCGCGGTGTTCGACGCCGTCCTGCCCCTTCTGAATACCGGTGCGCGCGTGCCCGTTTGCGGGCTTGTCTCACAATACAACGCGACGAGCCTGCCTGCCGGGCCCGACCGGCTTTCAATGATGATGGGCCAGATCCTGCGCAAGCGGCTGACGATGCGCGGGTTCATCATCTTTCAGGATTTCGGCCACCTTTACCCGGAGTTTTCCAAGACGATGGGCGGATGGCTCAGGGCTGGGAAG
>JBBSBE010000225.1:0-3846 GCA_038251625.1 Rhodobacterales bacterium
AAGACCTGGGCCGACGTGGAAGCCTTCTCCAAGAAGATCATGGAATCGGGCGCGGCCAAGTGCGGTTTCACCACCGGCTGGATCAGCTGGGTGCAGCTTGAGAACTTCTCGGCCTGGCACAACCAGCCCATCGGGACGCTTGAGAATGGCTTCGGCGGCCTTGGGACGGAACTGACGGTCAACGGGCCGGTGCAGATCAAGCATTGGGAAAACCTGGCCCGCTGGCAGAAAGAGGGCGTCTTCCAGTACGGCGGCCCCGGCGGCGGCGCGGATGCCCCCCCGAAATTCTACGCCCAGGAATGCGCGATCTACATGAACTCCTCGGCCAGCCGCGCCGGCGTGGTGGCCAACGCCAAGGATTTCGAAGTGGGCTACGGCATGCTGCCGTACTATGACGATGTCGCAGGCGCACCGCAGAACTCGATCATCGGGGGTGCCACGCTCTGGGTGATGCAGGGTCGCCCGGAGGCCGAATACAAGGCCGCTGCCAACTTCTTTACCTATCTGTCCTCGCCGGAAGTGCAGGCGAAGTGGCATCAGGAAACCGGCTATCTGCCGATCACGCAGGCCGCCTATGAACTGTCGGAAGAGCAGGGTTTCTACGCTCAGAACCCCGGCACCGACGTGTCGATCAAGCAGATCACGCTGAACCCGCCGACCGCCAATTCCAAAGGCTTGCGCTTTGGATCCTATGTGCAGATCCGCGACATCATCGATCAGGAGTTTCAGGCCCTTCTGGCGGGTGACAAGGATGCCAAGGGCGCGCTTGACGCCGTGGTCGCCCGCGGCAACGTGATGATCCGCGAATTCGAAGCGGCCAACAAGTAATCGGGCATCGGCCCGCCGGGGCTCGCAGGCGCACCTGCGGGCCCTTTTCCTTTGGACACCCCCGATGAAACGCACCCTCTTTCGCGGCCAGTGGCTGGCGTGGCTTCTTCTTGCGCCACAGCTAGCCGTAACGGCGGTCTTTTTCCTCTGGCCCGCGGCACAGGCGGGTTGGCAAAGCTTTCTGCGCGAGGATGCGTTCGGGCTGAAAACCACATTCGTGGGGCTGCAGAACTACACGGCCCTCTTTGACGATCCGCTTTATCTCGGCGCCGCCCGTACAACGGTGATCTTTTCGGTGTCGGTCGCCGTGCTGTCGATGGGCCTTGCCCTGCTTTTCGCCCTCGCGGTGGACAGGATGCTGAAAAGTGCCAACGCCTACACTACGCTTCTGGTGTGGCCCTATGCGGTTGCCCCTGCCATTGCGGGCATCCTGTGGTGGTTCCTTTTCAACCCCACCATCGGCATCCTGCCTTATGCGCTGGGACAGATCGGCATCCGCTGGAACCACTCGCTGAACGGCACGCAGAGCATGATCCTCGTGGTGATCGCCGCCGCCTGGAAACAGGTCAGCTACAACTTCCTCTTTTTCGTGGCGGGGCTGCAATCCATCCCGACCTCCATGCGCGAAGCGGCCGCGATCGATGGCGCGGGGCCTGTGCGTCGCTTCTTCACGATCACCTTTCCGCTGCTGGCGCCGACCACGTTTTTCCTGATGGTCGTCAACGTGGTCTATGCGCTGTTCGATACCTTCCCGGTGATCGACAGCACCACTGGCGGCGGCCCGAACAACGCGACCACGATCCTTGTCTACAAGGTCTATGCCGATGGCTTCCTCGGCCTCAACCTCGGGTCTTCGGCTGCGCAATCGGTGATCCTGATGGGGGTGGTCATCGCGCTGACCATCCTGCAGTTCCGCTTCATCGAACGGCGGGTGGCCTACTGATGATCGAACGTCGCCCTGTCCTGACCTTCCTCGCCCATGCCGTGCTGATCTTCGGCGTGGTGATCATCGCCTTTCCGGTCTGGTTGGCCTTTGTCGCCTCCACCCACCCTGCCACCGCCTTCACCTCGGGGCCCATCCCGCTCTGGCCATCGACGCATGGCTTCGAGAACTACGGTACGATGCTGACTGCGGGCATTTCGACCTCGGGCGCGCCGCCTCTGTCGGGGATGCTCTTCAACTCGATGGTCATGGCGCTCTGCATCGCCTTCGGCAAGATCGCCATCTCCATCACCTCGGCCTTCGCCATCGTCTATTTCCGCTTTCCGGGGCGGCAACTGGCGTTCTGGTGCATCTTCATCACCCTGATGCTGCCGGTCGAGGTGCGCATCCTGCCCACCTTCAAGGTGGTGGCCGACCTTGGGCTTCTGAACAGCTACGCCGGGTTGACCATCCCCCTTATCGCCTCGGCCACCGCCACGTTCCTTTTCCGGCAGGTGTTTCTGACCATCCCGGACGAGTTGACCGAGGCCGCACGGATCGATGGCGCGGGGCCGATGAAGTTCTTCCGGGATATCCTGATCCCGCTCAGCCGCACCAACATCGCGGCCCTCTTCGTGATCCTCTTCATCTACGGCTGGAACCAGTACCTCTGGCCGCTTCTGATCACCACCGACGACCGCTACTACACCGTCGTCGCGGGCATCAAGCGCATGGCCGCCGTGTCGGATGCCGAACCGCAATGGCACCTCGTGATGGCGGCCGTGATGCTGGCCATGCTGCCCCCGGTGATCGTGGTCATTTCCATGCAGCGGCTCTTCGTGAAGGGCCTTGTCGAGACGGAGAAGTAAATGGCCGCAATCACGCTTTCGGGCATCGGCAAGACCTACGCGGGCGGGGCGCTGGCTGTGCAGGGTGTCAGCATCGACATCGCAGACGGTGAATTCGTGGTGCTGGTCGGCCCCTCGGGCTGCGGCAAATCCACACTTTTGCGGATGATCGCGGGGCTGGAGGCGATCACCGAAGGGCAGGTCACCATCGGCGCCCGCGTGGTCAACGATCTGGAACCGGCAGAGCGTGATATCGCCATGGTGTTCCAGAACTACGCGCTCTACCCCCATATGACCGTGCGCCAGAACCTCGCCTATGGCCTGAAGAACCGCCGCACCCCCGCCGCCGAAATCGAGCGGCGCGTGAAAGAGGCCGCCGCCATCCTTGAAATCGGCGACTACCTTGACCGCAAGCCCCGCGCACTGTCGGGCGGGCAGCGCCAGCGCGTGGCCATGGGCCGTGCCATCGTGCGGGAACCCGCAGCGTTTCTTTTTGACGAACCGCTGTCGAATCTCGACGCAAAACTGCGCGTCACCATGCGCGGCGAGATCCGCATTCTGCAAAAACGCCTCGGGACCACGTCGGTCTATGTTACTCACGACCAGGTCGAGGCGATGACGCTGGCCGACCGCCTCGTCGTGCTGAACGGCGGGCGGATCGAACAGATCGGCGCCCCGCTCGATGTCTATCGCCGCCCTGCCAGCACGTTTGTGGCAGGCTTCATCGGCTCGCCTGCGATGAACCTTCTGCCGGCCGACACCGGGGGCGGACGGCTGGCCTTTGGCGGCACCGATTGGCCCTGCCCCGCGCCGATGCAGGGCCCCGTGACGCTGGGCATCCGTCCCGAAGACCTGCACCCCACCAGCGGCGCGGGGATCGCGATGGCCGTGAGCCATGTCGAGGAACTGGGGGCCACGCGGCTGATCCACGGGCGGTCAGGGGGTCAATCAATGGTTGCTGCGGTGCCCGCGACGGCCGCGCTGGCCGATCACCTGACGCTGACGGTGGCGCCGGAAGCGCTGCACCTTTTCGACGCCACCACGGGCCGCCGCATCGGCTAGGCCTGCTGCGGGACAGGGCGTCCGCCGTGCAGGGCGGCAAGCAGGCTTGCAAATCCGTGCAACAGAGGGCCGTGCCCGGCCTCGGGAGGGCGCTAAGGGGTGGGTTTGGGCATTCTATGCCGCCGCATCTCTCACCGGATGTCTGCTGGCACCGCTGCACGGCGCCCAAAGGGGAGAGGTCGGGCG
>JBBSBE010000226.1:0-3831 GCA_038251625.1 Rhodobacterales bacterium
AACCGCCACGGCAGGCGCGCCAATTGCCAGCACAAGTGCAAGCTTTACCGTCATGGAAACCACAATCTCGGCCGGGTGAAAGCGCAAACCGGTGGTCGCATCAAACTCGAGATCGGCATGATGCATCCGGTGCAGACGCCAAAGGCCCGGCACAGCGTGAAAGACGATATGTTGAAGATAAGTCGCGAGATCCAGTAGCATGATCGCGAAGATCACAGCTATCCATAGGGGCAGATCGATCATGTTGAAAAAACCCCAGCCGTTTGTCTTTGCGATGCCCGCTAGACCCACCGCAAGGACGGGAAAGGCAAGTCGCAAGATCGCCGTGTCTATCACAACCAGGCTCAGGTTGTTCGTCCAGCGCAGCACCTTGGGAATTTCTTGACGGCGACGGGGCGAAGCCACCTCCCAAACCATCATGCCAATAAGCACCGTCAGAAAGGTGATCAGACGGATCGTTGGCTCGTGGTTCAGCAGAAAATCACCCATCTTGGAGTCCCATCTTTTAACTGAAGGCCGGTCTTCACAACAAACCTGCGGCTGCGTTTGCAGGTCAACGCAGCGCCCGTTTCTTATGGACCAAAGCGGGTCAGCGCGCGATTGTTCGTTGTGCCCGGCCCATTGCCAAGATCTGCAAGGATCGGACAGTCTGGCCGATGGTCGCCGCAGCAGGCGTCGGCAAGGTGTTGCAGGGTGTCCTTCATCGCCTGCATCTCGGCGATCTTGCGCTCCAGCCCGTCTATCTGTTCTTGCGCCAGACGCTTAACGTCGGCACTTTGACGGGAGCGATCGCGCCAAAGGGCGAGGAGTTCCTCAATTTTCTCGACCGGAAAGCCAAGGTCGCGCGAACGGCGAATGAAGCGCAGCATCTGCACCTCGATGTCCGAATAAACGCGGTAGCCTGCGTCTGTCCGCCCCGCCGCCGGGATCAGGCCTGTGGATTCGTAGTAGCGGATCATCTTGGCCGAAACGCCCGAGGCTTTGGCAGCTTCACCGATGTTCATGATCTGGCTCCTTCAAGCTGGGGTGGGGGAATAGCGCCGTAGCCGCAGCGCGTTGCCAAGGACAAAGACCGATGACAGCGCCATCGCGCCTGCGGCAAAGACCGGCGAGAGGAGGATGCCGAAGGCTGGCCACAACACCCCCGCCGCCACCGGAATCAGCGCTGCGTTATAGGCGAACGCCCAGAACAGGTTCTGACGGATGTTGCGCATCGTGGCCTTGGACAGCGCGATGGCGTCCGACACGGCGGTCAACCGTCCCGTCATCAGCACCACATCTGCCGCCTCGATAGCGATATCGGTGCCTGTGCCAACTGCCAGACCCACATCCGCCTCGGCCAGCGCCGGGGCGTCGTTGATGCCGTCACCGACGTAGGCCAGCGGTCCAAGCGCCTTCAGCCGTTTGACCGCCGCCACCTTGCCATCGGGCAGCACCTCGGCCACCACTTCGTCGATGCCCAACTGGCGCGCGATGGCCTGCGCAGTGCGGGCGTTATCGCCGGTGATCATCGCTACTTTCAGACCAAGCGCATGCAGGGCGCGGATCGCCTGCGGTGTGGTTTTCTTTATGGGGTCGGCCACGGCAAGGATCGCGGCCAGCTTGCCGTCGATGGCGGCATAGAGCGGCGACTTGCCCTCATCCGCCAGTCGTGTCGCGACCTCGGCAAAGGTCTCCACGTCCAAACCCAGCTTCGCCATGTACCGGTCAGCGCCGATTTCGACCCGTTTGCCGCCCGCCTGCGCCTCGACGCCGAAGCCGGTCAGCGAGGCAAACTCCGTCACCTCCGGCAGGGTCAGGCCCTCTTCCACCGCCGCCGCCACGATGGCGCGGGCGATGGGGTGTTCGGATTTTGCCTCGACCGCCGCAACATCCGCCAGCACCGCCGCACGGTCAAAGCCGGGGGCAAGATGCAGGTCGGTCAGGCGGGGCTTGCCCTCGGTCAACGTGCCGGTCTTGTCAAAGGCCACCACGCGAACATCCTGCAAGGCCTGCAATGCCTCGCCCTTGCGAAACAGCACACCAAGTTCCGCCCCCCGCCCGGTGCCGACCATGATCGAGGTTGGCGTGGCCAGACCCATGGCACAAGGGCAGGCGATGATCAGGACCGCCACGGCGTTAACAAGTCCGAAGGTCAGCGCAGGGTCAGGGCCGAAGATCAGCCAGACGGCAAAGGTCAGTGCCGACAGCGCCATCACGGCAGGGACGAACCACATGGTGATGCGGTCAACCAGCGCCTGAATCGGCAATTTGCCGCCTTGTGCTGCCTCGACCATGCGGATGATCTGAGCGAGCATCGTCGCCTCGCCCACCGCAGTTGCGCGGAAGGTGAAAGCGCCGGTCTGGTTGATCGTGCCGCCGGTGATGTTGCTTCCGATGGTCTTTTCAACCGGCAGCGGCTCACCAGAGATCATGCTTTCGTCGATCCAGCTGGCGCCTGTTGTCACCGCGCCATCCACCGGCACCCGCTCACCCGGACGCACCTCGACAAGATCACCAGGCCGCACCTCGGCAATCTGCACCTCAAGGGCAGTGCCGTCTCTGACGACGCGGGCGGTCTTGGCCTGGAGGCCCACCAGCCGCTTGATCGCCTCGGACGTGCGTCCCTTGGCGCGGGCTTCCAGATACCGGCCAAGCAGGATCAGCGTCACGATCACCGCTGCCGCCTCGTAATACACGTTCACCGTGCCTGAGGGCAAAAGACCCGGCGCAAAGGTCGCTACCAGCGAATAACCGTAGGCGGCGGACGTGCCGACAGCGACAAGGCTGTTCATGTCAGGGGCAAGCCGGGCCAGCGCAGGGTAGCCCTTGGTGTAGAACCGCCGACCGGGGCCCAGCAGTGCCGCTGTGGTCAGGGCAAACTGCAGATACCAGCTGTTCTGCATGCCAATGGTGTTCATCACCGCCATGTGGACCCACATGAACAGATGCGATCCCATTTCCAACACAAAGACCGGCAGCGACAGCGCCGCCGCAATCCACAGATCGCGCTTCAGACTGTTTTTTTCTAACGCCTTGCGGGCCGCCGTCTCGTCTGAAACGGCAGAGGCCGATACCGCCAGCCGCGCGTCATAGCCAGCCCCCTCGATGGCGCGGATCAGGGCCGCTGCATCGGCTTGGCCCATCACATGCGCCCGCTCGGTCGCAAGGTTGACGGTGGCGTCGGTTACGCCCGGCACGGATTTCAGCGCACGTTCCACCCGCGCGACGCAGGACGCACAGGTCATCCCGTCGATTGCCAGATCGACAGGGGGCGAGGCGACGTCGTAGCCCACATTCTCAATCGCCGTGACAAGCGCTGCACGGTCGAGGCCCAAGGCCCGTGACCTGTGCCCGTTCGATGGCAAGGTTGACCGATGCGGCCGTGACACCCGGAACGGCCTTCAACGCGCGCTCGACCCGGCCGACGCAGGACGCGCAGGTCATGCCGCCCACGTCGAGGACAACTGTCGCAGCCAGGTCAGGCTGCGTGTTCCTGGGGCTGATGTTCATCGCGGACCACCTTTTCGACTTTGTTCCGCTTACCCAGATAGTCCTTCCCATGATGGTAAGGTCAAGGGGTTTGATGAAAGAAGTTAATCACGGGCTTGTGCTCTTGACCTTACAACCGTTGGAAGCCCTATCTGTAATTGCATGAGGCGAAACCCAGAAGGAGTTACCCATGCAGTTCCATATTGAAACCATGACCTGCGGTGGTTGCGCGCGCGGCGTCACCAAGGCCATCCAGTCGGTCGATCCGACGGCAGTGGTGAAGGCCGATCCGGCAACCCACACGGTTGACGTGACCACCACCGCCCCGCGTGAGCGTCTGGCCGCCGTGCTGGCCGATGC
>JBBSBE010000227.1:0-3829 GCA_038251625.1 Rhodobacterales bacterium
AAACAGATAGCCCCCGACACAAATGACCTGCGCCAGCACACCGGCGGCGGGAACGGCCAAAAGCCATCCGTCCGGCAACCGGACAGCGCGGCGGCGGTTCAGCGTAAACGCGACCGACAGAACGCCCGCCACAACTGTCGGCAAACACGCCAGCAGCCAAGGAAAAAGACAACTCCAGCGGTAGATCGCCGGACTGCCCCGAAGGTCGCATCCCGCCGGAAACAGCCACAGCGACGCCGCAGCCGCAAATGGCACGATCACCCCCGTCCAGATGATCGCGCGACCCGTATCCCCGGCTGACCACTGCCGTGGAACCCTGAGGGCAGTTGTCCACACGCTCACACCCTCTCTCCCCTTTTTCTACGAACACTTGGCCCGATGATGCCTCAAGACGTGTCAAGAATACGACCATGGGCGGATGCCGCCCTCCCTCCTTGACCCGCCATCGCCACCGCCCCACACTTGCTCCCGAACGAAAGGGCACGCAGATGGCCGGTGGATGGGCGCGCGATGGCGCGGTGACGGAACAGATCGACGCCTCGATCGCCGATGAACTCGCGCGGCTTCAAACGCAGCGCCGCCCCCTGCAGGGCGACAGCTTCACCCATTGCGCCGAATGCGAGGAACCCATCCCCGAACCCCGCCGCGCGGCCCTGCCGGGCGTCAAGCTCTGCATCGACTGCCAGCAGGCGCGGGATGCCGCCCCCAAGGCGCGCGGCGGCATCAACCGGCGCGGCTCCAAGGACAGCCAGCTGAAATAGGCCATGACTGTCACCACCCGCGTCCTGACAGGTGCCGCCCTCGATGCCGCCCTCGATGATGTGGCGGCGCTGCGCATCGCCGTCTTCCGCGACTGGCCCTACCTTTACGATGGCGACCTCGCCTACGAACGCCGCTACCTCGAAACTTACCGCACCAGCGAAAGTGCCATCCTTGTGGGGGCGTTCGACGGGCCCCGCATGATCGGCGCCTCCACCGGCACACCGATGGAAGATCACGCCGAATTCGCCGCCGCCTTCGCAGGCACCGGGCACAGGATGGCGGATATGTTCTACTGCGCCGAATCCATCCTCCTGCCCGCCTACCGGGGCCAGGGCCTTGGCCACGCCTTCTTTGACGCGCGCGAGGCGCATGCCCGCGCCCTTGGCCGCACCCACGCCGCCTTCTGTTCGGTGATCCGCCCGCCCGATCACCCCGCCCGTCCCGCCGCCTATCGCCCGCTCGATGCGTTCTGGCGGAAACGCGGCTACGCACCCCTGCCGGGCGTTGTCGCGCACTATCGCTGGCAGGATCTGGGCGAAGCGGCAGAGACGGAAAAGCCGTTGCAGGTCTGGCTGCGGGCGTTGCGTTAACCACGGTCCCGGCGCACGGTCTGTCGGTACAGATAACCGACGCAGACCCGACGCGCGCGGGACGGCAGCCAGACGCAGGTTTCCGCGCCAGAACCGTGGATTAACCCCGATTCGCCAGCCTCGCGCAGATTCGCCTTGAATTGCGCGCCCGGGGGGCGCATACGCCGCGCCATTGGCCTGCCGGGCAACTGGCAAGGCCGCATCCCCAATCGGAGTGACCATGGCCAAGGAAGACATTCTCGAATTCCCCGGTGTCGTCAAGGAACTCCTGCCCAACGCGACATTCAAGGTCGAACTCGACAATGGCCATGAACTGATCGCCGTGATGGCAGGCAAGATGCGCAAGAACCGCATCCGCGTTCTGGCAGGCGACAAGGTGCAGGTGGAAATGACGCCCTACGATCTGTCCAAGGGTCGCATCAACTATCGCTTCAAGTAACGGAAATTGCGTCTTATTCTGGGATCAGCCAGCCCCCGGAGGCGCGAGCTTCTGGCAGTGATCGGTATCGTGCCCGATGCCGTTCTGCCCCCTGATATCGACGAAACGCCGCTCAAGGGCGAACTGCCCCGGCCCTACTGCGCCCGCATCGCACGTGCGAAGGTACAGGCGGTCGAGGCGGGCCCCGACGATATCGTGCTGTGCGCCGATACCACCGTGGCCTTGGGTCGCCGCATCCTCGGCAAACCAGCGGACGCTGCGGAAGCCGCTGAATTTCTTGTCAAACTTGGTGGGCGCAGGCATCAGGTCATCACCGCCGTGGCGGTGCGCTGCGGGGCCCGTGTCTGGACGCGGGAAAGCGAAAGTGCAGTCAAGATGAAGCGCCTGTCTGACATCGAACTGAACGCCTATCTCGCCTCGGGCGAATGGCAGGGCAAGGCGGGGGGGTATGGCATCCAGGGCCTTGCAGGCGCGTTTATTCCTTGGATTTCGGGTAGTTATACCGGCATCATGGGCCTGCCACTGGCCGAAACCGCCCAGCTTCTGTCTGCCGCAGGCTGGCCCGTCTGGAGCCGCACATGAAAGGCCGCGTCGTCGCGCTCGATACCATCTCTGGCCGCCCCGCGGCGGCCCTGATGGTTGACGGCCAACTTGAGGATCTTCTGATCGACCCCCTCGGTGACGACCCCCTTCCCGGCGCCATCTACCGCGCCGTGGCAGACCGGCCGATGAAGGGTCTGGGCGGGCTTTTCGTAAAGTTGCCAACGGGTTCCGGCTTTCTGCGTCAGACCTCTGGCATCGCGCCCGGCCAACGCCTGATCGTGCAGGTCACCGGCCCCGCCGAACCCGGCAAGGCGCTGCCCGTCACGACCCGCGTTCTTTTCAAATCGCGCTACGCCATTGTCACCCCCGGCGCGCCGGGTCACAACATCTCGCGGCGCATCCGGGATGAACCGCTACGGGCAGAGCTTGCGGCGCTGGCCGAAGCCGGGATGGCGGGGGCGGATGAAAGCTTTGGCCTGATCCTGCGCTCCGCCGCCGGCGACGCCGCACCCGAAGAGATTGCGGCCGATATCGCCGAAGCCCGCGCCCTGGCCGAGGCCGTGACCGCCGATCTTGACGGTGGCCCCGAACTTCTTGTCGAAGGGGCCGGTGCACAGGAAACCGCCTGGCGCGACTGGGCCGATCCGCCCCCCGATGAAGTACTTGATGCCGCAGGATCTTTTGCTGATCTTGGGATCGACGCCATGATCGACGCGCTCCTGACGCCCCGGGCCGATCTGCCAAATGGTGCCCATATGGCGATCGAACCCACGCGCGCCCTTGTGGCGGTGGATGTGAACACCGGGCCCGATACCTCGCCCGCCGCCAGCCTCAAGGCCAACATCGCCGCTGCCCGCGATCTGCCCCGCATGTTGCGTCTGAAGGGGCTTGGGGGCCAAGTTGTGGTGGATTTCGCCCCCATGCCCAAGAAGGACCGCGCCATCCTCGACCAGGTCATCCGCGCCGCCTTCAAGGGCGAGGGGGCTGAGTCGAACCTCGCGGGCTGGACAACCCTTGGCCTTTACGAACTCACCCGCAAACGCGACCGCCTTCCCCTCGCCGATCTGATGCGCCCATGACCTGCCCGATCTGCCGCAAACCCGCCTCGCCGGAGTATCGCCCCTTCTGCTCGCATCGCTGCGCGAATGTCGATCTGGCGCGCTGGCTGAACGGCAGCTACGCCATTCCGGTCGCGCCGGAAGAGGATGACACCAAAGCCGACGACGACGAGGCGTAAAATCTTCGCCCCCCCTCTGGACAGGCCCCTTACGCTCGCATAAACCGCCGCGACGGGGCCCAGATAGCTCAGTTGGTAGAGCAGCGGATTGAAAATCCGCGTGTCGCTGGTTCGATTCCGGCTCTGGGCACCACCCCACCCCCGCGCTAGATCAGCAAAAAAAGGCGCATGCCCCGATGCTGATCGTGACCCCCGATACCGTCCTCAACCCGTTGAAGCTGCAGGCCTCTTCGCTGCCAAAACGATTTCTGGGGCGTG
>JBBSBE010000228.1:0-3824 GCA_038251625.1 Rhodobacterales bacterium
CCAAGAAAACGGGGGCCGTCTGCCCCCCTCCGGGCTTTTCAGCCCGTTCACCCCCAAAGGATACTTGCACAAAGAAGAAAGCACACCCGCTTCTGCCCCGCGCCGATGCCCCCTCAACCCGTCCAGGCCGCAAAGATCGCCGCCACAGCGGCAGAGGCGAGCCGCGCCATGGCGCTGTCAGCACGCGAATTCAGGATCACCGGCACGCGTGCGCCAAGCACCAGCCCCGCCGCCTCGGCATGGCCAAGATACGTCAACTGCTTGGCCAGCATGTTGCCCGCGTCGATCCCCGGGACCACCAGCACCTCTGCCCGCCCCGCCACCTCGGACCGCAGGCCCTTGATCCGCGCTGCCGCCATATCCACCGCATTGTCCATCGCCAGCGGCCCGTCCACGAACCCGCCCGTGATCTGCCCCCGCTCGGCCATCTTGGACAACAGCGCCGCGTCGATCGACGACGGGATCGCGGGGTTGATCGTCTCCACCGCCGACAGCACGCCCACGCGCGGGTGCTCGATCCCGATGGCGCGGGCAAGGTCGATGGCGTTCTGCACGATATCCACCTTGGCCTGCAGATCCGGCGCGATGTTGATCGCGGCATCGGTCAGTAGCAGCGGATGCGCGAGCCCCGGCACATCCATCACGAACACATGCGTCAACCTGCGCCCCATGCGCAGCCCGCCCTCGCGCGCCACCATCGGGCGCAACAGATCATCGGTGTGCAGATGGCCCTTCATCACCGCCCGCACGCGGCCCTCATGCACCAGCGCAACGGCGGTGGCCGCCGCCACCCGCGCGTTCGCGGCAGCCACGATCTCGATCCCCGCCAGATCCGCCCCGATCGCCGCCGCAGCCGCAGCGATCCGCCCCGGATCGCCCACCAGAACCGGCGTCAGGATCGTCGCCGCATGGGCGCGCATCGCGCCTTCCAGCGCTTCCGGGCTTTCGGGGCAGACCACGGCCGTCGGGATCGACGGCAAGGGCGCCGCGCGCGCCAGCAGCGCGTCGAAATGCCGGTGCCGCCGCACCGTCAGGCCCGGCAGGTCCTCTGCATCGATCCGCAACGCGCGTGCAGGCGGGCGCACCCGCGCCTCGCCCGACAGCACCGCCTCACCGCCCTCCCGCCGCCGGATCGTCACGGCGAATGTCACCGTCCCGTCGTCGTGCCGCACGGTCAGAACCGCCTCCGTCAGCACCTCTTCCCCCGCACGGGCCGGCGCATGGAACGCATAGCGCGCCGACACCGGCGTCGTTCCCGGCCCCGGCAGCACCGTGCCCAGAAGGGCCGAGACCAGCGCCGCCAGATACCCCCCCGGCGCCTGCCCCTCGGGCGTGCCATCCCCATCGCCATCCAGATGCGCAAGGTGCAGGGGATTGTGGTTCCCCGTCGCTGCCGAAAAGGCGTACAGATCGTCCGGCGTGACCAGCCGCACCTGCCGCGCCGTCTCGCCCAGCGTCAGCCCGGCAAAGGGGCGGCTTTCAAGGATCATGGTCGGCCTCCATCCTGCACCGCGCCACCCTGCCACGCAGCGGTGACGCCGGGACGACATGCTGGCCCACAGTGGCGCCGCCCGGCGCGCCAAGGTCAAGCCCTGCCGCAGGCCTGTGCCATTTCGGATGATGATGCGCGGATGGCCTGTAAGCCGGATTCTGTCCCGGGGGTTGCCCCCCTTGGATGACCATTCCTCTGCCACCACCGTTACCGGCGGGGTCAAGCTGCCAACCCGGGCCTCCGGGCTGAGATATCCCTGCGGGCGGCCCTTGCGGACCCGACCCCGCGTGAGGCCCCTATTCGGCATTGCTCCGGGTGGGGCTTGCCTTGCCGTCCCGGTTGCCCGGTCCGCGGTGGGCTCTTACCCCACCGTTTCACCTTTCCCCTGCGTGCAGGGTAGTCTCTTCTCTGTGGCGCTTTCCCTGGGGTTACCCCCGCCGGGCGTTACCCGGCACCCTTGTCTCATGGAGTCCGGACTTTCCTCGAAGGTTGCCCCCCGCGATCATCCAGCCATCCGCGCGAAGCGGGGCTTACGCCCCCGCCGCAACCCCGTCAACCGGCCAGCGCGCCGCAAGCTCTGCGGCAAGGCCCGCATCCACCGCGTCCACAGGCCCCTCTGCCCAAGGCCGGAACCGCAGCCGGAACGCGCCATGGATCGCCTCCTCCGGCCAACCGCCATAGCCAAAGCGCCGCGCGTGCCCGGCAAAGTCACCCGGCACACCCGCGCAGGCCCCGTCCGGCCAGACCGCCAGCCCCTGCACCGCCAGCGCGCGCCAGTCGAACCGCAGCCCCGGATCGATCTTGCGCAGGGGCGCCATGTCGGAATGCCCGATCACCCGATGCGGCCCGATCCCCCAGCGCGCCATCGCGCCCCGCAACACACCCTCCAGCGCCACCATCTGCGGCGCGGCAAAGGGCGCATCGCCGGGATTGGCCAACTCGATCCCGATCGAGGCGGAATTGACATCCGTCACCCCCGCCCATTCCCCCGCCCCCGCGTGCCACGCGCGCAAATCCTCGGGCACCAGCGCCTCCACCGCCCCGCTTTCTGAAATCAGCCAATGCGCCGATACCTCGGACGCAGGGTCGCACAGCCGCGCCCGCGCCGCCGCGCAACTGGCCATACCGGTATAGTGGATCACGATGATCGAAGGCCGCGCCCCCAGTCGCCGCTCGCCGCAATTCGGCGAGGCGGGGATCACTGCTTGGCGGTGCGGAAGGGTCGCGGATCCCACGAACAGGCAAAACCGTCGCCATCAGGGTCTATCCCGCGCCGGTCCCGCTCGGGGCCGCCATCGGCCAGAAACGCCTCCTGCGCCTGATCGGGCGAGGCAAAGCGCCCGCAGGCCGTATCCGCGCTCGTCAGGTTCAGACCCGACCGGCGATAGACCGGCGTGCCCGGCGCATGCGTGGTCGACAGCGCGAAAGCCACGATGTTCGGCCCGGTATTGGCGGGCCGCGTGGGCAGCGCCGTCGGCTGCACCACCTGATACTGCGACCGGTTCTGCGCCAGCCGCTCCGCGTCGCTCTGGATCGTCTCGCGCGAGGCGACAGCGCCAAAATCCTGCTCGTCCGAAATGCCGGGGTTGGAATGCACCACCTCGCCCGATTCCACCCTGATCCCGGCGGGCGCGTTGCCGCGCGGGCGCGCGGGGTCATCGTTCGTCGCCACCGGGAAGGGCGCCAGCGGCGCGCCCACGGCAGCCGGGGCGCTGCCGTCGGCCGCATCGATCGCAGCCCCGATACGCTCGGTGGAAAAGACGGGCGCGGTCGGCGCCGCCGACACCGCACCGGGGGCGGCCGGCGGCGTGTTGCCACTGGCCAGCGCCGCCTCACGCGCGCGCAGGTAGCTGCCGTAATCGCCGAACCCCACGCCACTGTCGGGCACGGTCGACGTACAAGCCGCAAGGCCGAAGCCCGCGCAAAGGATCAGAACCGCTCGCATCCGGCGTCTCCTATCGTCGTTCAGGTGCGCCATTGACCGCAACACTTACCACCATTTCGCAGGCTTGGCCACAAAGCCCGCCGCACGCTCCAGCACGCCCGCGTGATTGAGAAGCGCCCCCTCACCCCACGGCCGCCCGATCAGTTGCAGCCCCATCGGCAAACCTTGGGCGTTCAGCGCCACCGGCACAGATATCCCCGGCAACCCCGCCAGGTTGACCGTCACCGTGAACACATCGTTCAGATACATCGCAATCGGGTCCGCTTCCGTCATCTCGCCCAAGCCAAAGGCCGCCGAAGGCGTGGCGGGCGTCAGGATCGTGTCGATGCCATCGGCAAACACGGTCTCGAAGTCCCGCTTGATCAACGCCCGCACCTTCCGCGCCCG
>JBBSBE010000229.1:0-3634 GCA_038251625.1 Rhodobacterales bacterium
CGGACGATGCGGAACGCGCCAAGGATGGCTGCAGGGTCTTCCACGCCCTCAACCTCGTGCCCGAGGTCGGTGAGCGCGGTCAGGATGTCATCAAGCGGGGCCTGCGTATCCAGATGGTCGCGAAGCCAGGAGAGGGTGAATTTCATGTGCGTCTGGCCTTCGGATCAATGCGGGGCGGGCTTAGCGCAGCGGGTGCGCGGGGGGAAGGGTGGCGGACCTAGCGGGAGAGGCCACCTGCCAGATCCGGCACATCGAGCGGCGAGAAGCCGTAGTGGCGGAGCCAGCGCAGATCGGACTCGAAGAAGGCGCGGAGGTCGGGGATGCCGTATTTCAGCATGGCGATGCGGTCGATGCCCATGCCGAAGGCGAAGCCCTGCCACTGGTCCGGGTCCACGCCTGCGGCGGCCAGCACCTTGGGGTGGACCATGCCGGAGCCGAGAATCTCCATCCACTTGTCACCCTCGCCGATCTTGAGCTGCCCGCCGACGTTCGAATAGCGGATATCCACTTCGGCCGAAGGTTCGGTGAAGGGGAAGTGGCTGGCGCGGAAGCGGAGTTCCACGCGGTCCACCTCGAAGAACGCGCGGCAGAATTCCTCGAGCACCCATTTGAGGTTGGCCATCGAGATGTCGCGGTCGATGGCGAGGCCCTCGACCTGATGGAACATCGGCGTGTGCGTCTGGTCCATGTCCATCCGGTACACGCGTCCCGGCGCGATCACGCGGATGGGGGCGCCTTGCGCCATCATGGACCGGATCTGCACGGGGCTGGTATGCGTGCGCAGAACGTGGGGGGGGCGGTTGTCGCCCGGCGCGCGGTGCATGAAGAACGTGTCATGCTCTTGCCGCGCGGGGTGTTCGGGCGGGATGTTCAGCGCGTCGAAGTTGTACCAGTCGCTTTCAACCTGCGGGCCTTCCGCCACGGCAAAGCCCATGTCGGCGAAGATCGCCGTCAGTTCGTCCATCACCTGGCTGACGGGATGGATCGTGCCCATCCGGCGCGGGCGGCCGGGCAGGGTTACATCCAGCCATTCCGATTTCAGCCGCGCGTCGAGGGCGGCATCGGCAAGGCCTGCCTTGCGGGCGCGGAGGGCGGCGTCAATCTCGTCCTTCAGGGCGTTGAGGGCGGCGCCTGCGGATTTGCGCGCCTCGGGGTCCATCTTGCCCAGCGTGGCCATCTGGGCGCTGATCTCGCCCTTCTTGCCAAGCGCGGCCACCCGCACATCTTCCAGCGCGGCTTCGCCTTCCGCCCCGGCGATGGCGGCCAGATATTTGGATTTCAGCGTGTCGAGCCCGTCCATCGGCGCCTCCTGTCGGTCGCGGCGGTGCTAGCGGGGCAGGCGCGCGATTGCAAGACGGGGTTAGAGATACCGCGCCATTCCAATGGAGGCGGGGGCCGTATCCTCAAAGCCGAACTGGCCATAAAGCTGATCTGCGGGGCGATCCGCGATGAGGCTGACATAGGCGCCGGGCGGGCCGATTTCGGCCAGACGCTCCATCAGCGCGGCCATGATGCGGCGCCCGAGGCCCCGGCGATGATGCGCGGGGTCCACCGCGATATCGACGATCTGATAGGAGGTGCCGCCGTCGCCAATCACACGGCCCATGCCGACCGGCCGCCCCTCGTGCAGCACGGTGACGCCGCAGATGGAGTTGGGCAGGCCGCGTGCAGCCATTTCGGCCGATTTCGGGCTGAGGCCAGAGACGGCGCGCAGGTGGCGGTAATCATCGGGCGCGGGCGGATGGGGGTGCAGGGTATAGATGTCGGTCATGTCATGCCTCCGCTGCGCCGGTTAGCGGGCGGCGTGGCGGGGCGCAAGATGGCCCCGGCCGCCGATCGGGAAAACCGCTGCGGTTGTGCCAGAATGGGCGACGAGGGTGGGGGAGATGCCCGTTTATCCCGCACAGTTCGACCGGTTGCCGGAAGGGATTTGCAAGCCACTTTGCACGAAATGCAGCACGCCAGGGCCGGCGTCGCTGCCAAAGATCCGCCGACTGCCGGACGCCTAGCCCAGCCGACCCGGCCCATGGGCGAGGATGACCGGCACGATCAGGTCTTCCTCGTCCACAAGGTGGCGGTCGAGAAGGGCCGTCAGGCCGTCGAGGCTGGCAAGGAAGCTGGCCGCGTGATCGCGCAGGTCGGGGGCCTGCCAGCGCGACAGGGTGGCGTTGGCGCTGTCCACGAAGGCGGCTATGTGGCTGTCGAGAGCGTGGTGATCGGCGTCCAGCATGTCGAACCCCCGCTGCAGGCGTGGCTCGGTTTCGGCCAGCAGCGGAAAATAGTGCTGATCCTCGATCTGGTGGTGGCCGTGCAGATCGCCCACGAAGTGACTGCCGATCTGGCCAAGGCGGGCGGCGAAATCGCGTGGGTCGCGGCTGCGATCAAGCAGCGCCTGCGTTTCGGTCTGCATCAACGCGGTCATGTGGCGAAAATTGAGGTGGCGGTCGAGCCAGAAGCGCACGAGGCCGTCGAAATGGCGGTGCGTCTGCCACCCCTCGCGCGGATAGTCGGCAAGCAGGATGCGCAGGGCATCGGGCAGGCCTTGGCGGGTGGCAAGATCGGTCATCACGTGGAACCTAGCGCGTCGGGACGGCGGTTGCCAGCGGGGCGGGCTATGGGGCGGAGGGCACCTCTGCCTTTCCGTGGCGCGCGTCGTAGGTGCGGCGGTTTTCGGCAATGACGTCAACCTTGGCCTCTGCCCAGCCCTTGACCGCCCGGGCGACGGGCAGAAGATCCTGCCCCAGCGCCGTCAGCCGGTATTCCACCCGCAACGGCATTTCATCAAAGACCTGACGCGCCACAAGGCCATCGCGTTCCAGCGCGCGGACGGTCTGCGTGAGCATCTTCTGCGAGATGCCCTGCAAGGTGCGCTTGAGATCGCCAAAGCGGCGCGGCCCGTCGGCCAGGGCCACGATCAGCAGAAGCGACCATTTTTCACCCACCTGTCCGGCGATCCCGCGCGACGGGCAAAGCGACAGAAAGGCATCGGGGATGACGGTGGGCATAGCTGGTTACTTTCGGGTACCTGATTGACAGAAGATACCATGGTGCCATCTTGGGTCAAGCGACGTGCGGCAGATCGCACGTCGAGGATCGGGAAAGGGACGGACATGAAGATCGGAATCATCGGTGGCGGCAACATCGGAGGGGCGCTGGCGCGGATGGCCAGCGCGGCGGGTCATGAGGTGACGATGGGGCTGCGAAATCCCGCTGCGGCGACGGGGGATTGGACAGTGACCACGATGGACGCCGCGATCACGGGGGCAGACCTTGTGGTGCTGGCGCTGCCCTACCGCGCGCTGGCCGAAGCGCTGCCGCCGCTGGCCCCGGCGTTGCGCGGCAAGGTGGTGATCGACCCAAGCAACGCGCTGAACCCCGACCTGTCGCCGATGGCATTGCCGGATGGCACGTCGGCGGCGGAAATCATCGCGGGCATGTTGCCCGGGGCGCAGGTGGTAAAGGCCTTCAACACGATCTTTGCCGCAAACTTTGCGCCCAAACGGCTGGAACGCGCGGGGCATCGGCTGGCGGTGTTTCTGGCGGGCGATGACAAGGCGGCGGTGGCCCGCGTTGCGGATTTCGTGGCAAGCCTCGGGTTCAAACCGGTTGCACGCCATACGCTGACGGCGGCCCG
>JBBSBE010000230.1:0-3616 GCA_038251625.1 Rhodobacterales bacterium
AGACCACATCCGCCGCCTCCGACGTCAGCCTTGCGCGGTCGCCCTTTACCGCCTCGATGATCGCCTCGACCGCCTCTTCGCCGAACTTCCGCGCGCATGTCTCGGGGCCTTTCGCCAACAGCTTCGCTGTCCATGAGGTCTCGGGGTCGGCCCCCTTGCGGGCGGCGATGGTAGCGGCGAGGCGATCGAGCGCGCTCACAGCCGCACCGCAATGCCAGCGGCGGCCATGTGGGCCTTGGCCTGGCCGATGGTGAATTCGCCGAAATGGAAGATGGATGCCGCCAGCACCGCGCTTGCATGCCCCATCGTCACCCCCTCTACCAGATGGTCCAGCGTGCCGACCCCGCCGCTTGCGATCACCGGCACCGAGACGGCATCGGCAACGGCGCGCGTCAGGGGCAGGTTGAAGCCCGCCCGCGTACCGTCCCGGTCCATCGAGGTCAGCAGGATCTCGCCCGCCCCATTTGCGGCCACGGTGCGGGCAAATTCCACCGCGTCGATCCCCGTGGCCTTGCGCCCGCCGTGGGTGAATACTTCCCAATGGTCGCCCACGGCCTTGGCGTCGATGGCCACCACGATGCACTGGCTGCCGAAGCGGTTGGCGGCTTCGGCCACCGCATCGGGATCGGCCACCGCCGCCGAGTTGAACGACACCTTGTCGGCCCCCGCCAGAAGAAGCGCGCGCACGTCGTGATGCGTCCGCACCCCGCCCCCCACCGTCAGCGGCATGAACACACGCTCGGCCGTTCGGGTGACCAGGTCATACATCGTGCCCCGGTTTTCGTGCGTGGCGTGGATGTCGAGAAAGCACAGCTCATCCGCCCCCGCCGCATCATAGGCCGCCACCGCCTCCACCGGATCGCCCGCATCGCGCAGATCGACGAAGTTCACGCCCTTGACCACACGGCCATCGGCGACATCGAGGCAGGGAATGATGCGGGTTTTCAGCATGGCGTTTCGTAGCGCGGGATGGCGGGCGGGGAAAGGGGGCTGTCTACGCTCTTCGCCCTTTCAGGTATGCTGCACGACCCGAGACGACGCGTCACGCTTGGACGCGGACACTTTGAAAAACAGGCTTGAAAAAATAGGCAAGGACGTTTTCTTTGCCGAATGGCGAAGCTGATCCTCATGCACAAGGCAGACTCGATCTACGACGACGAGCCAGACGTCGTCTATGATTTCCCGAAGTCATATCTTAAGGCCATGCAAGAAGGCATCGGGGACTGGGTGATCTATTACGAGCCGGTCAAGGCAGGCCCGCGCGGCTACTTCGCGGTAGCAAGGATACAGCAGATCATCCCCAAGCCGGGCACGGAGGGCCGCCACCTCGCGGTGATCGAACCCGGCAGTTATTTGGACTTTGATCGCGACGTGCCGCGCCTCTTGAACGGACGGCCCTTCGAGGCCGCACTGACCGCCCCGGATGGCACGCCCAAATCCGGCGGTGCGCAGCAACTGGCCGTACGCCGTTTGCCGGATCGAGATTTCGCGGCGATCATTGGCATGGGATTGCCCGCGAACCTGATAGAGGCAGAGGCCAAGCGCTATGATTCCAAGCACTTTGAAATCGATGATGCCGCGCTACCCTTCGAACGCCCGGCGACCGAACGCCTCACAAGCCTTCCCTACCGCGACGTTGCCTTTCGCCGCCGGGTGCGTGCGGCCTATGACTATCGGTGTGCCATGTCTGGCTTGCGGCTGCGCAATGGTGGCGGGCGGCCCGAAGTGCAGGCCGCGCATATCCGCCCTGTGGCGCATAAGGGAAGCGACCGCGTCGCCAATGGCCTTTCGCTCTCGGGTACGCTTCACTGGATGTTCGACCGTGGCCTGTTGTCGGTGGCCGATGACGATACGATCTTGGTCTCGCGCAACAAGGTGCCTTTGGACGTGGTGAACCGCCTGATCGTGCCAGACGGCAAACTACGGCCACCCATGGACCCGCACGACCGTCCACATCCTGCTAACTTACGCTGGCACCGCGAAAATGTGTTTGGTCAGGTCGAATTGGATGGTCCGACCCCCTGGGGCTAAGGCAAAACGATGGCGGTCAGACGGCCCGGCCCAGCGCCGCCAGCGCCTCCGCCAGATCTATCGCCCCCTCGTAAAGCGCCCGGCCCGAAATTGCGCCCGCGATCACGCCGGTATCGCGCAGCGACAGCAGGTCGGCCATCGAGGATACGCCTCCGCTTGCGATCACCGGCACTGCCACGGCGCGTGCAAGGGCACTGGTCGCGGCCACGTTGGGGCCGCCCATGGCGCCGTCGCGGTCGATGTCGGTGTAGATGATCGCGGCGACGCCTGCATCCTCGAACCGGCGGGCGAGGTCGGTGGCCTGCACGTCCGTCACTTCGGCCCAGCCGCGCGTTGCGACGCGGCCATCCCTGGCGTCGATCCCCACCGCCACCTGCCCCGGAAAGGCGCGTGCGGCATTGGTCACGAGGGCTGGATCCTCAACCGCCACGGTGCCGAGGATCACCCGCGCCACCCCGTGCGACAGCCACATCTCGACCGTCGCCATGTCGCGGATGCCGCCGCCAAGCTGGCAGGGCACGTCCACCGCCGCAAGGATCGCCTGCACCGCCGCGCCATTCACGGGCGCACCGGCGAAGGCGCCGTTCAGGTCGACCAGATGCAGCCATTCGCACCCCGCTGCCGCAAAGGCCGCGGCTTGCGCCGCCGGGTCTTCGCCGAACACCGTGGCCGCGCCCATGTCGCCGCGCAAAAGGCGCACGCATTGGCCGTCTTTCAGGTCGATGGCGGGGTAAAGGATCATGGCGCCCCTTTGGCACGACCCCGCCGCCGTGCCAAGGGGCGGCGCGGAGCGGACGCGACCCGACGTCATCCTTGCCCGAATCCCCCGTCAGCGTCAGAGATTTGCCCCATGCCTTTGGGAGGAGGTTCCGATGAAAGCATTCGCACTTGCCGCCGCCGCCATCTTTGCGGCCACCGCCGCCTTTGCCGCCGATCCGGTCGAGGGGGTGTGGAAAACCAAGCCCGACGACAACGGCAAGTTCGGCCATGTCGAGATCAAGCCCTGCGGCGCCAAGTTCTGCGGTGTGCTGATCAAATCCTTCGATGAGGCGGGCAAGGAATATGCCAGCCCCAACGTCGGCAAACAGATCGTCTGGGACATGGTGCCCGAAGGGGATGGCGCCTATGGGTCGGGCAAGGTCTGGGCACCGGACCGCGACAAGACCTACAAATCGGTCATGGCGCTGACGGGCAACACGCTGGAAGTGTCGGGTTGCGTTCTGGGTGGCGCCATCTGCCGCGGGTCGGACTGGACGCGCGTGAAATAAGCGCAGGTTCCGGGTCGCGGGCGCGCCGGACAAGGGGTTAAAGCATCGGTCAAGGGGCGTGACGCCGGTTGGATGGGCGCCTCCCCTTCCCTTTTGTGGAAAGGGGGCGTGGATGGGGGGCTCTCAGTAACCCCCCGGTCCCCGGCCATTCCCCAAAAGGGGGAGGGAGGCGCCTGACTGATCCCGTTTGCCCGGTCCTGACACGCAGACATAGGCTAGCCATGCCCCAACCTTCCATGTCCCGCGCCGATTGGGTGCTTTTGGTCCTGCTTTCGCTTCTTTGGGGCGGGTCCTTCTTTTTCGTGGGCGTGGTCGTG
>JBBSBE010000231.1:0-3516 GCA_038251625.1 Rhodobacterales bacterium
GCCACCATCGTCTTTCTGTCGCTGCGCCTTGGGCGACCGTTGTTTCTTGAGGGCGAAGCGGGGGTCGGCAAGACCGAGATCGCCAAGGCCATCGCCACCGGCCTCGGGCGGCGGCTGATCCGGCTGCAATGCTACGAGGGGCTTGATGCGGCTTCGGCGGTGGCCGACTGGAACTTTGCCGCCCAGATGATCGCCATCCGCACGGCAGAGGCCGGGGGCGGGGCAGACAGGGATGCCCTGCGGTCCGAGCTTTTCACCGAGGATTATCTGATCGAACGCCCCCTTTTGCAGGCGATGCGCCCGCAGGCCGGTGGCGCCCCGGTCCTGCTGATCGACGAGCTTGATCGCACGGATGAACCCTTCGAGGCCTTCCTGCTGGAGGCGCTATCGGATTTTCAGGTCACCATCCCCGAACTTGGCACCATCCGCGCGCCAGAGCCGCCGATCGTGATCCTGACATCGAACCGCACGCGCGAGGTGCATGACGCGCTCAAGCGCCGCTGCCTTTATCACTGGGTCGATTATCCGGGGTTCGAACGCGAGCTTGCCATTCTGAAAGCGCGCGCGCCCGAGGCGCAAGATACGCTCAGCCGCGAAGTCGTGGCGTTCGTCCAGCGGCTGCGCACCGAGGATCTGTTCAAAAAACCCGGCGTTGCGGAAACAATCGACTGGGCCAAGTGCCTTCTGGCGCTTGATGCGGTACAATTGTCGCCCGAGGTGATTGCCGATACGTTGGGGGCGGTGCTGAAATACCAGGACGATATCCAGAAGATGCAAGGGTCTGCCGCGAAGCTGCTGCTGGACGAGGCGCGCGCGAGCCTCGCCCCCGCATGAAGAACCTGTCGCATCTGCGCGTGCTGCACCCCGCGCCGGGCGTCTTTGCCTATTATGACGGGCGCATTCCGGGGCAGCGCTTTGCCCCGCAACCGAACTGGGTTGATGCGGGTGCGCTGTCAGTGGGAATCGCGTCTTACGCGCTGGTATCTGGCAAAGAGGCGCTGATCTACGACACGCATGTCACGGTGTCCCACGCCGCCCACATCCGCGCGATGCTGGAAGCGCAGGGCGTGCGGCGCTTCACGGTGGTTCTGAGCCACCACCACCTTGACCACGTGGCAGGCACCGCGGCCTTTGCCGATTGCGCGATCATCGCCAACGCGCGCACGGCTGCACATCTGGAAGCGCAGCGCAGCGCGATCGAGGCGGGCACGAAATCGGGGCTGCCGGCCATCGCCCCGCTGGTCCTGCCCAACCAGACTTTCGTGGGCGAGATGGACCTTGTGATCGGGGACATGCCGCTTCGGCTGATCGAGGCAAACATCCACTCCGATGATGCGACGGTGATATGGCGGCCCGAAGATGTGCTTTTGCTGGCGGGCGACACGCTGGAGGATTGCGCAACCTTTGTGGCCGAACCCGAGGGGTTTCCAGACCACCTGCGCGATCTTGCCCGCCTTGCCCGCCTTGCGCCCAGTACGATCCTGCCCAACCATGGCTGCCCCGCGCGGATCGCGTCCGGTGGCTATCCACCCGCCTTCATCGCGGCGACTGCGGCCTATGTGCGCTGGCTGATGACCCTCGCAGATGATCCCGACCGGGCCAACACCCCGTTGCGCGAGGTGATTGCGCCCTGGCTCGCCGATGGCACGCTGACGTGGTTCGACGGCTATGACGAGGTGCATGCCGAGAATATTGCCCGTACGCTGGCGCATGGCTGACTACGCCGCCCTCGATCTGCCCGAGGACGGCAAGCTTTCCCACAACATCGCCCATTTCGCCCGGGCGCTGCGCAAGGCGGGGCTGCCCATCGGCCCGGGCCGGGTGATCGATGCGATCCGCGCAGTGGAGGCTGCAGGCTTTACCGAGCGGACGGATTTCTACTGGACGCTGCACGCCTGTTTCGTCAGCCGCCCCGAGCATCGCCCGGTCTTCCAGCAGATCTTCCGCCTGTATTGGCGCGATCCGCGCTACCTTGAACATATGATGAGCCTGATGCTGCCCGCCATTCGCGGCGTGCAAGAGGATCGCGCGGCAGAGGCCGCCGAGAAGCGGGCGGCAGAGGCGCTGCTGGACGGCGCCGACCGCGAAGTGCCGCAGGACGAGCCGCAGCGCGAGGAAGAAACCAAGATCGAAGTCGATGCTTCCTCAACCATGAGCCGCGAGGAGCGCCTGCGTACCTTGGATTTCGAACAGATGAGCGTGGCAGAGGTGGCAGAGGCCAAGCGGATGCTGGCGCGGCTGTCGTTGCCCGTGCGGCCCTTGCCTTCGCGCCGCACCATCGCGTCCTCTCATGGTGCGCGCATCGATGCGCGGCGCACGCTGCGGGAAAGCCTGCGGCGGGGGGGCGAAATTGCGGCGCTGATGCACAAGGCGCCGCGTATTCGGTGGCCGAACCTTGTCGTGCTCTGTGATATATCTGGCTCGATGAGCCAGTATTCACGGCTGGCACTGCATTTCGTGCATGCCGTGGCCAACCGCAAGGGGCAGGGCTGGGCGCGCGTGCATGCCTTCACCTTCGGCACGCGGCTGACAAACATCACCCGCCACCTTCGCCACCGCGATGTGGATGCGGCGCTGGCGGCGGCGGGTGGCGAGGCGCAGGACTGGTCTGGCGGCACGCGGATTGCCGCCTGTCTGCACACGTTCAACCGCGATTGGTCGCGCCGGGTGCTGGGGCAGGGCGCGGTGGTCCTGCTGATCACCGATGGGCTGGACCGTGATGATACCGGCGCTTTGGCGCGCGAGGCGGAACGGCTGCACTTGTCCGCGCGGCGGCTCGTCTGGATCAATCCGCTGCTGCGCTGGGACGGCTTTGCCCCGCGTGCGGGCGGCATTCGCGCGCTTCTGCCGCACGTCGATTGCTTCCGCGCCGGGCATTCCATCGCGACGCTTGAGGCGCTGGGTCAGGCGATCTCGAACGCGGGCGATGCGGGTGAGAAGGACCGTCTGATGCGGATGGTCGGCGGAACCTGACCGATCCTGCGCGCGTTATCCTGCGTCTGGGTCCGCTGATATCGCATATCAGGGCGTTACCCGCCAGATGAAGGCCATTGCGGCCCCCTTAAGCCGTCCGCTCAGAAAAGGAGCAGGAATGAAACGCCTGATTTCTACGACAGCCTCCCTCGCGCTTATGCTTGGCAGCGTGCCACCGTTCCCCTTGTTCGCACAGACCGCCGAGTCGTGCATTCAGGGCACCGAGGCGTCCTGCGCCGAGAAGACCGACAAGCAGAAGAAGAAGGAAAAGCGCGCCGCCGACAAGGCCGCCGCCGCAGGAACGGATGATGCCGCCGCCGCGCAGGCCGCCGCCAACAAGGCCGCCGCAAAGGCTGTGGCTGCAGAGCAGGCGGCTGCGGACAAGGCCGCTGCAAAGGCTGCTGCCGAAGATCAGGCTGCCGCCGACAAGGCCGCCGCGAAGGCTGCTGCCGCCGAACAGGCGGCTGCCGACGACGCTGCCGCCAAGGCTGTTGCCAATGAACAGGCCGCTGCCGATGCCGCCGCGAAAGCCGCTGCCGATCA
>JBBSBE010000232.1:0-3390 GCA_038251625.1 Rhodobacterales bacterium
GCCCGGCGGCCTTCCAGCGTTGCCGCTCGGCCTCGAACGCCGCCTGCTGCGTCGATTTGAACGCGGCCACTCCGGTCGCCTCGGTGGCCAGACGGCGCTTTTCATCGGCCCAGCGAAAGGTGCCCTCATCAATCCGCACCGGATAGGCACCATGCGGGAAAGCCGCGCGCGCCTCGGCCAGGTCCTGCGGATCCACGGGGTAGAACCGGATCTGGTCGAAGAACCGCAAAAGCCACGGCGCTTCGGCAAACGGCCCCGCCGCGCGCCATGTGTTCCAGACCTGAATGGTGCGTCCGAAAAGCTGATAGCCCCCCGGACCCTCCATGCCGTAGATGCACATATAGGCCCCGCCGATACCCACGGCGTTTTCCGGGGTCCATGTGCGGGCGGGGTTGTACTTGGTCGTGACCAGCCGGTGCCGCGGGTCCACCGGCGTCGCAACCGGCGCCCCGAGGTAGACATCGCCCAACCCCATCACCAGATAGCTTGCATCAAAGACGATGCGGCGCACGGCCTCTTCGTCGGGCAGGCCATTGATCCGGCGGATGAATTCGATGTTCGACGGGCACCAGGGGGCATTCGGGCGGACCAGATCCTGATACTTCAGCATCGCAAGCGCGGCCTGCGGATCGTTCCACGACAGCGGCAGATGCACCGTGCGGCTTGGCACCGCCACATCCTCGGCGGCAGGCAAGGCAGCCTCGATCCGCGCAAGTTCTATAATCAGATCGGGCCGCGCGATCCGTGCGGGATCATAGTGCAGTTGCAACGACCGTATCCCCGGCGTGAGGTCGATGACCGGCAGGCCCGCCGCCCGCACCGCCTGCATCAGCACATGCACGCGCAGCCGCAGTTCGATATCCAGCGTCATCGCGCCATATTCCACCAGCAGGTTTGCGTCGCCCTGCCGCCGGTAGGTGACGGGTACCACCGCGGCTGCGTCCTGCCACAGGATCGGCGAGCCTGCGCCCACCAGCGCGGGGCCTGCCACGGGATCGCGGGCGCGTTCGACGGGGGCAAAGCGCACCCGGTCGCCCGGTCGCAACTGCCCGAGCTTCCAAAGATCGTCTTCCGTCACCACGGCAGGGCAGACAAAGCCGCCAAGGCTCGGCCCGTCGGGGCCAAGGATGATCGGCATGTCGCCGGTAAAGTCGATGGCCCCGATGGCATAGGCATTGTCATGCAGGTTCGACGGGTGAAGACCTGCCTCGCCCCCATCCGCACGTGCCCAATGCGGCGCGGGGCCGATCAGGCGCACGCCGGTACGGGCAGAGTTGAAATGCACCTCGTAGGGGGTGGAAAAGAGCACGTCGATATCGTGGGACTGAAAGAAATCGGGCGCGCCGTGGGGGCCGTAAAGCACCGAAATCTGCCACTCATGGGTCAGGGGCGCAGGTTCCATGGCCCCGGCGGGGCCGGTCTTGCCGTCTGCGAGCATCACAAGATCGCCGGTCTTCAGCGGTCCCGTCGTATGCCCGCCAAACTGGCCCAACGCAAAGCAGGCGCGCGAGCCCAGAACCTGCGGCGCCGCAATCCCGCCCGCGACGGCAAGATAGGCCCGCTGGCCCGGCCCTTCGATGGTCCCGATGGCCAGCACCCCGCCCGCCGGAACCTCGATCACTGGCCCCGCGACGACCACGCCGTCCAGCACCAGCCGCATCGCAGCCCCGGCGATGGCCACGCGGGCGGGGGCCAGAAAGCGCAGGGTTGGGCCAGACACGGTCATCTCCAAGGCAGCCGTGTCGGGCGGGTTGCCGATCAGCCGGTTTGCGTTCCGGTGCGAACGCGCGTCCATCGGCCCCGAGGGCGGCACACCCACATGCCACAGGCCAAGCCGCCCCGGCAGCTCTTGCACCGTGGTCTGGGGGCCGGGCGACAGCACCTCAATCCCCTGCGGCGCAAAGGCAAAGCTGCGCAGCGCGGTGGTCGAAACGTGGCCCGACGCCAGAAGATCCGATCCCGCGATGGCGCGCAGATAGTCAAGGTTGGTGGCGATCCCGGCCACCCGCGTGCCGGCCAGCGCTGCGCGCAATCCGGCCAACGCCGTGGGGCGGTCCGGCCCCCCGACGATGATCTTGGCCAGCATCGGGTCATAGTGCGCCGTCACCTCGGTGCCCGTCGCGATCCAGCCGTCCACGCGCACACCGGGCGGAAAGTGCACCTCTGTCAGGCGCCCGGCAGACGGGCGAAAATCGGCATGGGGCGCTTCGGCGTAAAGCCGGGCCTCGAATGCCGCGCCCTTTGGCTGTGGCAGAACGGCGGGGATCACCGCCTCGCCCGCGGCCTGCCGTACCATCCATTCCACCAGATCGATGCCGAACACCGCCTCTGTCACGGGGTGCTCGACCTGCAGCCGGGTGTTCACCTCCAGAAAGTAGACCGCCGCGCGGGCGGGTTCGTAGATGAACTCCACCGTGCCTGCCGAAAGATAGCTGACTGACGCGCAAAGATCGGTTGCGGCCTTGTGCAGCCCTGCGCGTACCGCTGGCGGCAGATGGGGCGCGGGCGTTTCCTCGATGACCTTCTGGTTGCGGCGCTGGAGCGAACAATCCCGCTCACCCAGCGCCACCACACGGCCCGCGCCATCGCCGAAAACCTGCACCTCGACATGCCGGGCATCGGCCACGAACCGTTCCAGATAGACGCGCGCATCGCCGAAACTGGCGTTGGCCGTGCGCTGCACCGAGGCGAAGGCGTTGCGCAGCGCGCCCTCATCGCTGCAAAGCTGCATCCCGATGCCGCCGCCCCCGGCCGTGCTTTTCAGCATTACCGGATAGCCGATCTGGGATCCGGCCTCCGCCGCGCCATCCGCATCGTGCAAAAGGGCGGACCCCGGCAGAAGCGGTACACCGGCAGCCTCGGCCAGTTCGCGCGCTGTGTGCTTCAGGCCGAAGGCGCGGATATGCACTGGACGGGGGCCGATGAAGGCGATCCCCTCCGCCGCCAACCGTTCTGCAAACCCGATGTTTTCGGACAGAAACCCATAGCCGGGATGCACCGCCTCGGCCCCCGTCGCGCGGCATGCGGCGATCACCGCCTCGACGTTCAGATAGCTTTCGGTGGCCGGGGCCGGGCCCAGCCGCACAGCCTCATCCGCCAGTGCCACATGCGGCGCGAACCGGTCGGCATCCGACCAGACCGCAACGGACCCCACGCCCATCCGCCGCAATGTCGCGATGACACGCACGGCAATCTCGCCCCGGTTGGCGATCAGAACCTTGCTGAACATGGACATCAATCCCGGATTATGACGCGGATCGGCGTCGGATCGAACCCGTTGCAGGGGTTGTTGATCTGCGGGCAGTTCGAGATGACGCAAAGCACGTCCATCTCGGCCATCAGTTCCACATGGTCCCCCGGCGACGAGATGCCGTCGTCGATCGTCATCGC
>JBBSBE010000233.1:0-3322 GCA_038251625.1 Rhodobacterales bacterium
GGTACAGTTTACTGATCTTCCTGCGAAGTTTGCGCGGACCCGGCCTTCGCATGGCAACATTCCCGCCGCCTACATTTCCATGATCGGGCGGGACCAGAAGTTCAGCGGCGGCGGGTTTGGCGGCGATCTGCTGGTCGACGCCCTACGGCGAATTGCCGTTGCGGGCGACGCAATTGGCGTCGCGGTCGTCATGCTCGATGTCCTTGACTGCGGCGATCCCGAACGCGTTGCGCGCCGCAGGGCACTTTACGAAGGCTATGGGTTCCAGCCGTTGGCCTCGAACCCGCTCAGATTGTTCATGTCCGTCGGCACTGTTCGCAAGCTCATCGCTGAAGAGGACGACCTGCAGAAGAAGGACGCCGCGCTCGCGGAGCTGGCGCGGCTCGGACAGACGTTTGACTGAGGTTGAAGTCCTGAGGACCCAATCGTCCACCCTACAGGTTGGCAATTACGCTCGGTTTGCCAAACTATGGGGTGGCAAAAGCTCCGAATAAGCGCGCGATGCCCGGACGGCGGTATGGAGCCTCACCAGCTGGTACCGGGATCACCTGTTCCCGTCGATCCACTTCGACATGAGCCCCTTGTCGCGGAAGCACTCGTCGGGGACGGCGCGCCGTTTGATGCGGGCGAGACGTTCGGCGAAGGCGACCTGCTTTGATGTCGGGCGGCTGTCCTGCGTGCCCGGCTTCATCCTGGCCTGCGCGTCGATCCAGGCGCTGAGCGCGCGCAGGTCTTGCTGCACATCCCATGGCAGAAGTGTTTGGTTGCGCAAGGCCAGCATGCGCGCATAGGCGATCTGCTTTGGCGTGGCGGGCAGGGCATGAGTGGTGCTTTCCATCGAGGGTCTCCCTTCCTAGCTTGGGTTTCAATATAGAACATAAAAGGAACAAAAACAAGCTGCCCGCGCAGATCATGGGAATTGAGAGGAAGAGGAGGGCTGGGAAAGATCAGGCCTGAGGGTTCCCGAGAGAGGGTGCCCAGGCATGACCCTGACCCTCATTCTGGAGTTTCCCAATGACCGATCTCGTGCCCGTTGCACCTCTTGTACCAGTTCCGTTTTCTGATCCCGCTCCCGCGATCCTTGCCGTGGCCGAGGCGCTGCAGCCTGATCTGGCGCAGGGTTTCCAGATCGACACGCTGCGTCTGCGCCTTGAGATGGAGCGCGCCTTTGGCGGCTCAGATGCGACCGGCGACTGGGATTGGAAGCTCGCCTATGAGGCGGGCGAAGTGGCGCTTGTCCTCTTTCTGCGCAAATTCGGCCGCGCGCTTTTGTCCCGCGCCGGCTCGCCCGCAGCGCTGCTGCCGATCCTCACCAAGGTGGCGGGCCTCTTGCCCACGCATACCCGGCGCTCGGAGGAGATGGAGCGGTTCCAGCAATTCAGCACACCCCTGCCCATGGGGCTCGCGGCCCTGGCCGCCGCACAGATCACGCCGTCTGATCTGGTCCTCGAGCCTTCGGCCGGGACCGGGCTTCTGGCGATCCTCGCGGAAATCGCGGGCGGCAACCTCGCGCTGAACGAGCTGGCTGACACGCGCGCCGATCTTCTGCGCCGCCTGTTCCCGGGCCGTCCGGTCACCAACTTCGACGCTGCGCAGATCGACGATCATCTCGACGCGGGCTTGCGCCCCAGCGTCATCCTGATGAACCCGCCGTTCTCGGCTGTGGCCAATGTGGATGGTCGGACGACCGAAGCCACGGCCCGGCATCTGCGCTCGGCACTCGCCCGCCTTGCCCCCGGCGGTCGCCTGATTGCGATCACAGGGGCGAGTTTCGCGCCCGACGCCCCCGCTTGGGCCGAGACCTTCACCCGCCTGACCGAGACCGCGTATCTGGTGTTCACAGGTGCTGTGTCAGGTGCCGCCTTCGCCAAGCACGGCACCAGCTTTGAAACCCGCCTCTCGGTCTTCGACAAATGCCGGGGCGGCGAACGGGGCGGCGTCACGGCTGATCTGTCGCGCGCACTGTCGCCCGATGTTGCCAAGCTGATGTCCCTGATCACCACCCATGTCCCCCCGCGCCTCGCGCTGGACCCGGACACAGCGGCAGCCCAATTCTCCACTTCCCTCTTCCCGGGAACTCCTGTCCGTACCACGCGCACTGCCATCAGCACATCGCGCGCGACCTCTGCGGCTCAACCCGCGCCAACCGCCGCACAAATCCAAGCTGAAGATCTGGCCTACACGCTGCGCGATACGACTGAAGACGATGCCAGCGCGCGCCTCTCGGATGCCATTTATGAGACCTTTCGCCTGCAGGCGATCGATATCCCCGGTGCCGTGCCGCATCCGACCAAGCTGGTGCAATCCGCCGCCATGGCCTCGGTCGCGCCGCCGAAACCCAGCTATATCCCGAAGCTGCCAGCGGCAATCCTGCGAGACGGCCTGCTGTCCGACGCGCAGCTCGAGACCGTGATCTACGCGGGCGATGCGCATTCTGCGCGTCTCGCCGGGTCTTGGTGCGTCGATGAGACTGGCGACATGGTCTCGGTCGCGCCTGACGATGCCGCTGACGCAGTGCGCTTCCGTCGCGGTTTCTTCCTCGGCGACGGCACTGGTGCGGGCAAGGGCCGTCAGTCGGCCGGGATTTTGCTCGACAATTGGTGCCAGGGCCGCCGCAAGGCACTCTGGATCTCAAAGAGTGACAAGCTTCTCGAGGATGCGCAGCGCGACTGGTCAGCCTTGGGCCAAGAGCGCTTGCTGGTCACGCCATTGTCGCGTTTCGCCCAGGGCAAGGACATCCCGCTCACCGAGGGCATTCTGTTCACAACCTATGCCACACTGCGCTCAGAGGAGCGCGGGGCCAAGAAATCCCGTGTCGACCAGATCGTCGACTGGCTCGGGGCTGATTTCGATGGGGTGATCCTGTTTGACGAAAGCCATGCCATGGCGAACGCCGCCGGATCGAAGGGGGATCGAGGCGATACTGAAGCCTCCCAGCAGGGCAAGGCAGGCCTGCGCTTGCAGCACAAACTTCCCAATGCCCGTATTGTCTATGTCTCGGCCACCGGGGCGACCTCGGTCCACAATCTGGCCTACGCGCAACGCCTTGGGCTCTGGGGTGGGGAAGACTTTCCGTTTGCGACCCGGGCTGAGTTTGTCGAGGCGATTGAGGCGGGCGGCGTCGCTGCAATGGAAGTTCTGGCCCGCGATCTGCGATCCCTCGGCCTCTATACCGCCCGCTCGCTCTCCTATGACGGCGTCGAATACGAAATGCTGGTGCATGCCCTGACCCCTGAACAGCGTGGCATCTACGATGCCTATGCCGGGGCTTTCGCCATCATCCATAACAACCTCACGGCGGCTATGGAGGCGGCCAACATTA
>JBBSBE010000234.1:0-3278 GCA_038251625.1 Rhodobacterales bacterium
ATGCATGCCAAGGCGGGACACCCACGCAAGGGCGAAGAAGAGCGCCAGACCGATGACAAAGCTGTAAATCAAGGTCATGGCCTACCTCCGGTGCATCAGCCGCGGGTTCGTGATCGTCGACAACACGTCCGCGAGGAGGTTCAGAAGCACGTAAGCTGAAGCGAAGATCAGCGCGATGGCCTGCACAACAGGGATATCGCGGTTCGTCACCGCATCGACCATCAACTGCCCAAGACCAGGATAGACAAAGACGACCTCGACCACCACAACCCCGGTGATGAGATAAGCGAGATTCAGGGCGATCACATTGATGATCGGCGCCAGTGCGTTTGGGATGGCATGGCGCAGAACGACGCGCATGGGTGACATGCCCTTCAGCCGCGACATCTCTATATACGGGCTCGCAAGCAGGTTGATGATCGCCGCGCGCGTCATGCGCATCATGTGCGCCGTCACAACCAGCGTCAGCGTTAGCGCAGGAAGGAAGCACATGTAGAGCATGTCGCCGAAGGTCGTGGCGCTGCTGATCCGCACCATTGATGGGAAAATTCCAGTCTGCGACAGCCACAGGATCAGGATATAGGCCACGAAGAATTCGGGGAATGAAATCGAGGTCAGCGCCCCCGCGTTCGACACCCGGTCAAAAACCGAATTGCGCCAAAGTGCGGCCAGCACGCCCAAGAGCAGAGACAGGGGAACCGACATGGCGGCCGCGTAAAGGGCCAGAAAGAGCGTATGGCCCAGCCTTGCGCCCACGAGCTCTGATATCGGCTTCTTCGTCGCCATTGACACGCCGAAATCGCCCTGCAGCACGCCCGTCAGCCAGTTAAAGTAGCGAAGGGGGGCGGGGTCGTTCAGGCCCAACTGCTCGCGCAGCGCGGCCAGTGTTTCCGGGGTCGCCGACTGGCCCAGCAACTCGCGCGCCAGATCGCCGGGCAGAAGTTCGGTCGCACCGAAGATCACCACGGAAATGATGAACAGGGTCAGAAGCCCCAAAAGCAGCCTGCGTCCGATCATGCGCCAGATTTCGTTCATCTTCCCCCCCGAAGTCGACCCGAACAGGCGGACGTGCCGCCGCCTTGCCCGCAGATATAGCAGTCATGCCAAGGCGGGAGCGCCCCCGCCCGGGCCAGTCACTCAGGCGCCGCTGTCAGGCGGACAACGACTGTTCGACGCACCGCAAGCCGTTACGGCTCCAGTATCCGCCGTTCCTTTCAAGCGTGGCGGGCGCGTTCGACGCGCTTGATCCCAATGCGGAACGCCCCGGCCTTCTTCGGTTCCATCTCGCTGCCCGCGTTGTCCTAGGCGGGATCAAGGCTGCTGCGCTCAAGGCTGCCCTACCGCCTACAAGCCCGCGTCGGGTGACGCTGCGTAGAAGTATCTGCCGAATCGAGATTCTTTCCTTCGGTCGGGCCACATCATTCGAATATCCCTATGGATGAAGTCAGACTAACCCGGAGTGATCGACGATTGCCCCGGCAGGAAAATCCCGCCAGGGCTGGTCAATAGCGCGCGAGGGTCAGGCGAACCACCACCGCTCGACTGCGCGGAAGCCATCAAGGTTCCAGTTCCCAGCTACCTTTTCGGGCGTCGCCAGCGCCTTGGACAGGGCCATGACATAGTTGTTGTACATCGGGATCAGCGTCGAGCCTTCGAAGGACACGATCTGCTGCATCTCGTGGTACATCTCGCGCCGCTTGGCATCGTCAAGCTCAGAGCGCGCGGCAACCAGCAACTCGTTGAACCGCGCGTTTTCCCAGAAGCTCTCGTTCCACGCCGCACCACTGGCATAGGCGATGGTAAAGGCCTGATCCTCGGTTGGTCGGCCGCCCCAATAGCTGGCGCAGAAGGGCTTCTTCATCCAGACATTGTCCCAGTAGCCATCATCGGGAACCCGGTCGACCGTAAGGTTGATACCCGCAGCAGCAGCCTTTTCGCTGATCAGCACTGCAGCATCTACCGCGCCCGAGAAGGCCGCATTGGCCGCCGAAACCGTGACGTCAAGTTTGTCCAGACCCGCTTCTTTCAGGTAGAATTTCGACTTGTCAGGGTCGTAGGTCTTGGTTTCCATATCGGGATTGAAATACCGGTTCGCAGGCCCGATGGGGTTGTCGTTAGACACTGAGCCATGCCCCGCAAGAATCTTGTCCACCAGTTCTTGCCGGTCGAAGGCGTATTTCAACGCCAGACGCACGTTGTTGTCGTTAAACGGCACAACCCGCGCGTCCATCGGGAACACATAATGCGCGTTCCCCGAGATCGACAGGATGTTGGCAGCGCCCCGGCTTTCCACCATTGCGATCGAGGCAGGATCAACCTGATCAATCACGTCAACCTCACCGGTGATCAGCGCATTCAGGCGCGCGGCGGGGTCAAGAATAGACAAGAGCACGATCTGGTCAAAATGCGCGCGATCCGCTTTCCAGTAGTTCGGGTTGCGGTTCAGGGTCGCCTCCACACCCGGCTCGAAGCTTTCAACAATGTAACCGCCGCAGCCGTCGGTCGAAGTCGGGTCGATCTTGCCATCCACGCCGGGCATGATCGGCAGGTGATAGTCCGACATGAGGAAGGGCAAGTCGGCGTTCGCCGCGTTCAGCGTGACGACCACGTTCTGGCCGTCGGTCCTGATGTCGGTCACGGGATCCAAGAACGGTTTGGCCGCCGAAGTCGAGCCCTCTCCACGGTGATGGTTCAGCGACGCCACCACGTCATCCGGCGTGACCGCCTTGCCGGAATGGAAGGACACACCCTCACGGATCTTGAACACCCAGTTCATGCCATCCGTCGATTCCCAGCTCTCGGCGATTTCCGGCATCAACGCGCCGTCGGCGCCGATCTCGATCATGTAATTGTGGCGGGCTGCCGCAAAGACCTGCACGTAGAGTTGATCCCAAAGTCCGGGGTCATATCCATCCGTCGAAGAACCATGCCCGATCCCGACGCGGAACACGCCGCCCTTTTTCGGCTCGGCGCGTGCCGCACGCATCGACGCGGGCAAAATAAGGGCGGCAGACCCAACGGCCGCCGCACCCTGCATAAGGCCGCGCCGGGTGATCCCCCGCGGAAGCATAAGATTAGTCATGATTTTTCTCCCCAGTGTTGACGAACGCCGCAGGCCCCTGATCGGAAGCTCTCTTGTACGGCCTGAATTCCGTTTGAAAAGTCTCCGTCAGCGGGATCAATGTCAACTGTTCAATCCGAAAATGGAATTTTTCAACTGTATATCGGATTATCGACCGAATGGTGTTCGCGTCTAACGCGACGCGCTGGGTGCGGAG
>JBBSBE010000235.1:0-3250 GCA_038251625.1 Rhodobacterales bacterium
CGTGAAACGTGAACTGGTCGTCACCGCCTTTGCCACCGCGAGCGGCATGGTCAATCTGATCACCCCCACATCGGCCGTCGTGATGGGGGGACTGGCGATTGGCCGGGTGCCCTATGAACGCTGGCTGCGCTTTGTCTGGCCGCTGCTTGTGGTTCTGACCCTTATCGTCATGGCAGCGCTTGCCTTGGCCACAATGCTGGAAGGCACCCCGACATGACCCTGACCTATGGCGTTCATTCCGAGGCGGGCGTGTTGCGCCGCGTCATGGTTCACCGGCCCGGATCGGAGATGGCGCGGCTGACGCCCGAAAATGCCGAAAGCCTGCTGTTCGACGATGTGCTTTGGGTGAAACAGGCGCGGATCGACCACATGGCTTTTGTCGATGTGCTGCGGGAACGCGGCGTCGATGTGGTGCTGCTGCGCGAGATGCTGGAGGTGGTTGTCACCAACCCCGAGGCGCGTCGTTGGCTGCTAGATGCCCGGATAAATGACAATTCGGTGGGGGTGGGTCTGGCCGCCGATTTGCACGCCTGCCTGCTGGAGATGCCTGCCAATGCGCTGACCCATATTCTGATCGGCGGAATGAGCCGCGCGGAACTGCCCATCCCGATGGCGGGCGTCGTGGCCCCGATGCTCCGGAGCGAGGATTTTCTGCTGCCCCCGATGCCAAACACGATCTTCACGCGGGACTCGTCGTGCTGGATCTACGGCGGCGTGACGTTGAACCCGATGTTCTGGCCCGCACGGCGGCTGGAAACGCTGAACCTTGCCGCGATCTACAAGTTTCACCCTGATTTCGCTGATGCCAGTTTCCCGATCTGGTTTGGTGATCCGATGGTGGATCACGGGCTTGCCACGTTGGAAGGCGGCGATGTGATGCCCATCGGCAATGCAACCGTGCTGATCGGCATGGGCGAACGCACGACGCCGCAGGCGGTGGGCCAGGTGGCGCGTGCGCTGTTTGCGGGTGGCGGCGCAGAGCGCGTGATCGCCTGCCAGTTTCCGCGCGCCCGGTCGTCGATGCACCTTGATACTGTCTTCACCTTTTGCGACCGCGATCTGGTGACGGTGTTTGCCGAGGTTGCCGACGCGATCCAGACATATTCGTTGCGGCCCGATGACAAGGGTGGCGTGACGGTCACTGCCGAAACCGCGCCGTTCCTTGACGTTGTCGCAGGCGCCATTGGCGTGAAGAAACTGCGCACCGTGCCAACAGGCGGCGACGCTTACGAGTCGCAGCGCGAACAATGGGATGATGCCAACAACCTTTTGTGCATCAGCCCCGGCGTCGTGGTCGGCTACGAACGCAACACCCATTCCAACACGCTTCTGCGCAAGGCGGGGGTCGAGGTCATCACCATTTCCGGTGCCGAACTGGGTCGCGGGAGAGGTGGGTCGCACTGCATGTCCTGCCCGCTGATCCGTGACGCACTCTGACGCCCCTTTCTGAAAGGACGAACCCATGCCGCAAAACCTCCACGGCCGCAGTTTTCTGAAACTGCTGGACTTCTCACCCGAGGAGCTACGCTTTCTGCTCCGCCTTGGCGCGAGCCTGAAAGAGGCAAAAGCCACCGGCACAGAAAGGCAGCTTCTCAAGGGCAAGAACATCGCGCTGATCTTCGAAAAGGACAGCACCCGTACCCGCAGCGCGTTTGAGGTGGCGGCCTTTGACCAGGGCGCGCATGTGACCTACCTCGGGCCGTCGGGCAGCCATATCGGCACCAAAGAGACCATGAAGGACACGGCCCGCGTGCTGGGCAGGTTCTACGATGCCATCGAATATCGAGGTTTTGGCCAGGCAGATGCGGAAATTCTGGCCGAGTTCGCCGGGGTGCCAGTCTACAACGGACTGACGGACGAGTTTCATCCGACGCAAATTCTGGCCGATCTGATGACCATGCGGGAATACACGCACAAACATCTGTCGGATATCGCGTTCTGCTTCGTTGGCGATACCGGCAGCAACATGGGAACGTCCCTGATGGTGGGTGCGGCCCTGATCGGCATGGATGTCCGGCTTTGCGGCCCGCAAAGCCTGTGGCCGGACACGGCGCTGGTGGATAAATGCCGCAAACTGGCGGAATCCAGCGGCGCGCGGATCACCCTGACCGAAAAGCTGGCCGAGGGGATAGAGGGCTGTGACTTCATCTACACCGATGTCTGGGTATCGATGGGAGAGCCGGAGGAGGTCTGGGCCGAGCGCATTGCAGTGTTGTCCCCCTTTACCGTGACCCAATCGGTGATGGACCTGACGGGCAATCCGCACACCAAATTCCTGCATTGTCTGCCAGCCTTCCACAACCGCGACACCAAGACCGGTGAAAAGATCTTTCAGACCCATGGCATCGATTGCATGGAGGTGACGGATGAGGTGTTTGAATCCCCCGCCTCTGTCGTGTTCGATCAGGCGGAGAACCGGCTGCATTCGATCAAGGCGGTTCTTGTCGCCACCATCGGGTCCGCATGATGCGTATCGTCGTGGCCCTTGGCGGAAATGCCCTTCTGAAGCGCGGCGAGCCGATGACGGCAGAGGCGCAGCACACAAATGTGCGTATCGCCGCTGCCGCGCTGGCTGATCTGGCCCGCGATCATCAGATCATCGTGGCACATGGCAATGGCCCGCAGGTGGGGCTGATGGCGTTGCAGGCTGCGGCCTACGCGCCGGAAACACTGTGGCCGCTGGATATTCTGGGGGCCGAGACGGAGGGCATGATCGGCTATCTGATCGAGCAGGAACTGATGAACGCGTTGCCCAAGGGCACCGATTGCGCCACGCTGTTGACGCGGGTGGAGGTGGACCCAGCGGATCCCGCCTTTGACCAGCCCACCAAACCCATCGGCCCGGTCTATACGGCCGAAGAGGGCAAGCTGATCCGCGCCGAACACCGCTGGTCGATGGTCGAGGAATCCAAGGGCGGCTTGCGTCGTGTCGTGCCATCGCCGCTTCCAGTGGCAATTCTCGGCATCCGGCCGATCCGTCTGCTGGTCGAGGCGGGGGTCTGCGTGATCTGCGCAGGCGGTGGCGGCATTCCGGTGGTGCGTGGTGCAGACGGCAATATGGAGGGCGTCGAGGCGGTGATCGACAAGGACCGCACCTCGGCCTTGCTGGCGCAGGCTTTGGACGCCGACGTGCTCTTGATGCTGACCGATGTCGAGGCGGTGTTCCGCGATTGGGGCGGGCCGGATCAGGCGGCAATCGGTAGCATCACGCCAGATGCGCTGGATGCGATGACGTTTGCCACAGGCTCGA
>JBBSBE010000236.1:0-3170 GCA_038251625.1 Rhodobacterales bacterium
CGAACAATTGGTGATGACCGAGGATTTCGACGTCTTCGAAGCCGTCAATGGCGCCGAGGGGATGGAGAAGGCGAAGGGTGCGCACCACGATCTGGTGATTCTCGATGTCGGCCTGCCCGATACAGACGGGCGCGAACTTTGCCGCCGGATGCGCAAGGCGGGTGTCAAATCACCGATTCTGATGCTTACAGGTCACGACAGCGACGCAGATACAATTCTCGGGCTCGATTCGGGTGCAAATGATTATGTGACCAAGCCCTTCAAGTTTCCGGTGCTCCTTGCCCGCATCCGCGCGCAACTGCGCCAGCACGAACAATCGGAAGATGCGATCTTCCAGCTTGGTCCCTACACGTTCAAACCGGCCCAGAAGATGCTGCTCGACGAGCGGGAAAAGAAGATCCGGCTGACCGAGAAAGAGACCAACATATTGAAATTCCTCTATCGTGCGCAATCTGGGGTTGTGGCGCGGGATGTTCTTCTGCATGAGGTCTGGGGCTACAACGCAGGCGTGACGACCCATACGCTGGAAACCCACATCTACCGGCTACGCCAGAAAATCGAGCCCGACCCCTCGAACGCGCGGCTGTTGGTGACGGAATCCGGGGGCTACCGGCTGGTCGCCTGAGCCACAATTGCCCGTCAATCGCGACGCAAAATCCACAGTTTGCCGTCAATCCGCACACCACAGGCTTATTGCCGGCTTTTTTTCAGAGTATCGTTTGAGCGTGGGCCGGTTGGCTGCACTCGGGTTCCCCTGGCCGCGTCGGGGTTATGGCGCGGCATCCTCCCTGTTGGACCTGGCCCGGGCGCGAGCCCGGGCTTTTTTTTGCCGCGCGTCCCGCGGCACACATCGTCGTGCGCCGGGATAGAAGTGGCGCGGCGGCGCATTGACACTGTTCGGCATGTTTGACACGCCCCGGCTGATGCACATGCTCCGTTTGATCCTTCTGTGTTGTCTGATGGTCCTCGTGCTGCCATGGGGTGCCTATTCCGCGACGTTCGGCACGCAAGTCGGCATCAGCGCTTTCCAACATGCGTCTGCAGGCAGTGGCGAGGGCTGCACACCCGCCCACGTGACGGCCTGCAAGGACGTGGCAGATCCGGGCAGTATTGCGCCGTTGCCCCGGCGATGCCGCGGACCGGCGCTTCCCGGTTCGCCCTGCGGCCCCGATCACGTTCTGATCCCAAAAGGGCCTTCCATCATCGGCCAAGGCTCCCGTTCGATCCTTCCGCAAGACCGGGCGCTTCGTCTGGCTGGCCGGGTTCTGCCGGTCGCACTCGCCCCTCCACGATCCTGCTGAGTGTCGCGTCCGCACATCTGGTGCGGCTCACAATTCTCAGCACAAAGGATCCAATCCATGTTTACACGACGCCTGTTTCTGGCGGGTGGCACGTCTGCCACGCTATCGGCCTGCGCGAACCCCCGGCCTGATATCGCATCGCGCAGCGCCCTTGCCCCCGTCACCACCATACCGCCTTTGCCCGCACGATACGGGGCGGTGGTGGATGAACCCTACCCCGTGCCTGCCATTCCCGAAGGCGTGGTGCCGCCGCGCCTGTGGCGCCAGGAAGTGGCCAACCCCTATCCGGCAGAGGCAGAGGGCACGATCATCGTCGACCCAGATGCAGGTCTTTTGCATCTGGTCACAGACAACGGCGGTGCGTGGCGCTATGGCGCGGGCGTCGGCGCGGCGGGGTATGACTGGAAGGGCATCGCGGTCCTGCAGTTTCGCCGCAAATGGCCGCGTTGGAAGGCGCCCGACACGATGATTGCCCGAAGGCCCGAGTTTGCGCCCTATTCGGTCGCGAATGGCGGCATGCCGCCCGGCCCCGGCAACCCGCTTGGGGCCCGCGCGCTCTACCTCTTCGAGAACGGGCAGGACACGCTTTACCGCATCCACGGCGCGTGCGAGCCCGAATATCTGGGACAAGCAGTATCATCCGGCTGCATCCGGTTGCTTGATCAGGATGTGATCGACCTGCATGATCGGGTGCGGGATGGGGTGCGCGTGGTGGTGCTTGCATCAATCCGGCCCGACCGGCTGGCAACCGTCTATTGATCCGGCAGCGCCGCGCCCGGGCCACGCGCCCGGGCGTGCCGCTTTGCCTGTTGAGACGCGGGGCGCATCCCCCTAAGGTTTGCCCGACCCGAGGAGACTGACATGCCCTTCACCCTTGCCACCTGGAACATCAACTCTGTCCGTCTGCGCGAAGGGCTGGTGGCGCGTCTGATGGCAGAGGAAACGCCGGATGTGCTTTGCCTTCAGGAATGCAAGACCCCGATCGAGAAGTTCCCGACCGAAGTGTTCCGCGACCTTGGCTACCGCTACATGGTGGCGCGGGGGCAGAAGGGATACAACGGCGTGGCTATCCTGTCGAAGCTGCCGATCATGGACGCGGGCGACAAGGATTTCGCCCAGCTGGGCCATGCGCGGCACGTGGCGGCGCGGCTGGAAAACGGGGTGACGATCCACAACTGCTATGTGCCGGCGGGGGGCGACATTCCGGACCGCGAGGTGAACCCGAAGTTCGGCCAGAAGCTCGACTACCTGACAGAGCTTCGCGATTTCTTTCGGTGGGAACCGCCATCGCAGGCGATCCTTGTGGGTGACCTCAACATAGCGCCGCGCGAGGATGACGTGTGGAACCACAAGGCGCTGCTGAAAATCGTCAGCCACACGCCGACCGAGGTGGAACATCTGGAGGCCGCGCGGGATGCGGGCCAATGGGTGGATGTGACGCGCGCCGATATTCCCACCGGGCTGCTCTATTCCTGGTGGTCCTACCGCTCGCCCGATTGGGATGCGGCGGACAAGGGGCGGCGGCTTGACCATATCTGGGCCACGCCCGATATCGCCGGGGCCGCGCATGGCAGCCGCGTCCTGCGCGCCGTGCGGGGCTGGGAACAGCCGTCCGATCATGCGCCGGTGCTGGCAAGCTTTGATCTCTGAGGGCGGGATAACACGCGTGATATTCCGCTTATCCATCTGATTATGTTTACTTAAATCTAAGCCGTTAATCATTTGGAAGCGGTTTCACAGCGCCACCGTCACGCAATACGATTGCGCGATTGTGAGGTGAAGACCGCGCCAAACCGCCTACACTGTGCATCGTTCGACATGCGAGGTGATGAGTATGAAAACGATCCGCAGAATTGGGCTGGCCTTGCC
>JBBSBE010000237.1:0-3163 GCA_038251625.1 Rhodobacterales bacterium
CCATGATGTAGGCTACAAAGGCCTTGCGCCCCTCGGCTTTCAGCCGTGCGAAGGTGGTGTCGATGCGTGTCATGCGGGCCCCCGGTTTCCCGGCGGTTTGCACGCGGGCGCGTCAGAAATCAAGGCGTGGCTTGAACCCTTAGCGCTCCGCCCGTAGAAGCGGCGCGTCAGCGGAAAGGATGCGCCATGGGCTTTCGGATGGGGATCGTCGGGTTGCCGAACGTGGGGAAATCCACGCTTTTCAATGCGCTGACGCGAACAGCGGCGGCGCAGGCGGCAAACTTTCCGTTCTGCACCATCGAGCCCAATGTGGGCGAAGTGGCGGTGCCCGATGCGCGGCTGGAAAAGCTGGCGGCAATTGCGGCCTCAAAGCAGATCATCCCGACACGGATGACGTTTGTCGATATCGCGGGGCTGGTGCGGGGGGCCTCGAAGGGGGAGGGGTTGGGGAACCAGTTCCTTGCAAACATTCGGGAATGTGACGCCATCGCGCATGTTTTGCGATGTTTCGAGGATGGTGACATCACCCATGTGGAGGGCCGCATCGACCCGGTGGCGGATGCCGAGACCATCGAGACGGAACTGATGCTGGCCGATCTGGAATCGATCGAGCGGCGGCTGGCTGGCCTTGCCCGCAAGATCAAGGGCGGCGAGAAAGACGCTGTCGATCAGGACCGGCTGCTGCGTATGGCCTTGAAAGTGCTGGAGGATGGTCAGCCCGCGCGGACCGTGAAGGTAGCCGAGGATGACCGGCGCGCGTGGCGCTTGCTGCAGCTTCTGACCGCGAAGCCGGTGCTTTACGTGTGCAACGTCGAAGAGGCGTCTGCGGCGGACGGCAACGGGCAATCGGCGCGGGTGGCCAAGATGGCCGCCGCCCAAGGGGCCGCGTCGGTGGTGATATCGGCGCGGATCGAGGAAGAGATCAGCCAGCTTCCCGCTGACGAGGCCGCGATGTTTCTGGAAGAGATGGGCCTGCACGAGGCCGGTTTGGACCGGCTGATCACTGCCGGGTACAAGCTTCTGGGATTGCAGACCTATTTCACCGTGGGGCCGAAAGAGGCGCGGGCCTGGACGATCCATGCGGGCATGCTGGCGCCACAAGCCGCAGGCGTGATCCACGGCGATTTCGAGAAGGGCTTCATCCGGGCGGAAACCATCGCCTATGACGATTACATCGCGGGCAAAGGCGAGACGGGGGCCAAGGAGGCGGGCAAGTTCCGGGTGGAAGGCAAGACCTATGAGGTGAAGGACGGCGACGTGCTGCACTTCCTGTTCTCGGGCTGAGCGCAAGCGCCCAGCCCGAATCGAAGTGGCGATCTTACGCCGGGCAATCTGCTAACGGTCGGTACTTGACTGCGCGTTCTGGCTTTCGCCCGATGCTGACTAGCGTTTTTGCGAGACCTGCTGTGCGGGGACGATGGACAAGTCGATGTAGGACGGTTTTAGCCCGGGAATAAGCATTGGAACGCGGCGCGCGTAATCCGCATAGTCTGCGGGGAACGATTTTCGCAGGACGCTTTCCTCGTAGTGCGCGCGCCGGATCTGCAAGGTAAACCCCACCGCGCACACGGCAAAAGCCAAAGGCGAGCCATGCGATAGCGCAACCCCGGACATCATCAACAACTCTGACGCGTAAAGTGGGTGACGGACAATTCCATAGGGACCTGACGTCACGAGTTGCCGGGAGGATGCCATGATCGAGAATGATCGGCCAAGACGCAAAAGGCAAATGATCGACAAGATGGTGCCGACCAGCGTGATTGTGGTCGCTGTAATGCGCATCGCTGGAGTTATCGGCTCGGGCGGCAGCACGATCAGCATCATCATTGCGAAAGTGCCCATTACGGCCGCCAACCGTGGCCATATTCCCTCTGCATTGTCCCTGGGCGGTAAACGGGTCAGCGTGAAGTAAAGGACAAAGCCTAGGAATACGATGCCAACTGCCTGTGAAAAAAGCGCGAGTTGCCAGACCGGGATCAGATCACGATAAATGATCATATAGACAACAGATTTAATCTGTTCGATGGCAAAATAGCCAAAAATCAGTAGCATAGCCAGTTTTCCAAGGTCGTCTTCTAGTTTTCTCGGCATCGGTAAGCTCTCTCTGTTGAAGTGCCGCTTGATATCGGTTGCAAGGGCGCGAAAAGGGTGCAGGAACTGGAGCGGATAAGACCCCGGCATCGGTTCGTCCAAACCATAGGATTTTGGGCGCCGCTTGAACGGCAGAAAGACCGTACCTGCGACTACGTCGATCAGCGCCAGTTGCGCCGCAAAGTTGCGGTCATGTGCTTCCCGTTCGTTGGCGTGATGCCAGTGATGATATTCCGGCGTGGCAAGCACCCACTTCAATGGGCCAAAAGTCAAACGGGTGTTGGAGTGCAGAAAAAGGGCATGCGCCTGATAGATCAACTGATGCAAGATGAGCGCTTCGAGCGAAAAGCCAAGAAAATAGAGCGGCAGAAGCGACAGCGTGTTGGAAAATATCTGATCAATAGGATGAACGCGGAATGAGGCCAGCCAATCCATCTGTTCGATGCTGTGATGAACAGCATGGAATTTCCAAAGGAACGGCACCGCATGACAGGTACGATGCGCGACGTAGTAGCCGATATCTGCAACAATGATCGCCCCGATGAGCTGCAACCAGACCGGCATCGTGCCGATCCAAGCTGGTGAAGACAGGTGCAACACGTTGAAATAGAAGGTCATCAACATGGCTGCGACCAGCGTGAACGCCCCGCGGATCATGAAGCCGTTAACCAGCACATAGACGAGGTCGTTTGCCCATTCCCGACGCAGGATGGGTTGATCCGGGTGCAGCGGCAAAAGGCGCTCGATCGGGATGAAGATGCAGGCCAGAACGAAAACTGCCGTGTAATCCATGAGTTTCGTTTTCCCCCGCCCGGCTGTCCTTCGCCTACTGACCCATCTCTTTGGCCAAATTGTGGACAAGATGAGACTTTTCGGTCCCTGCGTCACTAATCACCGGACGCTGCACTCGGAGCGGAAAGGACGTGCGCCGCAACGTTTCCACTTGCTCCGCGTGATGTGCCCGGCTAAACGACGACGCGTCGGAGGCGTGGCTGAGAGGCCGAAAGCACTCGGTTGCTAACTGAGCGAACGGGAGACCGTTCCGTGGGTTCGAATCCCACCGCCTCCGCCA
>JBBSBE010000238.1:0-3090 GCA_038251625.1 Rhodobacterales bacterium
CCGTTTTCGCCGATGATGCCGTGGATGGTGCCCTTGGATACCTGGATCGAGATATCCTTGTTGGCCTGCACCGGGCCAAAGGATTTGGAGATCCCCTTCAGCTCAATGGCATAGGGGGCGGCCGTTTCCGGCCGCCCCGCTCTCGCCGCCATGTCGGCAGCGTTCATTCAGAACGACGCGGCCGGGCAGGTGTTGTCGCTCATGTAATCGTGCACCACGATCTCGCCCGACTTGATCTTGGCCGCCGCGGCATCCACGGCCTCCTTCATGTCGCCGGTCACGAGGGACGCGTTGTTCTCGTCCATCGCATAGCCCACGCCGTCATTGGCAAGGCTCATCACGTTGACGCCGGGGGCAAGGTTGGTGCCTTCGGTGAAGGCGCCATAAACCGCATTGTCCACGCGCTTCAGCATCGAGGTCAGAACCTGGCCAGGGTGCAGGTAGTTCTGGTTGCTGTCCACCCCGATCGACAGGATCCCCTCGTCGGCCGCGGCCTGCAGCACACCGATCCCGGTGCCACCGGCGGCGGCATAGATCACGTCGGCGCCTTGCGCTTTCTGGCTCTTGGCCAACTCGCCGCCCTTGACCGGGTCATTCCAGGCCGAAGGCGTGGTGCCGGTCATGTTCAGGATCACGGTCGCATCCGGCTTCACCGCCTTCACGCCCTGCGCATAGCCGCAGCCGAAGCGGCGGATCAGCGGGATGTCCATGCCACCGATGAAGCCCACGGTGTTGGTCTTCGACGCCAGCCCCGCCATCATGCCCACAAGGTAGCTGCCCTCCTGCTCGGTAAAGACCACCGATTTCACGTTGGGCTGCTCGACCACCATGTCGATGATCGCGAACTTGGTGTCGGGAAAGTCGGGCGCCACGGTGTTCAGCACGTCGCCGAACGCAAAGCCCGTCATCACCACCGGGTTCGCACCCGCTTCGGCCAGCCGCCGCAGCGCCTGCTCGCGCTGCGCCTCGGACTGCATCTCAAGCTCCTTGTAGGTGCCACCGGTCTCCTTGGCCCAGCGTTCCGCACCATTGAAGGCAGACTCATTGAAGGATTTGTCGAACTTGCCGCCAAGATCGAAGATGATGGCGGGGTCCGCGGCGGCAACGCCTGCGGTCAGCGCCAGCGAGGCTGCGGCGCCGAGAAAGTGTCTGGCTAGGGTCATTCGGTGTCTCCCGGTTGTCGTGTCTGTTTTGCACCGCCGCGTTACGGGCGCGCCGCTCGCGCACCCGGCGGGCGGATTGGCGGCAATTAGGGCGGGAATGCCGGGGCCGGTCAAGCGCCATATGCGTGATCGGCGCGGGGTATTTGATCCGAAGGTCAAAAATCAGGCTGACCCTGCGGCAAGTCGCGCCGCATCACCAGGGCGTCGATCCGCCGTCCGTCCGGCGCGTGGAAATAGCCCCGCCGCCGCCCGACCTCTGCAAACCCCGCCCGGGCATAAAGGGCCCGCGCCACCGAATTGTCCTCGGCCACTTCCAGAAAGGCATACGCCGCCCCCCGCAACCGCGACTGATAAAGATAGCGCGCCAGCAGACTCTGCCCAAGACCCCGCCGCCGCGCCTCGGGTGCCACTGCCAGCGTCAAAAGTTCGGCCTCGCCGGCCACCGCCCGGCCCAGCAAAAACCCCGCATCCCCCTCGACCAGCAGAAAGGCCAGCGGATCGGCAAGGAGCCGGGCAAACTCCGCCTCGCCCCAGGGGCGGGGAACGATGAAGCAGCGCGCGTGCAGCCTCGCCAGGTCCCCCGCGGTCATCGCACGCGCTCGCCTCCGACGCGCCCCACCACCCCATCCCTCCCCCACGCGGGGGGAGGGATGCGCGGGGCATCCGGCCCAGCGACAAACCCCGACACCCCCGCACCGCCCCCCGGTGACAGCATAAGTGCCTCCCCTCCCCCGCGTGGGGAGGGGATGGGGTTGGGGGGCGCCCGCCAGAGGTTCAAGCCGATCACGGCAGGATCACCGGCGGCGGGTCGGATGGCGGGGCGGCATCGGCCCCGCGCAGATAAAAGGGCGCGGGGCGGGGTTGGGGCGTCCCGGCTCGCTCGGCCCCGATCCGCGCGATGGCCTCTGCCATCCGATAGCGTGGCTGATGCGGCGCGACGTGCCATGCGCGCTCCATCTCCGGGGATGCCGAACCGACAAATCCCGTTCCGGCCTCCAGCGAAATGTCGGCCACTTTGGTCAGTTCTGCGGCATCCGGCCCCTGCAGCCGGAACCGCTGCGCATAAACATCGCCGCGCCGGGCATCTTCGACCACAAGAACCGGTCGGGGCAATCCGTAGGCCAGCGCCTCAAGCCGCGTCACGCCCACCGCCGGAATGCCCAAGCCCAGCGCCAGCCCGCGCGCCGCAGCCACCGCAATGCGCACGCCGGTGAAATTCCCCGGCCCCACGCCCACCGCCAGGGCGGAAAGGTCGTGCCAGCCCGCGCCGCCCTCGGCCAGCACCTCTTCCAGCAAGGGCAGCAACCGCTCGGCCTGCCCCTTCTCCATCGGCTCGGCGCGCGCAGAAAGGATCCGCGTGCCACGCAGCAAAGCGGCCGCGCAATGCGCGGCCGATGTGTCAAAGCCCAAGGTCAGCGGCTCGGTCATCTGCGGATCGGCAGCGCCTCAGGCGGCAACCGGCCGCACTTCGGTGACCTCGGGAATATAGTGCCGCAACAGGTTCTCGATCCCCATCTTCAGCGTCAGGGTCGAGGACGGGCAACCCGCGCAGGCGCCCTGCATGTGCAGATAGACCACCCCCCGGTCAAACCCGTGGAACGTGATGTCGCCGCCATCCTGCGCCACGGCGGGGCGAACGCGGGTGTCCAGCAATTCCTTGATCTGGCGCACGATGTCACCATCCTCGCCGGTATGCTCGGCGTGGCCAGAGGCCGCCTGCTCGCCCTCGATCACGGGCGCACCCGATTGGTAATGCTCCATGATCGCGCCCAGGATTGCGGGCTTGATATGCGCCCAGTCGGCGCCTTCGGCCTTGGTCACCGTCACGAAATCGGTGCCGAAGAACACGCCCGTCACATGCCCCGCCGCGAAAACGCGCCGCGCAAGGGGCGAGGCCGCTGCCGCATCGGCATTCGGGAAATCGGCG
>JBBSBE010000239.1:0-3051 GCA_038251625.1 Rhodobacterales bacterium
GACGCGGACGCGCCCACCGAGGACGCGCCTGCGGCAGACCTGACGGCCGACGCAGAACCCGTTGCCGAAGACGACGCACGCGAAGCCGAAGAGGCGCCCGTTGCCGCCGAAGCCACTGCCGGGGTGGATGCAGAGCTTGCAAAACCCACGTCCGACGTCGTGGCCAAGATCCAGCGCGCCCGCGCGCGGGTTATCAAGATCCGGCGCGTCGCCCCCGTCGAAGCCGCCCCGGCCGACGATGCGGACACAGACGCTGAAAATGCCGCCAAGGATACCCCCGGCGAGCCCGCCATCGATACCGCCGAGGCGGAAGCCGCGCTTGACCGCAGCCTCAGCGCGCTGCGCGACGAACCCGCCGTGGTTCACCCCACGCGCCCCGTGCGCGTCACGAACGAGCGTGACGCCGATGTGCAGCGGCTGATCGCCCAGACAAACACCGAAATGGAAGGCCCCGAGAACCGCCGCCGCCTGTCGGCCATCGCGCATCTCAAGGCCGCCGTTGCCGCGACCTTCGCCGACCGCAAGGCCGGCGGCAGCAACCGCGACGACGCGGAAGAAAGCCGCATCACTGCCTACCGGGGCGATCTGGAACGCGTGGTCCGCCCGCGCCGCCCCGTCTCTGGCACCGGCGGCACCGAAGGCGACGCCCCGGCAAAGGAACCCGCGCGCCCGGCCCCGCTGATGCTGCTGTCGGAATACCGCGTGGACCGGCCCAAGACGGCCGAACCTGCCGCCCCCGCCGGGCCCGTCATGCCGGTGCGCCCGCGCCGCGTCGCGGTCTCGAACCTGGCGCTGAACAACGACCAGGACGATGACATGGAAGAGGACGCGGACGATCAGGTTGAAGCCGAAGACAACATCTTCGGCGCCACCAAGGGTTTCGCCGAATTTGCCGAAAAGCTGGGCGCCACCGCGCTGCCCGACCTTCTGGAAGCCGCCGCTGTCTATGCCGCCAAGATCGAGGGGCGCCCCCACCTGTCGCGCCCCCAGATGCTGCGCCACGTACAGGGCCTGTTGCCCCAGGATGAAACCAGCCGTGAAGATCAGCTGCGCGCCTTCGGCACGCTTCTGCGTCAGGGCCGCATCGAAAAGGTCAAGCGGGGCCAGTTTGCGGTGAACGAATCTTCGCGCTACCTCGCCGAAGCCCAGAAGATCGCGCCGTAAGGATCAGCCCTACGGTTCGCCCTTGCGGCCCGGTCCCGCGTCGGGGTCGGGCTGCCCGATGCCGCGAAAGACAAAGCGGAACGGCACCATCCACAAGAACCCCAAGCCCACATAGATCGCAAGTTCCAGCAGCACCGATGGCCGCTCGATCAGGTTGACCAGCGTGACCGCCACCACGACGTAGAGCGGCAAACCCACCAGCAGGATCAGCAGCGACAGGCGGCGGCGGGTGCGGTAGGCAAGGTCCATGGCAGGCTCAATCGGCGAAGGGGTCGGTCACAAGGATGGTATCCTCGCGCTCAGGCGAGGTGGAAAGTAGCGCCACCGGGCACTGGATCAACTCTTCGATCCGCCGCACATACTTGATCGCCGAGCCCGGAAGATCGGCCCAGGACCGTGCGCCAGCCGTGCTTTCGCTCCATCCCTCCAACTCTTCATAGATCGGCACCACGCGGGCCTGCAGGTTGGCGGCCGTCGGCAGATAGTCCAGCACCTGCCCGTCAAGCTCGTACCCGGTGCAGATGCGCAGGGTTTCGAACCCGTCCAGCACGTCCAGCTTGGTCAGCGCGATGCCCGACACGCCCGATGTGGCACAGGTCTGCCGCACCAGCACCGCATCGAACCAGCCGCAGCGGCGCTTGCGCCCCGTCACGGTGCCAAACTCATGCCCCCGTTCGCCCAGCCGCGCGCCGTCAGCATCGAAAAGCTCTGTCGGGAACGGGCCCTCGCCCACGCGGGTGGTGTAGGCCTTGACGATTCCCAGCACGAAATCCACCGCCGTGGGGCCAAGCCCCGTGCCGGTGGCCGCCATGCCCGCCAGCGTGTTCGACGAGGTGACATAGGGATAGGTCCCGAAATCCACATCCAAGAGCGATCCTTGCGCCCCTTCGAACAGGATCCGCTTGCCCGCGCGCCGCGCTTCGGTCAGCACCTTCCAGACGGGTTTGGCGTAGGGCAGGATCTTCGGCGCCACCTCGACCAGCCGCGCCTTCAGCGCCACATCATCCACCGGATCAAGGCCAAGGCCCGCGCGCAGGGCGTTGTGGTGCGTCAAAAGGCGCCCGATCCGCAAATCGAGCGTGGCCTCGTCAGCGAGGTCTGCCACGCGGATCGCGCGACGGCCCACCTTATCCTCGTAGGCAGGGCCGATGCCCCGGCCCGTGGTGCCGATCTTGGCGACAGAATTCTGCCCCTCGCGCGCGCGGTCAAGTTCGCCGTGGACAGGCAGGATAAGCGGCGTGTTCTCGGCGATCATCAGGTTCTCGGGTGTCACCACCACACCCTGCGCCCCAAGCCGCGCAATCTCGTCCAGCAGCGCCCATGGGTCCAGCACCACGCCGTTGCCGATCACGCTCAGCTTGCCACCCCGCACGATGCCCGAAGGCAGCAGGCTCAGCTTGTAGACCACCCCGTCGATGACCAGCGTGTGGCCCGCGTTGTGCCCGCCCTGAAACCGCGCGATCACATCGGCCCGCTCGCTGAGCCAGTCGACGATCTTGCCCTTCCCCTCGTCGCCCCACTGGGCGCCCACGACGACGACATTGGCCATTTCATCCCCCGGCAGGCGCAAATCCGGCAACCGCTATACCCGCCGCACGGCCCCGGCGAAACCACCAAATCACGGATCGCGGTGAAAGAGGGCGTTCCGGTCGCACCCCGGTTTGCCCTGCCCGCTTCCCCCCGGGCGCAACCGGACCGCCCGCAACAGCAACGCCGGGGCCGTCCTGCGGCACGCGCGGCGACCGGGGATCAGGCTGACGTGGCCGCCACCACGAACCCCACAAGGAAGGTCATCACGACCAGCAGGGTAAACTTGTGTCGCCGCCCGGTGATCACCTGCAAAAGCCCCGCAACAGCGAAAAGCGCGCCCATGACAACCAGCGCAAC
>JBBSBE010000240.1:0-3029 GCA_038251625.1 Rhodobacterales bacterium
CAAGGTGCTTGATGAATACGATGTTCCGCCACTGGAATATTTGCGTGTTCTTCTCACATCCTTGCGTCTTGGGCGGAAGATGGGGGCTGGCTGGCGGCTGACAAAGCCGGGCATGGCCCTCGTTGCAGACCCGGAGACCGCATATGCCACCATCGCGCCTGCGTTTCTCTTTCGGTTCGACCACTCTGAAGGCAGGCGTTCGGGCGAGGCGCCCGCTGGGGACTGGGAGTTGTGGCTGCACGCAATAAACCGGATGCCGGAGGACGGCTTTACGCTGCCCGATCTGGCGAGCCTCGTCTATGGCTTCAGTGCAGGCGGTGGATGGCGCAGTCCTGCCGGAGGACTGTTTAGCGCCGTCGCAATGCCACTTGAGTGGGTCGGCCTGTTGACCCGCACAGGCAAAGGCGGCATCGATGAAATGGTATGGTGCAGGACTCCGCTTTGGGCAGCCGCGCTTGGTTTCCAACGTCCCACAATAGCGACGAATGTTGTGCCGTTTCCCTCACGCGGATGACAAGTTAAGCCGCACGTGCCCTCTGACCCTCCAGGCCCTTGGTCAATCCAAGGCATGTTGCGACTTAAGGCTTCTCATTCCCGTACCAATGGCTCTTGAAAGGCATGTTCATTCTGGAAACGTATATTTCTACCTGATATGGTGCAGCCAGATTATTGGATCACTAAATGTTCGATCAACCGTTCCAGCTCGAAGTGTTTCCAACCGACCTGCATCTGCGGCGGATCGACCCTGCCTGCAACATGCGACGCTTCTACCGGCTAAGCGTCCAGCGCGATCTGTTCGGGAAGGCTTGCCTCATTCGCGAATGGGGCAGGATCGGCTATCGTGGTCAGGTTTTGATTGAGCCGCATGACGATGAAGGCAAAGCCATCACCGCCCTGATGAAACTTGCCGCTACCAAAGGCAAACGGGGTTATGCCATTCAGCCCTTCAACCGCACCGAATGAGGTGCGGTTGTCGGCGTCAGCCGTGCACTCACTGTCAGCAATGCCTTGTTTTGAAACCGATTCCGGCTAGGGTTGCAAAAAAGAACTTCGGGGCAGTTCATGTTTGATCAGATCATTTCCAAGTACGGTGCCACCGCCAAGGCCAAGCTTTCAAGCCCTGCGATCACTGGCGCGCCTGAAGACAACATCCGCGCCCCGCTGGAGGAGCTGATTTCTGCCCTGGCCGAGGCCGCTGGCCAGCAACCGGGTTGGGTCACGCTTGTTGGCGAAAGCACCCTTTCCGCCTTGGGCACCCGGCCCGACTATGCCGTGACCGTCCGCAGTGCGCTGACAGGGTTCATCGAACTGAAGGCACCGGGCAAAGGGGCCGATCCACGCAAGTTCACCGATCCGCACGACAAACGGCAGTGGCAGAAACTGAAGTCGCTGCCGAACCTGCTTTACAGCGATGGCCAGTCCTTCAGCCTTTGGCAGAACGGCGCGCTGGTGGGCCAGATCATCCACCTAACGGGTGATCTGGATACTGCAGGCGCGAAACTCACCGGCCCCACGACCCTTATCACCCTGCTGACAGACTTCCTCAGCTGGAACCCGATCCCGCCTGACAGCCCACGCAAACTGGCCGAGGTGTCGGCCCGCCTGTGCCGCCTCTTGCGCGACGAAGTTCTGGAGGAACTGGAAAACGGCACCCAAAGTCTGACCGATCTTGCCACCGAATGGCGCGGTCTGTTGTTCCCGCAGGCCGATGATGCGCAGTTTGCCGATGGCTATGCCCAAGCCGTGACCTTTGGCCTGCTGATGGCGCGGGCGCAGGATATCCCGCTCGACAAGGGCATCGCCCATGCGGCCCTTGCCCTGCGCGACACCAACACGCTGATCGGCACCGCCCTTCGCCTGCTGACCGACGATCCGGTCACCCAAAAGGCGCTGTCCACCGCCACCTCGACCCTGACCCGCGTGCTGCATGAGGTGCATTGGCCCACCCTGTCCAAGGGCAAGCCCGACGCCTGGCTCTATTTCTATGAAGACTTCCTCGAGGTTTACGACAACGCCCTGCGCAAAAAGACCGGCAGCTATTACACCCCGCCCGAGGTGGTGCAGGCCATGGTCCGCCTGACGGATGAGGCGTTGCGCGACCCGGCCCTGTTCGGCCGCCATGCCGGGCTTGCCGCCGCCGATGTGACCATTGCCGATCCGGCGACGGGCACCGGCACCTTCCTGCTGGGCGTCCTGCGCAAGATTGCCGAGACGGTGGCCGAAGATCAGGGCGCGGGCGCGGTTGGTCCGGCTTTGGGGGCTGCCGCGCATCGGCTGATCGGGTTTGAATTGCAGTTCGGCCCCTTTGCCGTGGCGCAGTTGCGGCTGATGGCGGAAATGCGGGCGCTGATGGGGGCGACAGCCACGGGCAGCGGGGTCGGGGGCAACCTGCCGCAGCCGCGCCTTTATGTGACCGACACCTTGGGCGACCCCTATGCCGCGCAGACCCAGTTTTCCACGATGCTGGCCCCGATCGGCAACTCGCGTCGCGAGGCGAACGCGATCAAGCGGGATGAGCCGATCACTGTGGTTATCGGCAATCCGCCGTATAAGGTTGATGCCGCAGGGCAGGGCGGTTGGGTTGAAAAGGGCAGTCCGGGCCGCCCTTCGCCGATGGACCTTTGGGCACCTTTGCCCGCTTGGGGTCTGGGTGCCCATGCCAAGCATCTGAAGAACCTTTACGTCTTTTTCTGGCGGTGGGCCGCGTGGAAGGTGTTCGGGTCGGGCCATGCCGAAGCAACAGGCGAGGCCGAGGTTCACCGCCCCGGCATCGTTTGCTACATCACCGCCGCCGGGTTTCTGAACGGGCCGGGGTTTCAGCAGATGCGCGCCGATCTGCGGGCAAGCTGTTCTGACATCTGGGTCATCGACGCCTCGCCCGAGGGGCATCAGCCCGCCGTTAACACCCGGCTGTTTCAGGGCGTGCAGCAAGAGGTGTGCATCGTGCTGGCGCTTCGCCGCCCGAATGCCACGCCGGGCGAACTGGCGCGCATTCGCTATCGTGCGCTTCCCGAAGGACATCGCGAGGA
>JBBSBE010000241.1:0-3021 GCA_038251625.1 Rhodobacterales bacterium
CGGCATCATCACCGAGGTAAAGCGCATCCTGCGCAACCGGAGCGACATTCTGAGCCAGTCGGATTTCTCCGAAATCTGCGAGACCTTCACCCCGTTTGTCCAGGATCTGCGCTCGAAGTCCTACTTTGTGGAAAGCGCCGAGGAATACGTCGCGATCCCGGCCCTCATTGCGGAACCCGAGCTCCTCGACGATGCCCGTCGTTTCATGCGGCGCAAGGGCAAGGAATGCCTCGACGAAGCTGACCGACTGGATGCGCTCTACGTCGCGGTGACTGCCGAAGGTTCTGATGCGTTGCAGGCGCAGCATGAGGTGTCGGAATGACCGGCGCGCTGCCTATCATCACTGCCGATCAGCGGCTGGCCGAACCGCGCGGCATCAAGGGCTGCATCTTCGGCAAATCCGGCATCGGCAAGACCAGCCTGCTGTGGTCGCTGAATGCCACGACGACCCTGTTCATGGATCTCGAGGCGGGCGATCTCGCCATCGAGGGCTGGCAGGGCGACACGATCCGGCCGCGCACATGGATGGAGTGCCGCGATTTTGCGGTGTTCATCGGTGGTGCGAACCCCAGCCTGCGCGACAATCAGGCTTACAGCCCGGCGCATCATGCCGCCGTTTGCCAGAAGTTCGGCGATCCGACTGCCGTTGACCGCTACGAGACGCTGTTCGTCGATTCCATCACCGTTGCCGGGCGGCTCTGCTTCCAGTGGTGCAAGGGCCAGCCCGAGGCGTTTTCGGAAAAGACCGGCAAGCCGGATGTCCGGGGCGCTTACGGGTTGCATGGCCGCGAAATGATCGCCTGGCTCACGCATCTGCAGCACACGCGCCGCAAGAATATCTGGTTCGTCGGGATCCTCGACGAGAAGCTCGATGACTTCAACCGCAAGGTGTTCTCGCCGCAGATCGACGGCGCCAAGACCGGGCTGGAACTGCCCGGAATCGTCGATCAGGTCATCACCATGGCCGAGATTGCCGGGGCCGATGGCCAACCCGCACGCGCCTTCGTCTGTCAGACGCTGAACCCGTTCGGCTTTCCGGCCAAGGATCGTTCCGGGCGGCTCGACATGATCGAAGTGCCGCATCTGGGCCAGTTGATGGCCAAGATCCACGGCCCGGTGCGCCCCTCCCAACAACGCCTGACCTATTCCGCAGCAGTGCAGGCTCCGCCTGAAGCTGCCGCCGCAAACCCCTCCCACGTCAATTGAAAGGATTAATCCGATGACCGGACTCTGGAACGATTTCAACTCCGCGCAAAGCAACGGCAACGTCATCCCGAAAGGCACGCTGGCCAAGGTGCGCCTGACCCTCCGCCCCGGCGGTTTCGACGATCCGACCCAAGGCTGGACCGGTGGCTATGCCAAACGTGGTGCCACCGGCGCGGTTTATCTCGATGCCGAATACACCGTGGTCGAAGGGCCCTATGCCAAGCGGAAGATCTGGTCGCTGATCGGGCTTTACAGCCCCAAGGGCCCAGATTGGGGTAACGCAGGGCGCGGATTGATCAAGGGCATCCTGAATTCGGCGCGCGGCATCGCCGACAAGGATAATTCGGCCCAAGCGCAGGCCCGCCGCCGGATCAGCGGCTTTGCCGAGTTGGACGGGATCGAATTCATCGCCCGGATGGACATCGGGTCCGACACCAATGGCGAGGACAAGAACGAGGTCCGCTCAGCCGTCACGCCCAGCCACCGCGATTATGCGCAGCTGATGGGGCAGGTTGGGTCTGCGTCGATGCAGGGCTACAGCCAGCCCCCTGCAAACAACGCGCCGCAACAGGGCTATGCCGCCCCGGCTCCGGGCTACGCAGCACCCAGCCCGCAACCGCAGACTCCGCAAACCCCTGCGAGCCCCGGTTTTTCCGGGCGACCCAGCTGGGCCGAGTGAAGGGGAAGACCGATGCGCCTTCGCCCCCGTCAGAAAACCTTTGTTGAGCGCAGCCTTGCTGCGCTCGCAACACGCGGCAACACGCTGGGCATCGCGCCGACCGGTGCGGGCAAGACGATCATGCTGTCGGCGGTCACGGGTGAGGTGATCGGCGACAGCGCCGCCAAGGCCTGCGTGCTGGCCCACCGCGATGAGCTGACCGATCAGAACCGGGGCAAGTTTGCCCGGGTCAATCCCGGCCTGACCACGTCGGTGGTCGATGCCAGTGCCAAGTCGTGGGCGGGTCAGGTGACCTTCGCCATGGTGCCGACGCTGGCCCGGACCGGCAATCTCGCCGCCATGCCGAAGCTCGATCTTTTGGTGATCGACGAGGCGCATCATGCGGTGGCGGCAAGTTACCGCCGCATCATCGACCATGTCCGCAATGCAAACCCTGACGCCCGCATCTTCGGCGTCACCGCCACACCGAACCGGGGCGACAAAAAGGGCCTGCGCGAGGTGTTCGACAATGTCGCCGACCAGGTGCGTCTGGGTGAGTTGATCGCCTCGGGCCATCTGGTCCCGCCGCGCACCTTCGTGATCGATGTGGGCGTGCAGGACAAGCTGCGCGCTGTGCGCAAGTCGCTGGCGGATTTCGACATGGCAGAGGTTGCGTCGATCATGGACCGCGCTCCGGTCACCGACGAGGTCATCCGCCACTGGAAGGAGAAAGCGGGTGACCGGCAGACCGTGGTGTTCTGTTCCACTGTCGCCCATGCCGTCCATGTCACGGAGGCACTCAATGCCGCAGATGTGCCTGCGAAGCTGATCCATGGCGATCTGCCGAGTGAAGCGCGCCGCGATATTCTTGCCGCCTACGCCGCCGGAGATATTCGCGTCATCGTGAACGTGGCGGTACTGACCGAAGGCTGGGACCACCCGCCGACTTCCTGCGTCGTGCTGCTGCGGCCCTCATCCTACAAATCGACCATGATCCAGATGGTGGGCCGCGGTCTGCGCACCATCGATCCGGAGGAACACCCCGGCATCATCAAGACCGACTGCGTCGTGCTGGATTTCGGCACGTCGAGCCTGATCCACGGCACGCTGGAGCAGGATGTGGATCTCGACGGCAAAACCGAGACTGGTGAGGCCCC
>JBBSBE010000242.1:0-3018 GCA_038251625.1 Rhodobacterales bacterium
GCCAGCGCCACCGCGACGGAGTTCCAGATCCGCGACGGCACCACGCCAGTCTGGCGGGCGTTGCTGCCGGCCAATCTGGCGCCGACCAACATCGACTTTCCGACCCCGCTGCGCACCACGGCCAATACCGCGCTGAACATCCAGGCGGTGACGGCGAGCGCGGTGGTGATCGCCAACCTGCAGGGCTTTACGGCGCCCTAAGCCCAGGACCCTTCCGCATGACAGAACCGATCGAACCGGGCGGGGGCACCCTCGCGCCAGATCCCGCCGCTGCGCCCGATCGACTTCCTGCCAACGGGCCGCAATGGCTTTCCTGTGCCGAAGCAGTTTCACTCGATCATGAAAAGACGATAAGGACCAAGGAAGTCAGCGTAGTCAGCCTCTGTCAACTCTGGATCAACGTAGTTGATCGTCGCCGCAGTCGCATGGGCGCCGATGGCCTCCGGTGGCAGCGCTTCACGCAAAAAGGCTTCAGGACCAGCGTAGACGGCGAATTCACCGCCCACACAATGCACTGCAAAACTTCTATCGGCCGGGAAGAGCAAGCTGAAAACCGGGTAATGGGATTCGAAGAAGCGGCTCACATCCTCCGCATTGGTCGGCACACGCCAAATTGCGGCATCACGAAACTCTCCTGTCTCAACAGCAGTGCCAAGCAGTTCGACCTGCCCACGTCGCGCCGCTGCCTTGGCGAGGCCAGCGACCCAATCCGGCTTCCACATCTCTCGCTGTGGCGCGATCTGGACCTGCCAGCCTTGATCCCCGAGCCAAGCGTTAGCGAAGCGCGTCCGCGAATAGCCGTCTGGAAGCGTCCAGATTTCCAACATCGTCCATGCTAGTTCGCGTAGTGCCTCCTGCTCTTTGGTCGATCCGGCCTGCGACAGATGGGCGATTGCGTCGCCAAATGTCGCAGCGTGATTTGATTTGGACGTGGGAAGATTCGACATGGTTCATTTCCTATCGCGAAGGCGGATAGCGGAAGATATCCGCCGGACTAAAACGGCCGTTACCTAACGGCTCGGCAATTTCGAGCGTCGGTTCGCCACCGCTCCGAGCATGAGATGCCCGACGCATCGTGGCGAGGCGGCCATCTGCGAGCGTATATTGGGTCGCGTCGGGGCCGCGCGGTACCGGTGGTCCAACCGTCTCGAGCCCCTCAAGATCGCGCTGCCTGCCCGCGAGGCCTCCGGGGCGGGTAAATTGCGGTACCCGAGCGCTGTGCGCATCCGGCAAACGCTCGGTAGCCGGATCGTTGCGAATGTCATCGACCCGGTCGCGTCCATCCTGGCCGCGCCAGGTTCGGCGCTGCGGGGCAGGCTCAGTTCCCGGCTTACCGCCCGGGCGTGGACCACCGGAACCTCGGCCATCGGGCGGGGATCGCCGCCACAAGTCCCAAAGCTTACGCAGCGAGTTTGCTTGGATAAGTTCCGGCTTGTCGGCTGGGGAGGCCTGCCCCGGCGCAGTCTGACCGCCACTAGATCCATTGGAACCCGCCGGCACCCCGCGCCAGTGCGCGGCGACGAGATGGCCTTCCCTCTTGTATTCTTTGACCCAAACAGACTGACGATTTGCAGAATCACTCGGGTAGAGTCCGCGAAAGCCGTCGGTGACCCAACTTGTGAACGCAGGGCGCTCCGGGTGCCCGCTTTGCCAATATCGGGGCTCGCGCATGGCCTGGCGCAAATCTGCCTCGTTGATTCGTATAGGCGCAGGCATCTCACACCTCTCGACCGATTGATGGCCGGTATAGAACAAAACTAGAACATTGTCAAGAATTTCCTAATTGAAGCAGGAAACGGTGGTTCCACAGTGGGTTCGAAAACCTATTATCTACGGCTCTGACCGAGAAGAAAATCTCCTGATGCAAGCGGCTGGCTTGGCGTACCGGCAATGCCTCGTGCCTGCACGAGATATCTGCATCCGGCGCGCTCTCGCCATTCGAAACGGAGTAACCTGACGTCTCGGAAGCCTTCAAGGACTGACAGCAGCAGGTCCGGCGACAGGCACATCAAACGGAAACCCCGCATGACCGAACCTATCGAACCGGGCGGGGGCACCCCCGCGCCGGAGGCCACGCCATTGCCCGATCGACTGCCCACCGCTGGGCAATCGATCGTGGCCCAACGCGCACTCGAAGCCCCCGTCACCGTCGATCGCGCCGCGCGCACGGTCGAGGTGGTGTGGAGCACCGGGGCACGGGCGAGAAACTTCGTCCCCTCCCTCGGCCTGATCACCGAGGAGCTCGACATGCAGCCCTCCGCGGTGCGGATGGAGGGGCTGCGCTCCGGCCGCGCCCCGGTGCTGGATGCGCATCGACGCGGCGGTGCGCGCGATGTGCTCGGCCGCGTGATCGCTGCCCGCCTCGAGGCCGGGCGCGGCCACGCCACGTTGCAATTCTCCGCCGCCGAGGATGTCGAGCCGGTCTGGCAGCGCATCGCCGATGGCACGCTGCGCGCGGTGAGCGTCGGCTACCGCGTCCACCGCTACGAGCAGCGGCCCGACGCCGCCACGGGCCAGACCATCCACCGCGCCGTGGATTGGGAGCCCTTCGAGATCTCCGTCGTGCCCGTCCCGGTGGACGCTGCCGCCGCCGTGCGGGGCGAGGAGCCACTGGGCGCTCCCGCCACCGCCATCGAACCCGCCCTGCCTGATGAGGAACCAACCATGCCCGAGACCACGCCCGCACCACCGGCTGATCCGCCGCCCGCCACCCCGCCCCAGGAGATCCCCGTGACCGTCACGCCTGCCACCCCGCCCGAACCTACCCGCGCCGCGCCGCCCGACCTCGACGCCATCCGTGCCGAGGCCGAACGCGCCGCCGTCGAACGCATCGCCACCTACGAGCCCGTCCTCGCCTCCGGCCGTGGGCTGCTGGCCGACACCCGCCTGGACGAACTCCGCCAGGCCGCCATCCGCGACCGCATCGCCCCCGAGGTGCTGCGTGGCCGCATGTGGGAGGTCTTCTCCACCCAGGGCGCCCGCCCCAGCCTGCCGGCCCGCCCGGAGACCGGCCCTGGC
>JBBSBE010000243.1:0-2992 GCA_038251625.1 Rhodobacterales bacterium
CACCGCGAGATCGCCTTGCTGACCCGGCAATCCCCGGGGCGCGAGGCCTATCCGGGCGATGTTTTCTACGTTCACGCGCGCCTGCTGGAACGCGCGGCCAAACTGTCGCAGGCCAATGGGGCTGGGTCACTGACCGCCTTGCCGATTGCCCAGACCGAGGCGGGGAACCTGTCGGCCTATATCCCGACGAACCTGATCTCGATCACCGACGGGCAGATCGTGCTGGACGCGCGACTGTTCCAGGAGGGGCAGAAACCCGCTGTCGATGTCGGCGTGTCGGTCAGCCGGGTGGGCGGGAAGACGCAGGCCCCCGCCCTGCGGGATGCCGCGAATTCCTTGCGGCTGGACTATGCGCAGTTTCTGGAGATGGAGGTGTTCACCCGATTTGGTGGCACCATCGAGCCGCGGGTGCAGGCGCAACTGACCCGCGGAGCGCGTCTGCGCGCGATACTGCGTCAAAACCAGCACGCACCCATGCGGCTGTGTGCAGAGGTCGCCCTTGTCCTGGCGGTGCAGGAGGGGTTGCTGGATGCACTGGCACCCGACCAGATCGCCACATTCCGTGATCATCTTGCCGAGGGCCTCCAGACAGGGGCCGCCGAGGTGTTGCGCAAGGTCCAGACAACAGGTGAACTGGGCGAGGCGGACAAGGGGGCCCTGCTTGCCGAGCTGCGCAAGCTGGCCGCATCACTGGGCACCCCCGATGTCTGACATCGACCTCGCTGCCCGGATCGCCGGCATCCGCCAGTTGGGCAGCGTCGTGCGCGCGATGACAGGAATTGCCGGAGCCCGCGCCCGAACCGCCCGCACCCAGATCGCGGCGGTCGAAGGCTATACGGCCGTTCTGGACGCGGCTCTGTCACAGGGCCTGTCGGCTGTGACGTCCGAAAAGGCCGATCTGGCGGCGCGTCCGGCGCTTGTGGTGTTCTGCGCCGAGCAGGGGTTCGTCGGTGGGTTCTCGGAGCGCGTGTTGGACGCCGTCGGCACGATCCCCGCCGAGACCGATCTGTTCCTGATCGGCAGCCGAGGGGTGGCGATTGCCGCAGCGCGCGGGCTGAAACCAATCTGGTCTGTGGCGATGCCGTCCCGCTCTGCCAGTTTGCCAAAGTTTGCCGACCGTGTGCTGGCGGCAGTGTTTGCAGACAGCGATCTGAGGACGATTTCAGTCGTCCATACGGTCTGGAACCGGGGACAAACGTCCGTTGAACGCAACGCGCTGTTTCCGCTGCCGCCCGCGACAGGCCCGGTTCCGCAGGCTGCCCCCCTTACCAATCTGCCCGCTGAGCGCCTCGCCGCAGCCCTCGGGCTGGATCAGCTGCACGCAAGGCTGACCCGCGCAGCCTTGCACGCCTTTGTGGCCGAAAACGAGGCGCGTATGGCCGCCATGTCCGCTGCGTCCCGCCAGATCGAAGATGAGTTGGGTGTTCTGGAAGCCTTGGCCCGCAGGGTGCGGCAAGAGGCGATCACGGCAGAGATTATCGAAATCGCTTCAGGAGCGATGGCTGGACGATAATGATCTCCTGAGGTTCACGTCGTCCACATCCTTCCCCTGATCTGTGTCAGCATGTCGCCGTCCCATTCCGGCTACGCTGATCCTGCGAAGTACGTCAGGGAGCAACCTCATGCCATCCAACGAAAAACCGAGCGAAAAGTCGGGATTTCGCTTCCCGTCCGCTTTTACCATCCTGTTTGCGCTTATCATCTTCGTCGCGGCTCTGACCTGGATCATCCCCGCAGGACAATATGAGCGCGTGGCCTCTGAGGCCTTGGGCAAGGATGTGCCCGTCGCGGGCAGCTATGCGCCGACGGAGGCTGCCCCGCAGGGCTTTTTCGACGTCATCCTCGCCCCCATCGCGGGCTTCTACGACCCCGTCGAATATGTCGCCCGCGCGATCGACGTCTCGCTGTTCGTGCTGATCATCGGTGGCTTCATCGGGGTGGTGACCGCGACAGGGGCCATTGATGCAGGGATCGCCCGCGCCATGGTCCGCCTGAAGGGGCGCGAGAATTGGATGATCCCCTTCTTGATGGCACTGTTTGCTGCCGGCGGCACGACCTATGGCATGGCCGAGGAGACGCTGGCATTTTATGTCCTGCTGATCCCAGTAATGATCGCTGCCAAATACGATGCGCTGACAGCGGTGGCGGTGATCTTGCTGGGCGCCGGGGTCGGCGTTCTGGGATCGACGATCAACGCCTTTTCGACGGTCATTGCATCGGATGCGGCGGGCATAACCTTTGCCGATGGGCTGGTGCTGCGACTGATCATTCTGGCGCTGTGCTGGGTTGTCACGGTGGCATTCGTGATGCGCTACGCGGCGCGTGTGCGGGCTGACCCGACGAAATCGCTGGTCTACGACAAGAAGGCCGCGAATGAAGCGCATTTTCTGGCCGAGACGCCAGCGGATGCGGCGGACTTTACCGGATTGCACAAGGTCGTCCTGATCCTATTCGCGCTGACCTTCGGCGTGATGATCTGGGGCGTGTCCATCGGCGGTTGGTGGATGGCCGAGATGAGCGGGCTGTTTCTGGCCGCCGCCATCGTCATCGGCATCATCGCCCGGCTGGGCGAGGGCAAGCTTGTCGAAAGCTTCGTCAACGGCGCGCGGGATCTGCTGGGCGTGGCGCTGATCATCGGGCTGGCGCGCGGGATCGTGGTGATCATGGACGCCGGCCACGTCACCGACACCATCCTCAACGCGGCCGAAACCAGTGTGGCGGGCCTGTCGCAGACTGCCTTCATTCTGGTGATCTACTGGATCGAGGTTGGACTGTCGTTCTTTGTGCCCTCCACTTCGGGACTGGCCGTTCTGTCGATGCCGATCCTTGCGCCGGTGGCGGATTTCGCTGGCGTGAAACGTGAACTGGTCGTCACCGCCTTTGCCACCGCGAGCGGCATGGTCAATCTGATCACCCCCACATCGGCCGTCGTGATGGGGGGACTGGCGATTGGCCGGGTGCCCTATGAACGCTGGCTGCGCTTTGTCTGGCC
>JBBSBE010000244.1:0-2959 GCA_038251625.1 Rhodobacterales bacterium
CCCCTCGTAGCATTGCAGCCGGATCAGCCGCCGCCCGAGGCCGGTGGCGATGGCCTTGGCGATCTCGGTCTTGCCGACCCCCGCTTCGCCCTCAAGAAACAACGGTCGCCCAAGGCGCAGCGACAGAAAGACGATGGTGGCAAGCGCGCGCGAGGCCACATAGTTCTGCCCGGCCAGCATGGCTTCTACGGCATCGATGGTGGGGGGAATGGTGGTCAAGGGGGCCTCCTCTGGCGGGGCCAACGTGGCTGTGCCGGGCGACGGGGTCAAGCGCCCGTGTCGCAGCCTGCGACCAAGGTTGCAGGCCGCTTCGGGTTTGCGCGGGCGGGGCAAGGGGCGTAGAAAGGGGCAACAAGACCGGAGGATCCCCCCATGAACAAGCCCTCATCCCCCCCGCTCAAGGCCAAGGATGCGCCCGACCTTGGCCGGTTCGACTGGGAAGATCCCTTCCGGCTGGAGGATCAGCTGACCGAAGAGGAACGGATGTTGCGCGATGCGGCCCGGTCCTACGCGCAGGACAAGCTGCAACCCCGGGTGACAAAGGCCTATCGCGACGAGGCGACGGACCCTGCGATCTTTGCCGAAATGGGCGGCATGGGCCTTCTGGGCCTGACAATTCCCGAGGAATATGGGGGGCTTGGCGCGTCTTATGTGGCCTACGGGCTGGCCGCGCGCGAGGTGGAGCGGGTGGACAGCGGCTACCGCTCGATGATGTCGGTGCAGTCGTCCCTGGTGATGTATCCGATCTATGCCTACGGGTCCGAGGCGCAGCGGCGGAAATATCTGCCGAAGCTTGCCACGGGCGAATGGATCGGGTGTTTCGGGCTGACCGAACCCGATGCGGGATCGGACCCCGGGGGGATGAAAACGCGCGCCGTCAAGACCGACGCAGGCTACCGGCTGACCGGGTCGAAGATGTGGATATCCAACGCGCCCATCGCGGATGTGTTTGTTATCTGGGCAAAATCGGATGTCCACGGCGGCAGGATCCGGGGCTTCGTGCTGGAAAAGGGCATGGCGGGCCTGTCGGCGCCCAAGATCGGGGGCAAGCTTTCCTTGCGCGCCTCCATCACCGGAGAGATCGTGATGAAGGATGTGGAGGTGGGCGAGGATGCGCTTTTGCCCCACGTCGAGGGGCTCAAGGGCCCGTTCGGCTGCCTCAACCGCGCGCGCTACGGCATCTCCTGGGGCGTGATGGGCGCGGCGGAGGCTTGTTTCCACGCCGCCCGGCAGTACGGGCTTGACCGCAAGCAGTTTGGCAAACCGCTGGCCCAGACGCAGCTTTACCAGCTGAAGCTCGCCAACATGATGACCGATATCGCCTTGGGATTGCAGGCATCCTTGCGCGTCGGGCGGCTGATGGACGAGGCCAATGCCGCGCCCGAAATGATCAGCATCATCAAGCGCCAGAACTGCGGCAAGGCGTTGGAGATTGCCCGCCACGCCCGCGACATGCACGGCGGCAACGGCATCCAGGAAGATTACCAGGTGATGCGCCACATGGTGAACCTGGAAACGGTGAACACCTACGAGGGCACGCATGACGTGCATGCCCTGATTCTGGGCCGGGCTGTGACGGGGTTGCAGGCGTTTTTCTGATCCCCCGAGCAGGCAAAGGCGCCCGTCCCGTATCCGTCCCGCGCGCGTCGGTTCCGCGTCGGTTTTCTGTACCGACACGGCGTTCGGTGGGGGTGAGTGGCGTGCAACGGGGCGGGAGGTTTATCCCGCCGTTTCCGGGAAGCGAGGATAGTTCCGGGAAGCGAGGATAGCGCGCGACCGCCGCAGCGCCGACGGTGCAAATCGGTGCGCTCTGCCGGACGGGCGGGTGAAACCTCTGCCCGTCATCGCCTTCCAGCCAGGTCCGCAGCCCCGCTCCCCGCGACCGAAAAGGGGATTGTCCGGTGGACGATCCCCCGGTCGCTTGCCTGTTGCCACAAGCCACAGGAAAGAGGCGGCATGCAGCGTGGACGGCTGGAAAATCGGGGGGTGCCTGACTGGCTGGTGCGGTCACGCGCCTGTCGGGGGCTGGCAGGTGCGGCCCGATCTGACGCGTTTAAAATCGCTAAAGGGGAAATCGTTCCCAGCCCATTGCGACCCTAAAACCGCCTGCGCCTGGGCGATGAGCCGAAAGCGAAGCCCCCCGCCCCTAGGCCGCCCGGTGGATCGGATGCGCCTCCAGCGCCGCTGTCTGATCCTCGGTCAGGGCTTCCAGCCGCACCAGCCAGGTATGGATCGAGAACACCACCGCCCCCGTCTCGGGCAGGCGCAAAAGGCATTGGCGCTCGGACCGGATGAAGGGCATGTCGGCTTCTTCGGTGTCCTTCGCGTGATCCTCGGGCAAGGGGTGGAAAAGCGGCGCGCGGGAATGGTGGGCGTTGGCGCGCCAGAGGGGCTTGCCGACCTGCACGCCGTCCATCAGGCGCTGGACGCGCAGGGCCACGTCGGCCGCATATTTCTTGACTGGCGCGTGCATGCGGATGAGGGGGCGACCGATCTTCTGATCCAGCCGCCAGCCTGCAGGGAAGCACAGGATCGCGGCGGTCAGCACATGCTCACCCGCGCTGCCGGGCTGCATGAGACAGAGATCCTCTTGCACGAGGCGCCCGAGGGTCAGGAGCGGCGCATCGGGGTTCAGCGGCACCTCTGTGCCATCGGGGCGCGTCGCGTGGGTGTGCGAGAGGTGGAAGCCCAAGGCGGGAAGGCGGGGCAGAAGGGTCGCGTAAAGCTCTGCCGCTGCGGCTTCGGCCTCGGGCAATAGGGCGTGCACCTTTGGCGTGTGGGTGGCGATCAGGCGGTCACGCTCGGCCATCTGGGCGGCGTAGGCATCGTCGATGCGCAGCCAGTCCGCCTCATCCAGGGGCAGCGTGCCCGGCAGGCGGCGGGTGCGCGGATCGGCCCATGGGGCGAAGGGAAGGTGCGATTGCAGGATCATGGCGGCCGGGATTTAGCATCAGCCCCG
>JBBSBE010000245.1:0-2957 GCA_038251625.1 Rhodobacterales bacterium
AAGCGCTTTCTGGATCGCATCGACGATCCGGCCAAGAACTGGAAATTCACCGCGTCCGACATGACCGAACGCAGATTCTGGGATGACTACCAGACTGCCTACGAGGCCTGCATTGCGGCGACCAGCACCGCCGAGGCGCCGTGGTATGTGGTGCCCGCCGATCACAAGAAAACCGCGCGTTTGATCGTGTCGCAGATCTTGCTCGATACGTTCGACAGTCTGGACTTGCACTACCCGATGGCCAGCTCAGAGCGCAGGGCGGAACTGGTGGCGATCCGAGGGACACTGGACATTTAACAAGGGCATTTATCAACCTTGGCGTTGAAGATTTTTAGAACAGTGGGCGCAGTTAGACGAACGGTGATGCTATTGAGAATGCCACCAATCGCTTGATAAAAGGCACGATAGCCCTCAAAATAACCGTCTTGTTGAGCCCACCGCTACCAGCATCGGTTGTGCCTACCTCGTCTCCAAGAGAGAAAGCCACTTTCACTGTTATCTTCGTCGGACAGAGTTCCCGCCAGCCAAAATTCCGTTAATCAGGATCGCGACGGCGGTGTGCAACTCAGCCTGACCATCCTCGCCAGCATCGTTTGAATGCGCCGATGCAGCATCGCGGAGAATGCCGACAATTTCTTTTTCTGGCAGAATGTTGCGATCATTTAACGCGAGCAGGAGCGACTCGCAGATCGCAAGGGCAGCAGCTCCGGCAACGTCGGAATGATTGGGCATAGATCTTACCTGTTTCGGGTTCGCGGCTGCACGGGAAAGATAACCCGCGACAACCATGCATTCGACCATTGTCGCAGGACTGTGCAGCCATGAGCTATGGCAGATCAGTGCCAACGAACAAAGTTGGGAACGAGAGCGTGACCAAGGCGTTCATCTTTCATAATCCACCTGAAATTTCAGGTCGTCATGGGAGTACGAGCAATGACAGCGGCGCACAGCCCATTCGCGCGCAAACTTGGAGCCTTCGTGGTTCTGTCCGGTCAGGAGGTGTCCGCGCTGGACAAACTGCATGGGCGACGAAAGGTATTTCCCGCAGGGCGAGACATGGTTCACCAAGGCCAGACCAACCAATCCTGTTATATCCTGGCGTCTGGCTGGGTGTGTTCGTACAAACTGCTTTCCGGTGGCGCGCGGCAGATCGTTGATTTCCAGATACCCGGAGATTTCCTGGGGCTGCGATCTGTGCTGTTCCGCACCTCGGATCATAACATCGAGCCTGTCACCAAGGTCGAGGCATCGGAAGTGCTGGCCATCGACCTTTTGGAGACCTTCAGCACGACCCCATGCCTTGCAACGGCCGTGCTTTGGGCTGCGTCACGAGACGAAGCGATGGTCGTCGAGCATCTGGTCGGCATTGGGAGACGGGACGCGAAAGAGCGCACCGCCCATTTTCTGTTGGAGCTGGGCGCAAGGCTGAAACTCGTGGGGCTAGCGTCCGCAGCTGGATTTGCTTGCCCCTTGTCGCAATACTTGTTGGCTGATGCGATGGGCTTGAGCGCGGTTCACGTGAACCGGGTCCTGCGCGAACTCCGTGAATGTGGTCTGGTGACATTTCAGCAGGGTCAGGTCGAGATCCATGACCTCGATGGCTTGGTGGCACTTGCGGACTTCGACAAGACCTATCTCGATCACGATGGGCCGCTGCTGAAGTGATCATGCGGCGGTCATGCCACCGTCAACGGTGTAGGCTGCCCCGTTAACGTAGCCGGCGTCCTCGGATGCGAGGAACGCCACGACGCCCGCCACTTCCTGCGGGGTGCCATAGCGCTTCATCGGGATCGTGGCTGCGAAACCGTCATGCACGGCGGCGGCTGCACCGGGGCTCGCCCCTTCCTCGATCGATGCCATCATGCGGCTTTCGATGGGTCCGGGGTTGATACAGTTCACGCGGATGCCCTTTGCCCCCCATTCGACCGCTGCCGCCCGTGTCAGACCGAGAACGGCATGCTTGCTGGCGATGTAGGCACAAAGACCCGCCGATCCGGTCAGCCCGGCCACGCTGGACGAGTTGATGATGCTGCCATGCCCGGCCTTTGCCATGACCGGGATCACCAGTTTCAGCCCAAGGAAGATACCGGTCACGTTGACCTCCATCACCTTGCGGAAACCGTCGGTCGGAAAATCGGGGATGGGGGCAACCGGGCCTTCGATCCCTGCATTGTTAAAGAAGATGTCGATGGTGCCGAATTTCTCGACAGCTGCTGTCACGACTTTGTCGAACGCAACCTCATCCGTCACATCCGCTTCCACGACCAACAGGCGTTCCTCATCCGGGATCGCGGCACGCAGCGGTCCGAAATCAGCGCCCGCAATATCGGTGGCGGCAATCCTTGCACCCCGGGCGGCAAGCAGTCTGGCGGAGGCCACGCCGATGGCACCTGCCGCGCCGGTGATCAGGGCAATCTTGCCGGTCATGGTATGGGTCATTGTCGATCCTTTTCAGCAAAACCGGCAACTGCATCACAGCCACGGCAGTGGGTCCCGTCCAGCCGGCGCACGGGACGAAGGGGACAGGCGCATCAGGTGGAGCGGGTTTTTCCCGGTGGTGGCATCGGGGAAGAGGCCGCCACAAGGTCGTGCCTGACGATGAACTTTCACGCAGGCCCTTGCACTGCTTCAGGTTGGTGTTTCGACACCCGACCAGAGCTCTTTTCGCCCGGCAGACGGTTGTCAGATGCCACTGGTTCCATGCGCACCTGCGTGCCAGCGCTCCCCTCGACGATTCTGCGTGCGTCCTGCAACCGGCCGATCCCGGCCATCGTGCCACCGGCGCGCACGAAATCGCAGGCAGCGGTGATTTTCGGGCCCATCGAGCCTGTGGCAAACGTCATCGCATCCAGCGCATCTGGCGTGATGCTACCGATTGCCGCCTGATCCGGCCCGCCCCAATCGCGGAACACCGCCTCGACATCGGTCAGCATCAAGAGCACGTCGGCGTCCAAAGC
>JBBSBE010000246.1:0-2936 GCA_038251625.1 Rhodobacterales bacterium
CGCGCCAGGCCAAGCTTGGCAGCAATCGCCGCCCCGGTCATGCGCAGGGTCCGGCGCAGATGCACGATCAGGGCCGCGGTCGACCCCGGCAGCCGCCCCGCGACGCGGGCGGGTGCGGATTTCGCGGAGAATGGGCGCTGATTTCGCGCGATCGTGGGCACGCGTTTCGCGCCATGCTGGGCAGCCATTTCACGGGATCGCGGGCAGGCTGGCCGACGCTTTCATGGAGTCAGGCTTGAGCGATTTGGTCAAGTGCTTTTGTGACGGCGGAGCGCCTACGGAGGCTATCACCTGAGAGGGTGAGGCGGTGTGCGTTATGAACGAGGCGGTCGAGGATGGCATCTGCGAGTGTCGGATCGCCTATGGCTTCGTGCCAGTGGTCAACAGGGAGTTGGCTTGTGACGATGGTGGAGGCGCGGCCGTGGCGGTCTTCGAGGATTTCCAGCAGGTCGCGGCGCTCTGGGGCGGTGAGGACGGCCAGTCCCCAATCGTCGATGATCAGCACCTCCATGCGGGCGATGGTTTTAAGGATGCGTTCATGGCGACCGTCACCGCGGGCAAGCGTGAGGGCTTCGAACATGCGCGGGGCCCGTTGATAGAGGACGGGCCGCCCATCCCGGCAAGCCTTGTGACCCAGTGCGCAGGCAATCCAACTTTTGCCAAGGCCGGTCGGACCAGTTATCAGCAGGTTCTCATGCCGGGTGATCCAACCGCCATCCGCAAGATGGGCCATGACACTGCGGTCAAGCCCACGCGGCGTGCGCAGGTCCAGATCCTCGACGCTGGCATCTTGGCGCAGGGCGGCGAACTTCAGCCTCGAGGCGAGCTTCTTGCCGTCGCGTTCGGCGGCCTCACGGTCGACCAGCAGGCCGAGGCGGTCTTCAAATGAGAGGTCGTCGAAGGCTGTTGACCTTCGTTGCTCTTCCAGCGCCTTTGCAATGCCGGTCAGGCCGAGCGCCAGCAGTCGGTCATGGGTGGGATGGGTCAGCATTTTAGCCCTTTCTCAGTGATAGTAGCCGCCGCCACGAATGTTGGCGTGCTGGAGGGGGGCGGCCTCTTCGGAGCCTTCTAGGAAGGCACGGTCGAGGCCGGTCTTGAGGATCGAACGGATGGACGTGACAGTGCGGGCGCGGATGGTCACACCCCGTTGGCAGGCGGCATCAACACGCTCAGGCCCATAGGTTTTGACCAAGGCCAGCACCCCCAGACAGGTGCGGAAGCCTTGTTCCGGATGCGGACGGTCGGCCATCACCATTTCGCAAAATGCGGCCACGGCAGGCCCCGTCTTGGTTGCCTGCGCCAACATTCTGGCGGGCGTCCATTCGGCAAAGCGGCGATGTGCAGAGGGCATGTGGTCGGCCACAGTCACATGGCTGCGCCGCCCCGGGGTGCGGACATGGCTCGCAACCCTCTGGCCACGATGGAATATCTCGACTGTCTGGCCGCTTGTTCGAACATCGACCTCTTGTTTGATCAGCGCGAAGGGCACGGAATACCACGAGCTGTCGACCTCAACGTGATAGTCGGGTGCCACGCGGGCGCGCTTCCATCTGGCAAAGACATAAGGATCGAACGGTAGTGGCTGAAGGTTGGGCCGGTCCAGCGTGGCGAACAGATCGGCGCGGCTGGCGCCGTACCCTCGCATCACGCGCATGTTCAACTCGTCCAGAAGCCGCCGGATCGCCACGTTCAACTCGGCCAATGAGAAGAAACGGTGGTTCCGCAGCCGTGCCAGTATCCAGCGTTGTGCAACTTGGACCGCCACTTCCACCTTCGCCTTGTCACGGGGTTTGCGCGGCCGGGCGGGCAGAACGGCGGTGCCGTAATGCGCCGCCATCTCGGCATAGGTCCGGTTCAGCCCTGGATCAAACCTGTCCGCCTTGAACACCGCCGACTTCAGGTTGTCCGGAACGATGGCCTTTGGCACACCGCCAAGAAAGGCGAACATCCGGACATGGGCGAGGATCCAGTCCTCCAGCCCCTCCGACGCCACCGCTTCGGCATAGGTGTAATTCGAGGCCCCCATCGTCGCCACAAATAGCTTCATGGCGCGGGCCTCACCCGTAATCGGGTCAATCACATCGATCGTGTCGCCCGCAAAGTCGACAAAGACCTTCTCGCCGCCCACATGCGTCTGGCGCATCGTCGGCCGCACCCGGCCCTTCCAAGCCTCGTAATGCGTGCAAAACCAAGTATAGGCAAAACCCCCGGAGTGCGCGGCACGGTATTCTTCCCAGAGCAGCATCCGCGTCACCCCAGGGCGGCGCAACTCGCGGTCAATCTCCGCCCAGTCGGGCACAAGGCCCTCTGCGCCCGGAACTGTGGGCGGGGCTGGAAACAAAAGAAGTTCAAGGCTGTCGTCATCGAGCCCTTCCGGCAAGGGCCACTTGAGCCCGGCATGGCGCGCCCGATGAATATAGCTTCCGACGCTCCCCTTGCTCAGACCGAGGGAAGCGGCAATGGCCCGCTCGCTCAGGCCTTGCCCAAGCTTCAATCGCAAAACATCTCGTATCCGGCGCATGTTCAATCGTCCTGTCGGCATCAAGCCACTCCTTCATTCCTGAAGGCGCAACTATCCTCAATTTGCCGACCAGACCTGCCCGCGATCCCGCGAAATCAGTGCCCAGCTTCACGCGAAATGACTGCCCATGATCCCGCGAAATCGATGCCCACCATCACGCGAAACACGCATCCAGGCAGTGCGCGGGCACGCCCGAAATGGCGATGAATCCGCGTGCCTTGGAAACCGGCCAGTAATTTAGCGTAGCGATCGCAGCCGCCGCCACCGCATCTTCCATATCGCTGCCCCACGCGCCGATAAATGTCTCGAGCTGGTCCACACCAAGGGCGGCAGTCCGGCTCTCCTCGAGCTTGTCGGCAGGAAGGGACGCAGTCAGCAGCGAGCCCTCAGCTTCGGACATACTGAATGTGACGTC
>JBBSBE010000247.1:0-2836 GCA_038251625.1 Rhodobacterales bacterium
ATTTCAGAGACTTGGGAAAACCGCTTGCGGTTGCGCGGGGCCTGCGAAGCGGATAAGGTGCGCGCTTGCTGCAACCAATGGGATGGCACAAGCGATGAACCTGCGCGATCGTCTTCAGACCGCCTTGAAAGATGCGTTGCGTGCCAAGGATGCGCCGCGCCTGTCCACGCTGCGGCTGATCAACGCCGCCATCAAGGACCGCGAGATTGCGCTTCGCGGCGAGCCCGGCGACGGCGAGGTGGGCGAGCCCGAGATCCTGTCGATCCTGGGGCGGCTGGTGAAGCAGCGTCAGGAAAGCGCGCGCGCCTATGAAGAGGGCGGGCGGCTGGAACTGGCGGAAAAAGAACTGGAAGAGATCAAGGTGATCGAGGATTTCCTGCCGCGCCAACTGGACGAGGGCGAGGTGGAAGCCGCGATCCTTGCCGCGATTGCGGAGACCGGCGCCACCACCATCCGCGACATGGGGCGGGTGATGGCGGCGTTGAAGTCGCGCTACACCGGGCAGATGGATTTCGGCGCGGTGGGTCCTTCGGTGAAGAACCGGCTGGGGTAGGCGCGCGCTATTTGCGCACGCGCACCGAGATCGGATCGCCCTGCACCTCGAACTTTTCGCGGCCGGGCGTGGTGGCGGTGAAGATGACCTGAACCGCGGGCGTATCACCGCCGCAGCTGTTCGAGCGGCGGATGCCCGCGGCGCCGACGCTGAGTTTGCCGGTGGTGAGTGCCGGAAGGGTGATATCGCCCTTGGCCGGCAGTTTGCCGCAATCCCCGCGGATGCCATGCACGACCACCGATTGGCCGACGCTGACGGTGACGCTTTTCTGGTAGTCGATCCGTTTGGACGATTGGGCCGACAGCGGCACTGCCGCCACCGCCAAGACCGCCGCATATCCCAAAGCACGCATCCTGTTCATTGCTGATAACCTTTGTCTTGCATTTGCAAGGGCGTGGCTGGCGATCAGTCGTGTGGGGGCTGGCCGTCAGCCCCCTGATACCCAAGCCCAATAGTGACCCTCGACCCAATCCGGCAGAGCAAAAGCTAGGGGCCGTGTGGGGGCCGCGACAGGTAGCAATTTGGATAGTCAGATCGCGATCAGGCGATCGCGGATGGCGATGGCGAGCGCCTGTTCGCGGGTGCGCGCGCCAAGCTTGCGGCGCAGGGTGGCGAGGTGCTTGTTGACGGTGATGCTGGCGATGCCCATCCGTTCGGCAATCCGGCTGGTCTGCAACCCGGTGGAGAGGAGGAGCAGAACCTCGCGTTCGCGCGCCGAGAGGGGGTTGCGGAAGCTGTAGATCTGCGGGCTTTGCGAGAAATCCTGGTCGGGGCGGTAATGCGCCGCCGTGATCGCCGCCACCAGCCGCGCGTCCTGCAGCCCGGGCGGCCCTGCAAGATGGGCAGATGCCTCGGCGCTGCGTGCGTACAGGACGAGGCCCCCGGGGCGTACGCCGCCGTAGCAGGGGATCAGGATGGCCGCGTGCACCCCGTGATCGCGAAAGAGCCGGGCGATGGCGGACTGTCTGTCAACAAGGGCCGAGGATGCTGCGGCGTCGAAGTCCAGCCGGTCGATGGAAGCGCTTGCCGCGCAATGGCGCATCCACGGGTCGTCAAGGTGGAGGCGTGTGCCGACATAATCATCCATCAGCGCGCCCGGTGTCGTGGTGCGGACCGCGAGTGCCGCCTGCGACGCCCGGGCTGCCGTGCCGACGCTGATCCAGTCGCTGCCGCAGCCTTGAAAGAGGTCGGCTGCGCAGGACCAGCGCGCGTCATCCGAGACGCAGGCGTTGATCCGGTCAAACGCGTCGATCAGCCGATTCTGCTGCACCTGTGGATTCTGCCTGTCCAAACGCCCCAAACCAGTCTGGTCGCCCTAGCGCAGCATGGCAATGTTCCTTTCCAGTTCATCGCGCAGCGCGATCCGCTCGGCTTCGGACAGGAAGGCGCCAAGCTCCACCTCGCGGGGGCCGCCTTGCAGGGTCAGGTAATTCGGCACCGGGCCGCCGCGCGGATGCAGGATCACGCGCACCCAGTGGGGGTTCGCTTCCCACGCCTGCCGCCGCCCGCGCGGCCCGTGGCGGGTGAGGGTGATGCGGGTCGGGCTGAGCGCCAGATCCTCCACAATCTCGCCGTCGCGGTAGCTGCGGCTGAGCGCGAGCCAGACACCCGCCACCGCAAGCACCGCAAAGGGCAGAACCCCCCAGAGAACGGGAGAGCCCAGCACCGACAGCATGGGAAGTGCGATCAGCGCCACGGTGCCACCGATGAACCACACAAACCCCACCTTGGGGAGCGATCGATGCGGCCAGAGGTGCAGATGCGCCTCGGGTCCGGTGAGGGGGAGCCATTCGTAGGGCATGGGGAAAAGCCGCCTGAAGTCTGTATCGGGCACAGCGAAACATGGCGGCGGTGCGCGGGGCAAGGGTCGAGATTGCCGCGCCCCTGCCCGGGCCCCGCACGCGCGTTCCGGTGGCCCGGGGATCGCTGCGCGGATCAGTCGGCGCGCAGCGCGTCGTAGGGGACCATCACATGGGTGCGGTAGGCGGGGCGGTCGGTCAGGCGGTCGTAATAGGCGCGCAGGGCGGGAAGGGGCGCGCGGGTGATGGGGATCGTGAAATAGCGGTAAAGGATCGTGCCGAACTGGATATCGGCGAGGGTGAAATCCTCGCCCGCAAGCCAGGGGTGGCGGGCAAGGCGTGCCTCGGCGATGGCGAATTTGGCTTCGAGTGCGGCGACGCCTGCGGTGATGGCGGCGGGATCCTGGTTTGCTTTCGGCGTGCGGACCACGCGCCAGAAAACCGGGACGGAAAAGCCGGATGTCGTGTTGATCTTGGCCCATTC
>JBBSBE010000248.1:0-2762 GCA_038251625.1 Rhodobacterales bacterium
CCCCCTTCTCCTCGCCTGGCAGCGCCATTCTGCGGCAGCCTACGGCTTTGCCTCCCGCGCGGGTCGCCGGATGCGTCTTGGCCTGGCCGAAGTGGCGGCGCTCGAGCAGGTGCAAACCTCCGGCCCGATCACCCCGGGGCAGATCGGCGCGCGCCTCGCCATGCCGTCGGGTTCGGTCACGGCGCTGATTGACCGGCTGGAAGCCAAGCGGTTCATCGAACGCCGCAAGAACCCGACCGACAGGCGCGGCTACCTTGTGGCGCTTTCCCCGGCCGCAGAGGATCGCGCGGCGATGGACCTTCTGCCGATGGCCGCGCGGATCGAGGCGCTGGTACAGGCGATGCCCGCATCAGACCGTGCCGTGGTCGCCCGTTTTCTGGATCAGGTCACCGCCTTGCTCGATACCGGCGGAACCGATCCGATCCGCCCGCCGCCGCGCCAGTGATCCGCAAACTTGTCATGGAAACGTGATCGCGCAGGCTCTAGTCTGCCGGGGCTATCAACCCGCCGAGGTGTCCCCATGCGCGCCGCTTTCCTTATCATGGCTGGCCTCTTCGCCATCCCCGCCCATGCCGAAACCACGCTGAAGGTGATGTCCTTCAACGTCTGGGGCGGCGGCGGGAACGAAGGCAAGGGCGTCGAGGAAACCGTGGCCGCGATCAAGGCGTCAGGCGCCGATATCGTGGGCCTTCAGGAAACCCGGCTCGAGCCCGACGAATGCCTGCCCGAGGAATGCGATGCAATAGGCGACAGCGTGGCCCCCGCCATTGCCGCGGCTTTGGGCTGGAACCACTACGACCAGACGCAGAAGAACGCGGCCCTCTGGGCGAACGCCGTGATCTCGCGCTATCCCATCGGCCCGGCTTCACCCAACGATCTGGGCGTGCCTCTCGATGTGGATGGCCGCACGGTCTGGATTTTCAACGTCCACCACGACGACGAACCCTATCAGCCCTACCAGCTTCTTGGCATCGAATACGGGCCCGCGCCCTTCATCACGACAGAAGCCGAGGCGGTGCAATACGCCAATGACACGCGCGGCCCCGCGATGAACCTTCTGGCCGCCGACATGGCATCCGCCGAAGGGGCGGCGGCGGTGTTCGTGACCGGCGATTTCAACGAACCCTCTGGCCTTGACTGGACGGATGCGGCGGTGGCGGCGGGCCAGCAGCCGGTCAAGGTGATGTGGCCCACCACAAAGCGGCTGATGGATCAGGGCTTCACCGATGCCTACCGCGCGGTCCACCCCGATCCCGTCGCCAAACCCGCCTACACATGGACCCCGCGCTACGATGAAGGCGCCGACGATGACCACCCCGACCGCATCGACTTTGTGCTGGTGAAAGGCGCCACCGTCATCGAGGCCGCCATCGTGGGCGAGGATGGGCCGCGCAGCGATATCACCGTCATGCCCTGGCCATCCGACCACCGCGCCGTTGTGGCCACGGTCACGCTGCCCTGATCGCCCCCATCCGCGCGGTCAGAGCGGGCGCAACTCGCACAAGGGCAAAAGCCGCGCCACATCCTCGGCCCGGCACAGCTTGGTGCCATCGCCCATGATCGCGGCAGCGGCGGCGGCGCAGCCCATGCGCAGCGCCTCAACCTCCGGCGCGCCACGCGCAAGGCTCAGCGTCATCGCGGCCACGAAACTGTCGCCCGCGCCGATCCGGCTTTTCACCGGCACGGGCGGCGCGCTGCACAGAACCGCACCTTCCGCATCAACCAGCACCGACCCTTCCGCCCCGCGCGCCAGCACCACCGCCCGCGCCACGCCCAGCGCCACCAACTCGCCCGCAAACGCGGCAGAGGCGGCACGGTTCGGCAAAACCCGGCCCGCCAGCGCCTCGGCCTCGTCATCATTCATGCGCAGCACTTCCGCCCCCGGCCCCGGCGCGGCCGCAAAAGCGGCCAGCGGCGCGCCTCCTGTATCCAGCACCAGCTTTGCCCCTCTGCGGGCGCAGACCGCCGCGATCTCGGCCGGGAAATTGTCTGACAGCCCCGGCGGCTGGCTGCCCGAAAGCACGCAATAGCCCCCCGCATCCAGCGCCCCTTCCAGCATGTTCAGCGCGATGGCGATGTCGGATGGCGCCCATTCCGGCCCGGGCAGCATGAAGCGGTACTGCGATCCCGTCGCCTCGTCCCGCACGCTCAGGCTGATCCGGGTATCGCCCGGCGCGGCCAGCAGCCCCGTCCGCACCCCCTCCAGCGCCAGCATGGCCAGCATCTGCGCCCCCGTCGGGCCTCCCGCCGCCACCAACGCAAAGGCCTGCCCGCCCAACAGACGCACCGCCCGCGCCACGTTGATGCCCCCGCCGCCGGGATCGGTCTGCGGCGGGGCGCAGCGCAGCTTGACGTTCGGCACCACTTCAGGCGCCGCCGTTGCCAGATCAAGCGCGGGGTTCAGCGTGACGGTCAGGATCGGGGCTTGGGCCATCCCCTCACGCTGCCAGACGACCCGCCGCACCGCAAGCCGTGCAGGGGGACCCGCCGAAAAGCCGCGCGCTGAGTCGGGCAGGTCTCAGCGCGTCACAATCCGTCAAGACAGGCCGCCATCAAGGCGCTGTCGGCCTTGGCAAGATCGTCGATCACATCGAAATGGTGCAGCCCCGGCGCCACCGTCCAAGGGCAGTCCCACTCCTCGCTCAAAAGCCGCGCCTGCCACAGAAACGAAGGCCGCTCCTGCCCGCCGACCCAGATATGCGCGGGCACCGCCAGCGCCAGGCGCGCGGGGCTTTCCGCTGCCGCCTCTGCCGCGTCGATCC
>JBBSBE010000249.1:0-2759 GCA_038251625.1 Rhodobacterales bacterium
GGGTCTGCCAGAATGTCTTCGTGATCAAACGGAGGTTTCGATGGCGGACGGTGGGGATGGATTTGTTGGTCGTTGCGAGGTTGTCGAACCTCGGCGCGGGAACCGGCGCTGGCCTGATGACTTGAAGGCGCGGATTGTGGCTGAGAGTTTCCAGCCTGGAGCGCGGGTGGTGGATGTCGCCCGGCGGCATGGGATGGTTGCACATCAGCTTTCGGATTGGCGGCGCTTTGCGCGCCAAGGACTTCTGAGACTGCCGGCCGAGCTGTTGCCTACTTCGCCACCGCCGATTTTTTCTTTGGATATTTCAGCCGAGCCAGCGTTTGTTCCGCTGTTGGTTGGGCCGGAACCGGTGGTGCTTGCGGATACACGCTGCGTTCCGGAGGTGGCCGAGGCGTCCACGGGTATCGTTCCCTTGGGGATCATGACGGTGGAAATCGGCTCACAGGTTGTGCTTCGGGTTCCGGGCGATGTGGCGGTAGAGCGCGCGGCAGCTTTGGTGCGTGCGTTGCGGGGACTGCCGTGATCGTCGCAGGGCAGCGTCTGCCGATCCTGATCGCAACGCGGCCGGTAGACTTCCGGTGCGGCCATCAGGCTTTGGCGCTGATGGTGCAGACCGAGTTGAAGCTTGATCCGCATTCCGGGGTGACGGTGGTCTTCCGGTCCAAGCGTGGGGACCGGCTGAAGATCCTGGTCTGGGACGGCACCGGCATGGTGATGGTCTACAAGGTTCTGGAACAGGGTAACTTCGCTTGGCCACGGGTGCAGGACGGCACGATGCGGTTGTCGCGGGCGCAGTTCGAGTCGCTGTTTGAAGGCTTGGATTGGCGTCGTGTGATGGCGCAGCGTGTGGCTGCGCCCACTGCGGCGGGATGACTCACCTCGCCTCTTTTGCCGTTGTTTTATTGGGCTTTCCTGCCGGGATCGGGTAGAAAGGCGCATGTCGCAAGCCTTCGATCTTAGCCAGTTCCCTGACCTTCCGCCCGAGGTGGTAAAGGCGTTTGCCGCCCAGCAGGCGGAACTGGAAGCGGCGCAATTCGAGGCATCGGTCGAGCGCGCAGCCCGTCAGCACGAGCAGGCGGTGATGGCCGAGAAGGACGCCTTCATCACCGAATTGAAGGGACTGATCGAGAAGCTGGAAGGTCAGGTTCAGGAATACCGGCGCGCAAAGTTCGGGCCGAAATCGGAAAAGCTCGACCCTGCGCAACTGGAACTGGCGTTGGAAGATCTGGAAACCGCAATCGCCGAAACGCAGGTGCAGATTGCTGTTGTCGAGGAAAAGATTGCGGCCAGTGCGGTTGACCCGGACAAGGTTGCCCCACGTGCGCCACGCAAGGTGCGGTCGCTCCCCGATCATCTGCCACGCGTCGAGTGCGTGGTCGAACCGGGCAGCATTGTTTGCCCCTGCGGCTGCGGCGATATGGTGCGGATCGGTGAAGACCGGACGGAACGGCTCGACTTCATTCCCGCCCGCTATCAGGTGATCGTCACGGTGCGCCCCCGATATGCTTGCCCCAAGGGGCGCACCGGGGTGGTTCAAGCCAAGGCCCCGGCGCATCTGCTGGAAGGCAGTTGGCCGACCGAGGCGCTTCTGGCTCAGATTGCGGTGTCCAAACATTCCGAACACATGCCGCTGAACCGGCAGGCGGTGGTCATGGCGCGGCTCGGCGTGCCGATCGAGCGGTCGGTTCTTGCCGACTGGATGGGCCGGACCGGCGCGCTGATCGCCCCGGTGGTCGATCGCATGGCGGTGCTGCTGAAACAGGGCAGCACCCGGCTTTATGTGGATGAGACCACCGCCCCGGTGCTCGACCCCGGGCGCGGCCGCACGAAAACCGGCTATCTCTGGGCCGTTCTGCGCGATGATCGCGGCTGGAACGGTCCTGCGCCGCCCGGTGTCGTGTTCCATTATCACCCTGGCCGAAAGGGCGAGTATGCCGATCAGATTCTGACGGGCTTCGACGGCATCATTCAGGTGGATGCCTATGGCGGCTACAGCCATCTGGCCAAACCCGACCGCAAAGGTGGCAAGCCTCTCAAGCTTGCCTTCTGTTGGGCGCATGGACGACGAAAGTTGATTGCAGCCAAACCCCAGAAAGGCTCGCCCATCGTCGACGAGGCGCTGCTGCGCATCGCGGCACTTTACAAGGTCGAGGATTCCATCCGCGGTTCCGATCCGGACCGCCGCCGCGCTGTCCGTCAGGAATTGTCCTTACCGCTAGTGGACGAATTCTTCGCTTGGCTCACCGCCCAGGCCAAACGCGTGTCGCGCAAATCCGATCTGGGCGAGGCTATGGCCTATATGCTGAAACGCCAGATCGGCTTCCGCCTGTTCCTCGATGATGGCCGCGTCGATATGGACTCAAACCTGGTCGAAAATGCCATCCGCAGCCCGGCCATGAACCGCCGCAACGCGCTCTTTGCAGGCCATGACGAGGGCGGCCGAAACTGGGCACGCTTCGCCAGCCTGATCGGCACCTGCAAGATGAACGGCGTTGAGCCCTATGCCTACCTCCGCGATCTCTTCACCAAACTGGCAAACCGCCACCTCGACAAAGACATCGACGCCCTGATGCCGTGGACCTACGTCCCAAAGGCCACCGCCTCAAAATGACCTCGTCGGGGACTCCCCGACGTGCTCATCCGCCCAAACCCAGGCCGCAAAGCAGACAAAGGTAACCGGAAAATAAATGGGGCGCAGACGCCGCTTACGTTGAACAGGAGAATTTTCGTCCGGCTTCGTGCGTTCATAAATCCCGCGA
>JBBSBE010000250.1:0-2757 GCA_038251625.1 Rhodobacterales bacterium
AGTCCTGCGCAATGCATTCGGGCCTCACGCCCAGCCGTAGTTGAAACTCAAACTCACCCGCTCGTCTTCCGACATGTTCATCGGCACCTCGTGGCGCAGCCAGCTTTCCCACAGCAGCACCTCTCCCGCCACAGGGGTCACGTAGACAAAGCTCTGCCGGTCCGCTCCCGCATCCTTCCGCCGGAGGGGCGCGTTCATCATCATCGGCAGGCGCGGGTCTTCGAACTTGATGGCGCTGGTGCCCTTTGGCATCGCGGCATAGGCGGTGCCGGAGATCACGCTGTGGGGGTGGATGTGGCTGGCGTGGCTGCCACCCTCGGGCAAGACGTTGATCCACATTGAATCGAGTTTCAATTTGCGATCTCCGAGGTCGAAGCCTGCGTCTTTCACAAAGGCGGCGACGTGCTTGTCGAGAACCTTCTGAAGCGCGGAAAAGACCGGCACACGCCAGGGCAAGTCATTCAACGAGGCATAGCTCGTGTAGCCCGGGTAGCCGTTTTCTTCGCACCAGGCCTGCCCGGCCTCGTCATTCTCGGCAACCGAAAGGCAGGAGGCGAGGAGTTCGCCCAAATCCAGCGACTTGCCCAGTTCCGAAAGCGCGGCGCGGTAGAGGCGGGTGACGAAGAGTGAGGCGAATTCGGGCATCATAGCCTCCTGTTGGGGGAAACAGAAAAGGCCCCCGCCGTTCCCGGCAGGGGCCATGATCCGTAAAGCCGCGCTTCAGCGCACCTTGGCTTACCAGTCCTCGCGCACAACCACGCGGGTTGTCACCGGCAGCTTCATGGCACCGAGGCGCAGTGCCTCTCGGGCGATCACTTCCGACACGCCGTCGATCTCGAACATGATCCGGCCGGGGTGGACGCGGGCAGCCCAATAGTCGTTGGAGCCCTTGCCCTTTCCCATCCGAACCTCGGTGGGCTTTGCCGAAACCGGCAGATCCGGGAAAATCCGGATCCAGACGCGGCCCTGGCGTTTCATGTGGCGGGTGATCGCGCGGCGGGCCGCTTCGATCTGCCGCGCGGTCACGCGCTCGGGCTCGGTGGCCTTGAGGCCGAAGCCGCCGAAGTTCAGGTCAGACCCACCCTTCGCCTCGCCGTGGATACGGCCCTTGAACTGTTTGCGGAACTTGGTCCGTTTGGGTTGCAGCATCTCTTTGCTCCCTTACGCGCGTTCGCGGTCACGCCGGGGGGGGCGCGACACGGCCCCTTCCTGCGCTTCTGCCTGGCGGCGGTCATGCGCCTGCGGATCGTGCTCGAGGATTTCGCCTTTGAAAATCCAAACCTTGACGCCGATGATGCCATAGGGCGTCACGGCCTCGTCGGTTGCATAGTCGATGTCGGCGCGCAGCGTGTGCAGCGGCACACGGCCCTCACGGTACCATTCGGTCCGCGCGATCTCGGCGCCACCAAGGCGGCCTGCCACGTTCACACGGATACCAAGCGCACCCATCCGCATCGCGTTCTGCACGCCACGCTTCATGGCACGGCGGAACGACACCCGACGCTCCATCTGCTGGGCGATGCTTTCGGCCACAAGCTGCGCGTCCAGTTCGGGTTTGCGGACCTCAAGGATGTTGAGGTGCAGTTCCGACTTCGTGAACGCCATCAGCTTCTTGCGCAGACCTTCGATGTCCGCGCCTTTTTTGCCGATGATGACGCCGGGCCGCGCGGTATAGATCGACACGCGGCACTTCTTGTGCGGACGCTCGATGATGACCTTCGACACGCCGGCTTGCTTGCATTCCTTGTGGATGAACTCGCGCATCCGCAGGTCTTCAAGCAGCAGGTTCCCGTAGTCCTTCGACTCCGCGAACCAGCGGCTGTCCCAGGTGCGGTTGACCTGCAGGCGCATCCCGATGGGGTTGACCTTCTGACCCATTATGCCGTCTCCCCGACCTGGCGCACCTTGATGGTGATCTCGCTGAAAGGCTTCATGATCTTGCCGAACCGGCCGCGCGCGCGCGGACGGCCCCGCTTCAGCGTGATGTTCTTGCCGCACCAGGCTTCCGCCACGACGAGTTCATCCACATCAAGACCGTGGTTGTTCTCGGCGTTCGCGATCGCCGACTGAAGGCACTTCAGCACGTCGCCGCTGATGCGCTTTTTCGAGAAGGTGAGATCGGCAATCGCCTTTTCCACCTTCTTGCCGCGGATGAGGCCCGCAACGAGGTTCAGCTTCTGCGGCGAGGTTTTCAGCATCCGGCTTTTGGCCATCGCTTCATTCTCTTCCACGCGGCGGGGATTCTTGTCCTTGCCCATGGGTTACTTCCTCTTCGCTTTCTTGTCGGCGGCGTGCCCGTAATAGGTGCGCGTCGGCGAGTATTCCCCGAACTTCTGGCCGATCATTTCTTCGGTCACGTTGACCGGGATATGCTTCTTGCCGTTGTAGACGGCAAACGTCAGGCCCACGAACTGCGGCAGGATGGTGGAGCGGCGCGACCAGATCTTGATGACCTCGTTTCGCGTGCTTTCCTTGGCCTTTTCCGCCTTCTTGAGCACGTAGGCATCGACGAAGGGGCCTTTCCAGATTGAACGTGCCATGGATCAGCGCCCCTTCTTCGCGTTACGCGAACGGACGATCAAGCGGTCCGATGCCTTGGATTTCCGGGTCTTGTTGCCCTTGGTGCCCTTGCCCCACGGGGTGACCGGGTGACGACCGCCCGAGGTACGGCCTTCGCCGCCGCCATGGGGGTGGTCGATCGGGTTCATTGCCACACCGCGCACCGTCGGGCGCACGCCCATGTGGCGCTTGCGACCG
>JBBSBE010000251.1:0-2696 GCA_038251625.1 Rhodobacterales bacterium
CACCCCGTCCTTCTTTTCCTCAGCCATCAGGATGTTGTTGGCGCGCTTGAACCCCTGGATCAGGTTCGCGCCATCCTCGGTTTTCAGCGTCGCGCTCAGCGCCTCGGCCCGCTTGACGAGGAGGGTGAGGTCGTCGTTGCCGGGCATGGCGAGGCAGGCGTCGATGATGTCGTGGCGGATGCCCTGGTCGCGGAGGAAGACCTTCAGGCGGTCGTGGAGGAAGGTGAGTAAAGACGAGAGTAGATTGCTGAAGTCTCCAGTTAGAACCTCGAACTGGTCCTCTATCATTCCAAGGAATGTCAGATCGTGCGGTGCGAACGACAACTCATCGACCGTAAAGGCAAGTTCGTATCCGCCCATCCGCCATGCACCAAAATGGTAAGGCTGACAGTGAATTGGTGTAAACCAGCGCGAGGGATCTTTTTCAAGAATCCATGGCTGTGTCTGTCCCGCTTCGACATACTCCCTCAACTCCATTACTTCGCCTGCGCGTTGACCATCAGAGAGACGAAAGAACAAAACCCGACCAAATTCACGCATGGCGTGCTCTACGACGCGCTGAAAGTGAGCGCCGAAAAGTTGTATCTGTGAAGCCGACACATTGTTGGCCACCACCAATCGAATAACCCCCAACGCCGCCCGCCGCAGCGCAAAGGGGTCCTTGCTCCCCGTCGGCTTCTCGTCAATCGCCCAGAACCCGCACAGCGTGTCGATCTTGTCGGCCAGCGCCACCGCCACCGTCACCGGATCGGATGGCACGGCATCCGACGGCCCCAAGGGCGAATAGTGATCGCGGCACGCATCCGCCACCGTCTGCGGCAACCCCGCGGCCAGCGCGTAATACCGCCCCATCACCCCCTGCAATTCCGGGAATTCGCCCACCATCGCCGATTGCAGATCGGCCTTGGCCACCCGCGCGGCCTCGGCCGCAAGGTCGGGCGCGGCCCCCACCATGGGGGCGATCTCGCGCGCCAGCGCCTCGATGCGCGCCACGCGGTCGGCTTGCGAACCCAGTTTGTTGTGGAAGGTGACAGAGGCCAAGCCCGAAGCCATCCCTTCAAGCCCCTCCGACTTCACCCGGCGCAGGTCGTTTTCCCAGAAGAACCGCGCGTCCGACAGCCGCGCCGTCAGCACCTTCTGGTTGCCGGCAAGGATGGTGGCCCCATGGTCCGCCGTCTCGCGGTTGGCGACGGTCGCGAAACCCTCGATCCGGCCCGAAGGCGCGCGCAGGGAAAAGAACTTCTGGTGCTCGCGCATCGAGGTTTGCAGCACCTCCGCCGGCAGGCCCAGAAAATCGGCCCCAATCCGCCCCGTCAGCACGACGGGCCATTCGACAAGCCCCGCCACCTCGGCCAGAAGCCCCGCATCCGGCACCACCTCCAGCCCTTGGGCAAACGCCTGGTTGGTGGCCTCCTGCCAGATCGCGGCTTCGCGTTCCGCACTGTCGAGCAACACGAAGGCGCGCTTCAGCTTTGCCGCGTAATCCTCGAAAGACCTTACCGAAAACGCCCCCGGCGCCATGAAGCGGTGGCCCTCGGTCTGGTCCCCGGCGGTCAGGTGATCCACCGTCAGGGGCACCACGGTTGCCCCGCCCTCATCGCTCAAGCTGCACAGGATGCGGCGCAGCGGGCGGACCCAGCGCAAGCTGCCGGTCCCCCAGCGCATGGATTTCGGCCAGGGGAAGGTGCGGATCACCCGCTCCACCACCTCGGCCACGATCAGGGCGGCGGGGCGGCCGGGCCGCTCGATCACGGCGAAGAACACCTGCGCCTTGCCCGCGTCGCGCAGCACCAGCTGTTCGCGCGCAAGGCCGGTCGCGCGCAGGAACCCCTCGATCGCGGCATCGGGGGCATCGGCGCGGGGGCCCTTGCGTTCCTCGCGCGTGGCGGGCGAGGCGGCAAGCAGCCCCTCGACCGACAGGGCCAGCCTGCGCGGCGTCGAAAACGCCCCTGCCGAAGCATAGGTAAGGCCCACCTCGACCAGTCCGTCCGTCACAAGGCGCCGCAGGTCATCGCGCGCGCGGGCCTGCATGCGGGCAGGTATTTCCTCGGAGAAAAGCTCGATCAGCAGGTCGGGCATGTCAGTATCCTGTGCTGACGGGCGGGCGTTCGGCGGGGGCGGGTTGGGGCGGGCACCCGGCGGGGGCCGCGCGGCCATCGAACACCTCGCGCCCGCAGGCGTTGATCTGGTGCCAGGCAAAGCCGCGCCCGTCTTCGGTGACCGCCAGAATGCGGTCGATGCCCCAGATCACGTTTTCCTGCCCCATGTAGGCGCGTGCCGTTCCGCCTTCAAGCGCGCCACCGATGGCGGCGGCGTCGAAACAGGAAAACCACGTGGGCGCGTTCAGGGGCTCGGCGCCGGGATAGGGCCGGGCGTCGGCGGGAAAGGCGACAGGTGTAAAACAGGCACGAAAGCGGATGGGCGAGCTATCCGCGTCAATCGCCGTCAGGTCGGTCACCGCCAGGGGCTGCACGCTGCCATCCGCACGCGTGACCACCAGATCGGCCGTCACCTCGCGGTAGAAGCCGTATTCCTGCAGGTAATAGATCGCCGCGCCGCCCAGAAGCGCCACGACAACGATCCCCAGAACAGCGATCCGGCCCATCACGCCGCCACGAAGGCATCGGCGCAGGCCTTGGCCAGCGCCCGCACCCGCCCGATATAGGCCTGCCGTTCGGTCACCGAGATCACGCCCC
>JBBSBE010000252.1:0-2673 GCA_038251625.1 Rhodobacterales bacterium
CCAGCATCGGCTCGCGCAGCACATCGAGCACAATGCGGAACGCCGAGCGTCTTCGCGCGCGGGGCAACTCGTTGAAGCCTTCTGCGGCAAGCCGCGTGGCGGCTTCTGCCGGAGTCAGACCCTGTTCAATCGGGGCAGTGTCAGCGGAATGATTCATGGGTGCTTTCGGCAAATCGACGTGGCCTCGCCGAAGCATCAGCCTCCCATGGAAATGTTGCCTTCGCCTTGATGTGCATCAGCGTCACAACAAGCCTCCGCCGTCTTGAAGCGCAGCACTCTCGGTTTTGGTGGCCACACGAGCAGGAAGAACGGGACGTGGCTTCGCCTTTCGGACGAGTGAATAAGCAGCGAGGTTGGGCCTGATGCACATCAGTGCACAGGCCCGTCAGTCGGTCTAGGTTTTGGTTTTTCGCTATGCCAACAGTGCACAGCGTCACCCGAAAGGACTCCCAATGCCCGATGCGCACCCCGCAGGGCGGGTACATGCCGTGCGTGGCGCGGTGATTGATGTGCGCTTTGATGCAGGTGCGTTGCCTGCCTTGAACGAGGCATTGATCGTCGAATGGGACCGCCCGGAAACCCTGACGCTGGAAGTTCAAGGTCATCTTAATCTGACCACGCTGCGTGCGGTGGCGCTTCAGGCGACGGCGGGCTTGTCGCGTGGCGTGCCGGTGCGAGCGACCGGCGCCCCGATCACGGTGCCGGTGGGCGCTGCTGTGCTCGGGAGGCTTCTGGATGTGACGGGGGGCGTGCGTGATTTGGGTGCGCCGTTGCCGGATGATACGCCGCGCCGGTCGATCCATGCAGCCCCTCCGCCGCTGGCCGCCCAAAGCACAACCACCGAGGTCTTCGAGACCGGCATCAAGGTTATCGACCTGCTGACGCCGATGGCGCAGGGCGGCAAAGCCGCGATGTTCGGCGGCGCAGGCGTCGGCAAGACGGTTCTGGTGATGGAGTTGATCCATGCCATGGTCGAAAAATACGAAGGCATCTCGGTGTTCGCAGGCATTGGCGAGCGGTCCCGCGAGGGGCACGAAATGCTGACCGAGATGTCAGAGTCTGGTGTGTTGCCCCGAACGGTGCTGGTCTATGGCCAGATGAATGAACCGCCGGGTGCGCGATGGCGGGCACCGCTATCTGCGCTGACTATCTCGGAATATTTCCGCGACACCAAACATCAGAACGTGCTTTTGCTGATGGACAATGTGTTCCGCTTTGTTCAGGCGGGGGCCGAGGTGTCCAGCCTGCTGGGCCGTTTGCCATCGCGCGTGGGCTATCAGCCGACGCTGGCTACCGAAGTGGCGCGGTTGCAGGAACGCATCGCCTCTGTCGCGGGGGCGGCGGTCACATCCATTCAGGCAGTCTATGTGCCCGCGGATGATTTCACCGATCCGGCGGTGACCGCGATTTCGGGCCATATGGATTGCGTGATCGTGCTGAGCCGTGCGCTGGCAGGGCAAGGGTTCTATCCGGCGATTGATCCGCTGGCGTCGTCGTCCACCTTGCTTGACCCGGCCGTGGTCGGCGAGGAGCATTACAAGATTGCAAGCGAAGTGCGCGAGATGCTGGCGCGGTTTGCCGAGTTGCAGGACATCATCTCGCTGCTGGGCGTGGACGAGTTGGGCAGCGCCGACAAGCGCATCGTCACCCGCGCGCGGCGCCTGCAACGCTTCCTGAGCCAGCCTTTTGCGGTGACCGAGGCTTTTACCGGTACGCAGGGCCAGTCCGTAACCCGTGCCGACACACTGGCGGGTTGCCGGGCCATTCTGGACGGCGAGGCAGACGAGTGGGCCGAGACGTCGCTCTACATGGTCGGCACGCTTGCCCAGGCGCGTGCGAAGGAAAAGGCCGCCGCATGAACCGGACCATGCCCCTTCGGATCATCACGCCGCTGGCGATCATCGTCGACCAGCCGGCCACCGACCTGCGCGCGGTGGATGCCAGTGGCAGTTTCGGCATCCGGCCGGGGCATGCCGATTTTCTGACCCGGCTTGCGGTGTCGGTCGTCAGTTGGACGACGGCAGAGGGGGAAGCACGGTTCTGTGCCGTGCGGGGAGGCGCGCTGACGGTGCGCGCGGGCCATGTCGCGGTTGCTACACGCGAGGCGGTAACGGGCAACGATCTGGGAACGCTCGACCGCGAGGTGCTGGCCCGGTTCCGCGCCGAAATGGATGAAGAGCGGGTCGAGCATGTGGAAACCACCCGCCTGCATCTAAGTGCAATGCGGCAGATGCTGGCCCGGCTGCAACAGAAATCCCGAGGGGCGGGGGTATGAGCGAGCCAGAGGACGCCAAAACCGAAGACGCGGACCCGATGATCCGCGAGGTGCGCACCCATCAGGCCCGACGGGCGGCCTGGGACCGCGAGGGCGAGGAATCAGTGGGGCGGCGTCTGGCACAGATCGGTGTTCTGGGCTGGATCATCGTGGCCCCTATGCTGGGCGGTATCGCTCTGGGCCGCTGGCTGGACGGGCGGTTCGACACGGGTCTATTCTGGACGGCCCCCTTGCTGATGATCGGTCTCGGCCTTGGTGGCTGGTTCGCCTGGCGCTGGATGGGCAGCGCATGAGCGACCTCTTGATCCTCGCACTGTGGCTGGCGGGCGGCGGGCTGATCGGCCTGATCTATTTCCGCATGGTGCGCCACAGCGCCGACCTGATGCTGTCGGGGCGAC
>JBBSBE010000253.1:0-2658 GCA_038251625.1 Rhodobacterales bacterium
CCGCCACATCGGCCAGCCTTCGCGGGTGCGCAGCCAGGCCCGCAGCCGGGGCCGCACGGCGCGCGACAGCACGACAGCCAGCGCATAAAGCACCAGCGCGATGATCAGCTGATAGGCGTTCCACGGCCGCATCGCGAGGCCAAGAAGCGCCTCAGCCTGCACCAGCAGCGATTGCCAAAGTGCGGATAGATCGATGCCCGCCGTCTCATCCATCCCTTACCCTGCCGCAGCGGGGGAGTGGGGGCAAGTGGCGTGGCCGCGCTTCCAAAGGATGCGCGCCAACCGCAAGGGCGCCTGCCCTCCCTCCTTTCGTGGGGGAGGGATGCGAAGGGGGGCAGCGCGATTGCGGCGCAAAGAACCACACTTGACGCGCGCGAGGCGCCCCCCACCCCTATCCCCTCTCAACGGGGGGGCGGGGGGGAAGCGGCAACCCTGTGTCGTGGCGACGGTATCGCCGCCGCTACCGGATCGAGAAGGCCGCTTCGTTGCGACGGTTCCACGGCAGCGTCATCGGCGCGTCGTAGAAATAGAAATAGGGGCCGCCCGTGAGGGTCAGCCCCTGCGCCTTGGCCCATGCGCGCAGGCCATCCGCCCGCGCCTCCATCACCGCGCCTGTGGCCCAGCCCGAAAACCGCTCCACCACCTGCCGCTCGGGTGCCACGTCCAGAAACCGGATGCGCGCATCCTTGGTCGCGGGCAGGCCCGCCTTCACCGCGCCCTCGGGCATCATGAACCGCACCGTCCAGGCGCCGTCGCCCACCGGGGTCTGCACCACGGGCACTGTCATCGCGATCTTCTCGCCCGTGGCATTGCCGCCAAAGATGTAGCGTGCCAGCACGCGAAACCCGTCGCCCGCCGCCGCCCGCGCCTCACCCCGCGCGCTGACCTCGGCCACCCGGTGCGCGCCGTAGCTGCGCACCTCCCGGTCGCCCTCGACCCGCTCGACCACATACGGGGGTGCTTCGTATCCCTTGTAGGGCTCTGCCATCGCCGCACCCGCCATCATCATCCCCGCCGCCAGTACCAGCCCGCGCATCGCCTGCCCTCCATCCCGCCTTCGACAGATAGCTTGCGACAGGCTGGATTCGAGGCTATTCACCAACCCATGATCCGCTTCTTCGACATGGCCGACCACGCACGCCTGCCTTGGCGTTTCAGCCGCGAATACCGGTCTGTGCTGGCCCGCGCCTGAGCGCGCCCCCGATCTCTGTCCGCCCCTCACACCTCACAGCCGCACGGGAAGAGCCATGACCGCTCCGAAAACCCTCTATGACAAGATCTGGAATGCCCATGTCGTCCACGAAGCCGACGACGGCACCTGCCTTCTTTATATCGACCGCCACCTCGTGCACGAGGTGACCAGCCCGCAAGCCTTCGAAGGGCTGCGGATGACCGGCCGCACCGTGCGCGCGCCCGAAAAGACGATCGCCGTGCCCGATCACAACGTGCCGACCACGCTCGACCGCGCCAATGCGGCCACCATGACCGAGGATAGCCGCGTCCAGGTTGAGGCGCTGGACAAGAACGCCCGCGATTTCGGCATCAACTACTACCCCGTGTCAGACGTCCGCCAGGGCATCGTGCACATCGTGGGCCCCGAACAGGGCTGGACGCTGCCGGGCATGACCGTCGTTTGCGGTGACAGCCATACGGCAACCCACGGCGCCTTCGGCTCGCTCGCCCACGGCATCGGGACGTCAGAGGTTGAACACGTGCTGGCGACGCAAACGCTGATCCAGCGCAAGGCCAAGAACATGAAGGTGGACATCACCGGCAGCCTCCGCCCCGGCGTGACCGCGAAAGACATCACCCTCAGCGTCATCGGCGAAACCGGCACCGCAGGCGGCACCGGCTATGTCATCGAATACTGCGGCCAGGCGATCCGCGAGCTTTCGATGGAAGGCCGGATGACCGTCTGCAACATGGCCATCGAGGGCGGCGCGCGGGCGGGCCTCATCGCGCCCGACGAGAAGACCTACGCCTATTGCATGGGCCGCCCCCACGCCCCGAAAGGAGCCAAGTGGGAAGCAGCGCTTGCCTACTGGAAAACCCTCTTCACCGACGAAGGCGCGCATTTCGACAAGATCGTGACCATCAGGGGCGAGGATATCGCCCCCGTCGTCACCTGGGGCACCAGCCCCGAAGACGTGCTGCCGATCACCGGCACCGTTCCCTCGCCTTCCGATTTCACCGGCGGCAAGGTCGAGGCGGTGCAGCGCAGCCTTGATTACATGGGACTGCAACCCGGCCAGAAGCTGAGCGAGATCAAGATCGACACTGTCTTCATCGGCTCTTGCACCAATGGCCGGATCGAGGATCTGCGCGCCGCCGCCGCGATCCTCAAGGGCAAGAAGATCGCTGTGAACCGCGCCATGGTTGTCCCCGGATCGGGGCTGGTCCGCGCGCAGGCCGAAGAAGAAGGCCTCGCGCAGATCTTCATCGACGCAGGCTTCGAATGGCGCCTCGCGGGCTGCTCCATGTGCCTTGCCATGAACCCCGACCAGCTGGCCCCCGGCGAACGCTGCGCCGCCACCTCCAACCGCAACTTCGAGGGCCGCCAAGGCCGCGGCGGCCGCACGCACCTTCTGTCGCCCGCAATGGCCGCTGCGGCGGCGATCACCGGGCGGCTGACGGATGTGCGGGAGATGATGGGGGAGA
>JBBSBE010000254.1:0-2655 GCA_038251625.1 Rhodobacterales bacterium
CTGCCAGTGCCGCCTCCAACCTGGGTGACGGCATCTCGATGGTGGCGCTGCCCTGGCTTGCAACGCTGCTGACCAGCGATCCGCTGCTGATCTCTGCCGTCGCCATGGCGCAGCGGTTGCCGTGGCTTCTGTTCGCCCTGCCGGTCGGTGTCTGGACAGATCGGGCGGATCGTCGGCTGCTGATCGTCCGTGCCGACATTGTGCGCGTCGCCCTGATGGCCCTTACGCTGCTGATGGTCCTGTCGCAGAAGGCGCTGCCTGTGCCGCCGGGGGCAGGCACGTCGGATATCCTGATGCTGGCGCTGATCGCGTTTCTGTTCGGCTCGGCAGAGGTTGTTCGCGACAATGCCGCCCAGACCGTTTTGCCCTCCATCGTGGCGCATGACGATCTGGAAAAGGCCAATGGCCAGATGTGGAGCGCCGAGCAGATCACCGGGCAGTTCATCGGCCCCCCGCTTGCGGGCCTGCTTATCGCGTCGTCCGTGGCGCTTCCCTTCGCCTTCAACGCGTCGATCTACGCGCTTTCGGCGGCGCTGGTCTGGTGGATCGCGCTGGCGCCCGGCAAGCTTGGCGTCCCATCCCGCTTCTGGCCCGCCCTTCTGGAAGGTCTGATCTGGATGCGGCGCAATCCCATGATCCTGCGCCTTGCCATCATGCTGGGGGTGATCAACGCCGTCTTTGTCGGCGGCATGACGATCCTTGTGCTTTACGCGCAGGAAGTGCTGCACCTCACTGCCACCGGATACGGGTTCTTGCTGACATTCGGGGCCTTGGGGGGTGTTGCGGGTGGCCTGCTCTCCCCTGCCGTGGCCCTGAGGCTGGGCATGCGGTGGAGCCTTCTTTGCGCGCTTGGCACCTTTGTTTGTTCCAATCTGCTCCTTGGCTTTTTCGGGGCGCCCGCCTTGGCCGGGATTGCGCTTTTCATGGAGGCGGCGGCGGGCATGCTGTGGAATGTCGTGACGGTCAGCTACCGCCAGCGCCTTATTCCCAATGATCTTCTGGGCCGCGTCAATTCGGTCTACCGGTTCTTCGGCTGGGGCGCGATGCCGCTGGGGGCCATCGGGGCCGGTGCTCTGGTCACCGTTTTGACACCCGGCTTCGGCCGGGAAGCGGCCCTGCACATGCCCTACCTCGTGTCAGCCGTGGCTTGCGGTCTACTGACCGTCTTTGCGCTTGCCCGCCTGCGGACGGACTGACGCGCGGGCGCGTTTGCGCTGCACAGCATCGGTCCGCCTCAGAACCGCCCCACCCGGCACGCCGTCAACGCGGGCCCCGGATCGCGCCCCGCCACCATATCGGCCACCGCCACCGCCGTGCGCGGCGCGAGCGTTATGCCGATATGCCCGTGGCCATACGCATGGATCACCTCTGCACCCCGCGCCGACGGCCCGATGACGGGCAGGCTGTCGGGGATGGATGGCCGCAGGCCCATCCACTCCCGGTCGGGCGCCCCAAGGTCGGGAAACACCGCGCGCGCGCCCTCGGCCAGCCGCGCCAGCCGGTGCTGCGAGGGCGGCGCATCGATCCCTCCCAGTTCCACCGTCCCCGCCACCCGCAGGCGCCCGGCCATCGGGCAGAGGTAGAACCCTCGCGCTACCGGGCAGGCGGGGCGCGAAAGGCGCGGCGCGGGCATGTCCCATTCCAGATGATACCCCCGCTCGGTATCCAAGGGCACGCGGTCGCCCGCCTGTGCGGCAAGCGCGCGCGACCGTGCCCCCGCCGCGATCACGGCATGGCGCGCGTCAAGCTTCAGCCCCGGCCCGGTCAGGGCCACGCCCTTGCCTTGCCGCGCCAGACCCTCCACCCGCGCCGGGATCAGCCGGACGCCCGCGCCCTCGCAGGCCGCCCAAAGCCGCGCCATCATCCCGCCCGGATCAGACAGCGTCAGCGCGCCGGGGAAATGCGCGGCCCCAGCAAAGGCGGGCAGGCTTGGCTCCATGGCGGCCAGCACGCCGGCGTCCAACGCCTCATACGCCACGCCCATGGCGCGCCGTTCCTCCAGCCCCGGCGCCGCCGCCCTTGCTTCCGCATCCGAGGCGTAGAGATAAAGGCACCCCGTCTGCCGCAACCCGTCAGCCGCCCCGATCTCGCCGACCAGTTCCTGCCAAAGCTGCGATGCATCGGCCAGCAACGCGGCCAGCGCCGCCGCATTCCGCCGCGCGGCATCCGGCAGCGACTGGCGCGCAAAGCGGGCAAGCCAGGGCGCCAGCGACAGCATCGCCGCCCGCCGGATCGCCAGCGGCGAATCCCGGTTGAAAAGAAGCGACGGCAGGTTGCGCAGCACATCCGGCGATCCCACCGGCATCACAGCGTAATCTGCAATCGTGCCCGCATTGCCGTAACTCGCCCCCGATCCCGGCGGTTCGGGGTCGATCACCGCCACCTCGCGCCCCTCGCGCGCCAGCCGCAGGGCGATGGTCATCCCCACCACCCCCGCCCCGATGACTGCAACTTCCGTCATGCGCAGCGCCCCCTGTGCAGGGCCCGGCGCATCAGCCTCACAGACAGGCCTCGAACAGCGCCTTCGTGTTTGCCGCCGTCATCTCCCTGGGGTTCCCGCCCGCCGTCGGATCCTCCAGCGCCATCGCGGTCAGCCGGTCGAGATCGGCCTCCTTCACGCCCATTGCCGCAAGGCCCTGCGGAATCGCGAACATC
>JBBSBE010000255.1:0-2638 GCA_038251625.1 Rhodobacterales bacterium
CCCATCGGAGGAATGTCATGCCCGAGGCCGCAACCGCTTTGGTGGCAGAAATCGAAGCGCTGGGGGGGCGGCTTTCGGAGGCCAAGTCCTCGATCAACCGCCGCTTCATCGGGCAGGAAACCGTTGTGGATCTGGTGCTTGCCTCGATGTTGTGCGGTGGGCACGCGCTGCTGGTCGGCCTGCCGGGCCTTGGCAAGACGCGGCTTGTGGATACGCTGTCCACGGTGATGGGGCTGAAGGGGAACCGGGTGCAGTTCACGCCCGACCTCATGCCCGCCGATATTCTGGGGTCCGAGGTGCTGGAAACGGCAAAGGACGGCGGGCGGGCGTTCCGCTTCATCGAGGGGCCGATTTTCTGCCAGCTTCTGATGGCCGATGAAATTAACCGCGCCAGCCCTCGCACGCAATCGGCGCTGTTGCAGGCGATGCAGGAGCGGGAGGTAACGATTGCGGGCGCGCACCGGGCGTTGCCGCGCCCGTTCCATGTGCTGGCCACGCAGAACCCGATCGAGCAGGAAGGCACATATCCCCTGCCCGAGGCGCAGCTTGACCGGTTTCTGGTGCAGGTGGATGTGGAATATCCCGACCGCGCGACAGAGCGCGATATCCTGATCGCGACGACGGGCGCGGAAGAGGCGCAGGTCCATCAGGTGTTTACCGCTGATGAGTTGATCGCGGCGCAGGGCGTGATCCGGCGGATGCCGGTGGGCGATGCGGTGGTGGAGGCGATCCTTGATCTGGTGCGGTCCTGCCGCCCGGGTGAGGCCGAAGGGCGGGCGCTTGAGGGGCAGCTTTCCTGGGGGCCGGGCCCGCGTGCGGCGCAGGCGCTGATGCTGACGGTGCGGGCGCGGGCGCTTCTGGACGGGCGGCTTGCGCCCTCGGTCTCGGACGTGGCGGCGCTGGCGCGGGCGGTGCTGACGCACCGGATGGCGCTGTCCTTTGCAGCGCGGGCACGGGGCGAAAGCCTGGGTGCGCTGATCTCTACCACGGTGGAGCGGGTGCTGCGGCTTGAGGCCGCAGCGTGAGCCTATCCCCCCTGCCCGCCCTGCGGGGCCGTGCCGAGGCTTTGGGTCAGGCGCTGCCGCCGTTGCTGGCCGAGGCCGAGCATCTGGCGGCGACCGTGATCCTTGGCGAGCATGGCCGCAGGCGGGCCGGGATGGGCGATGAGTTCTGGCAGTACCGCCCCGCAACGGCGAGCGATTCCGCGCGGATGATCGACTGGCGCCGCTCGGCCCGGTCGGACGGGCATTTCCTGCGCGAACGCGAATGGCAGGCCAGCCAGACGGTCACGTTGTGGGTAGACCCGGCCAAATCGATGACCTTTACGGGCGATACGGCGCGTGCGCCCAAGGCGGATCGCGCGCGGCTGCTGGCGCTGGCGCTGGCTGTCTTGCTGCTGCGGGGCGGCGAGAGGGTCGGGCTGGCGGGGGGTGACGCACCGCCGCGTGGCGGGCGCGGGCAGCTTTTGCGGCTGGCGCAGGCGCTGGGCGAAGACGGCGCGGACTACGGCGTGCCCGACACCAGCGGCATGGTAAGCCACGGGCGGGCGGTGTTCCTGTCGGATTTTCTGGGCGATCCCGATATGGTGGAAACAGCCCTGGCCTATGCCAGCGACCGGGGGGTGCGCGGCGCGCTGGTGCAGGTGCTGGATCCGGCGGAAGAGGAATTTCCCTTCGACGGGCGCACGATCTTTGAATCCATGGGCGGGACCGTGCGGCATGAGACGCTGCGGGCGGGTGATCTGCGCGTGCGCTACCTCGACCGGCTGGCGGCGCGCAAGGCGCGGCTGGCAGAGTTGGCCCGTGCGTCGGGGTGGCACTACCTGTGCCATCACACCGGGTCCCCGGCGCAATCCGCCCTTCTGTGGCTCTATCGGTCGCTGGAGCGTGCGCGCTGATGTGGATGATTGGGCCTCTGGGGTTCACGACCCCGTTCTTGCTGCTAGGGCTGGTGGCGCTGCCGGTCCTGTGGCTGATCCTGCGCGCGGTACCGCCCGCGCCGATCCGGCGGCGGTTTCCTGGCGTGGCGCTGCTTCTGGGCCTGACGGATGACGAGACCGAAACGGACAAGACGCCGTGGTGGCTGCTTTTGCTGCGGATGGCGGCGATCGGGGCGGCGATTCTGGCCTTTGCCGGGCCGGTGCTGAACCCGCGCACGGGCGAGCCGGGCTCGGGGCCGCTGTTGATCCTGATGGATGCCACATGGGCCGACGCGCGCGATTGGCCGCGACGGATGGATCGCGCGGCCCAACTGGTGGAGGAGGCGGGGCGCTCGGGGCGGCCGGTGGCCGTCGTCCGGCTGACGGATGCACCCGGTGCGGTGTCGTTCCAGTCTGCCGCCGCCTGGGGTCCGCGTCTGGCGGGAATCGCGCCGCAGCCTTGGCGACCCGATTACGCAGGCTGGGCCGCCGCATTGCCCGACGGGGATTTCGCAAGCTACTGGCTGTCGGACGGCTTGGCCGCCGGTGCGCGGGCAGACCTTCTGTCGGCCTTGGAGGATCGCGGGGCGGTGACGGTGTTTGAAAGCCCGCGCCCCCTGCTGGCGCTGCGCCCGGCGCGGTTCGAGGAAGGCGTCGTCAAGATCACTGCCGAGCGGGTACCCGCAGTAGACGCGGCCGAGATCGAGGTTTCGGCAAAGG
>JBBSBE010000256.1:0-2571 GCA_038251625.1 Rhodobacterales bacterium
GATACGCTGATCCTCTACGCCACCTCCCGCCGCCTGGCCGAACTCGACCAGCGCAGCGCGGGATACAGCGGCGAAATCGCACATAGTGACGCCATTCTGCAACACGAAGAGGATCTTGAGGAGACAAACGCAAACGCCGAGGATACGGATTCGCTCAGCGGCAAGGAGTGAAGACTAACCCGTGGCCCGCCCGCACCGATGAGCCTGGCGGATCGATGCCTCGCCAGACGGAAAACCCGTCCGCCCTACGGTACCCACAGCCAATGCGACGGCACACGGGGCCAAGCGTGCGCCAGATAACCGTTCAGAGCCGGATCCTTGCTGCGCCGCGTCGCCGCGGCTGCGGCGACGACCGCCCACAGGTAGAACGCCTGATCGAGCAGGTTCGCCTGCCCGGCGGGCGAGTAGGTTTCCCATGAGTTGAAATTGTGCGCGAAGGGCGCCCCGGGCACCGATTCGAGCACGCCATCCGCGTTGATCCTGTCAGTTAGACTGAAGTTCCAGCCCTTTTGCAACGATCTTCTCATGCGCATCGTGTTGTTAAGCAACATGATGCAGTCATTCCGACCCTCATTTTTCCGTTCCGTCTACTGGGGACAGCCTTAGGGGGTCATGGCACTTTGACGCCGAGCAGGCGAAACGCCTCGCACTGGTGCGGGGTGGCCTCCGTCGGCTGCTGGAACCGTGCCGCGTGCTTGCCTTCTCCGACACGGCAGGTGTTGGAACAGAGCGTGCCCAGAGAGCTGAGCAGGCCGTTGAAGTGCCGTAACGGCAGCCCGTCGTGCGATCTCTTGCTCTTCTGCTTGGCTTGCGCGCTTTCCGTCGGAACCGCCTTCGCCACGGGGTCGCGCGTGGCACGGGCCTGCGCCAGATCCTCTTCCACGAACAACAACGGCGCCAAGGCCTGCCGCATATGCCACTCGACATAGTAGGCCAACATGCACAGGAACATGTGCGCGCGGACGCGCGTTTCCAGACGATGGTGGATGGGGCGCATGCGCAAATCGAGGCCCTTGAGCGTGCGGAACGCCTTTTCCACGTCGGCAAGCTGCTTGTAGGCCCGCACGGTGTCCTCGGCGCTCAGGGTCTCGACCGGTTCGGGCGTGCGGATGACATAGACGCCGTCGAGCGCCTTCTCGCGGGCGATGGCGTCTGCCTTGCGCGACCAGCTCAGATGGTTGTCGGCGATCTTCAGGGCGAAGTGCTTGGCGACCTTGTAGCGGTTGATGCCCCGTCCGACCTTCACGCCGATCTGCGCGGCGTTCAGCGGCGCGGCGGTGCGCCGCGCCACTTGGCGGGCCACTTTGCCCAGCCACGCCTCGGTCGCCGCCAGCAGCTCGGTGCGCGTGCGGTCCCGGTCCATGGCCAGCAACGGGTTGAAGCACGCGACCAGCCGTTCGCCCGGAAAATCGGGATGTGTGATCTCGGCCAGGTTCTTCCGGTCGAAGAGGGGCGCATCGGTCTGTCCGCGCGACTCGAGCAGTTTGCGGACGTCGCCGCTTCGGAGACATGAAATCCACCCGCAGTTTTCCACCGCCCGCAGCTTGTCGATCTGCGCCGAGGTCAGCATCCCACGGTCGCCCACCAGCACGAAGCGGCCGATGCCGAAACGCGTGCGCAGCGCATCGACCTGGTCGGGGACCGTGGTCGGATCGCCGGTGTTGCCGGGGTAGACGGAAATGGCCACCGGCCGGCCACCATCGTCGGTCAGCAGGCCGTAGGCAATGGCCGGAAGCTTCAAACCGTCGCGGTTGTGGCCCCGCGCGGCCAGCGGGCAATGCGACCCGTAATAGGAGCTGCTGGACAGGTCGTAGAACACCCGGCCGCCGGCCGTCAGATGCCGCTGCGCCAACTTCTTCTCGATGAACGGCTGGCGTTCGAGCAACCAGTCCATGGCGGCGTATAGCCCGTCCTCGCCGGAGTCCTCCACGCCGAAATCGACGCCGAGGGTCGTGTCGGCGAACCGGGCGGCGGTGCCCAGCTTGGAATCGGGCCGCAACACGCGCTGCGCGACCATGGCCAGCACCAGGTCGCGTTCCCGGCACGGCTTCGAGGCGACCAGTTCTCCCATGCCCAGCCGCTCCATGGTTCCCGCCACGGCACGGACGTGTCCGCACGGCAAAGACCGTTCGACGACGAAGTGCTCCGCCGCCCCCACCAAGCGCTCGCCCTTGAGCACGGCGCGCAATGCGGCCACCGCCTCCGGCGGCAGCGCGGACAGGTTGGCCAATGTCCGCTTGACGGTCTTGCCGCCTTCGCGGCGGTCCTCGCGGAGCAACACGGCCGGCGGGGAATTGCGGTTGGGAACGACGTCGATGTACATGGGGCAACAATACGTATTATCTCGGCAGATTACAACCACAATCTCAATATATATTTCTTTTTACATGGGGACAAATGGAACGGAATATGCTGCCAATTGTCGAGCGTAAGTCCCCTTCGCGCAACGGGTTGCGGACAGGAAAGGCACCTCAAAGGGGCTGGAACTTCAGTTTAACCAAAGGGGGCGGCAGTCGATACAGTAATTGTTTCATCCCGCATCATAGCCGTTCCGGGGGCCGGGCGGAATAC
>JBBSBE010000257.1:0-2527 GCA_038251625.1 Rhodobacterales bacterium
CCCACAAGCATCGAGACAGAATGAATAGAATCCTGATAAACATCCAGCTTCTCGTGATCAAAGCTTGTTTTCATACTTGAATAATGTACCTGGTAGGGCGTTGCTATTGCAAGATTACGATTACGATTACGATTACGATTATGATTACGATTATGATTACGATTTGGGTAAAACGATAAGCCCGCAGAGCTGCCATGCGCCCCTACCAAAACACAGCGGGGATCAGGACTTCTAAGGCGGGCTGGCGCCCGCAACCCAGTGTGTGCGTGAGTGGGTTTGTGGGTTGGGGAATCTTACTCACACACCCACACACCCACAAACGGGCACGCTCTTGGTTTTGTCGATACCGATTCCGACCCCGACGCCGATGGTTCCATCTGCATAATCAGAATTGCGGGCCGTCGCCGGCATTCGCTTGACCCGCCCGCCCCCTCGCGCTACCTTTTCCACATGGCGTGGTACGCCAAGCCTCCAGCCAGTACGCCCCGCCTAGGCCGGTTTGAGATATATCGATGAGGTGTAGCAGGGATGCAAGACCTCAAAAGGGTTGCGCAAGCGCCTGAAACGCAAGCAAAGGGTTGAGGTATTGCACGGAAAGATGTGCTATTTTCCCTGCTATTTTTGAGGGTGAATAAGATGTTGAAACGGAACCGCTACGCGGAGTTAAGACTCTGACGGAAGCGGTTTTTTCTTTTGCGGAGGCGTAGACTGACTCCCGTGGCCGCGGCAATGTGCGGCGGCCGAACGAACGGGAGAAAGTCATGGGCGAACTAGGGCGACGCTTCACGCAGTACATGGTGCTGCGGGGTTTTGCTGAGGCGACGAAAGAGAGCTACGCGGGGGCGATGATCGGGCTGTTCCGGGCTTACGGCGAGACGCCGCCGGACCGGCTGACCTGCGATCAGGTGCAGGCGCACATCGCGCGGCTGATCACCGAGCGGCACCTGTCGTGGAGCACGGTCAACGTGCATGTCTGCGCGTTCCGCTGCTTCTACCGGGATGTGCTGAAGCGGGGCGAAGACCGGTTCTGGCTGCCACCGCGCGGGCGCGCACACCAACGGCCGGTCATTCTGGACCGTGCCGCCGTGGCGGCGATCCTTGCGGCACCTAAGCGGTTGAAGGCGCGGGCGATACTGGCGATGGTCTACGGCTCGGGGCTGCGCGTGAGCGAGGTGTGCCGTCTGCGGCCGCATGACATCGAGAGCGCGCCGGACCGCATGCTGGTGCGGGTCGAGCAGTCCAAGGGTCGCAAAGACCGCTACACGCTGTTGTCTCACCGGGCGCTGGGCCTGCTGCGGCAGTACTGGCCGCGGGAGAGCCCGCGCGAATGGCTGTTCCCGGGCGTCGGCGATCGCGGCCCCATTTCGGTGCCCACCGTGCAACGCATGTACCACGAGGCCTGCCTCGCCGTCGGCGTCGATCGCGAGCGCGCCCGCGGCATCCACACGCTGCGGCACTGCTTCGCCAGCCACCTGATGGAGGATGGCGTCCCGCTGCCGGTGATCCAGAAACTGCTGGGACACACGTCGCTGAAAACAACGAGCATCTATTGCCACGTTTCACGCGCGATGCTCGGCTCCGTGCGCAGCCCGGCGGACATGCCGGGAATGGGAAGTGTGGCCGGACTGGCGGGAGTTTTGCGTTAGATGCCGCCTCCGCCCCATCGGGTGGCGGAGGCGTTCCGGGAAGGCTGGGAGACATACCGCGGCACGCATCGCGTGCCGCGGCGCCTCGCGCGCGTCGCGCGGCACATCATGGAGTGCCGCACGGCGGCGCTGGGCGGACGCCTGCACCGCTGCGACGCCTGCGGCGCCGAGGTGCCGGTCTACAACTCCTGCCGGGACCGCCACTGTCCTACCTGCCAAACGCTGCGCAAGCAGCGCTGGCTCGAGCAGCGTCGTGCCGAAGTGCTGCCCGTGCCCTATTTCCATGTGGTGTTCACGCTGCCGCACGCCCTCAACGGGCTGATCGCCGCCAACCGGTCGCTTCTCCTCGGCGAGTTGTTCGGCACGGTCAACTGGGTTTTGCAACGCTTCGCCGCCGATCCGCAATGGAAGCTGCGCGGGCGGATCGGCTTCATCGCCGTGTTGCACACCTGGACCCAACGTCTGACGGCCCATTACCATCTGCACTGCCTCGTGCCGGGCGGGGCCTGGAACGAGGCCGAGGGGGTATGGCGCAACGCGCACAACCGCTACCTGTTCGGCAAGGACGCCCTGGCCGCCTGCTTCCGCGGCCGCTACATCCGCCGACTGGAAAGCTTGCGGCAGCGTGCCAAGCTTCGTTACGCGGGCGCCGCCGAAGCGCTGGCCGATGACGCGGCGTGGTCGGCGCTGATCGCACGGCTGCGCCGGACCAAATGGGTCGTCTATCCCAAAGCGACGGCCCGCGACCCCGAGCAGGCGTTGGACTACCTCGCCCGTTACACCCACCGCGTGGCCGTCTCCGACCACCGCATCCGCGCCATCGCCGACGGCGGCGTCACCTTCGCCTGGCGCGACCGCGCCGACGGAAACGTCGAGAAGGA
>JBBSBE010000258.1:0-2492 GCA_038251625.1 Rhodobacterales bacterium
CCCGAACGCGGCTCGATCACGGTAACGCGCAAGCCTGATCCGGCCAAACGCACAGCAAGGCTCAGGCCCGCGCAGCCACCACCTAGTATTGCTACATCGGTGTCAATGACGGCCATGGATCGCCGCCTTCGAGGCTGGAGGGAGAAGATCAAGGATGACCGGATGCAAGTGCAGATCAGCGATCGGCTTGGCAGGTCTGGCCAGTGCGCCTGCTGCCGCAATCGTCAAAATTGCCTTGCGCCAGCGGGGAACGTAAACCCGCCCTTGATGAAACGCGCCGTGGCGACGCCGCAATTCGGAACCGATGCCACGATAAACGCGGGCGGCGACGGCCAAGCCAATTCGGGAGGACATGGGCAGGAAAGTAAAGCCGCAATACGCACGGTCATAGTAGTCATCAGCCAGATCCAGTAACCGCAGCACAGCGATGGCTCCTTTGCGCTTGGTTTCGGGCGAGGGGTCCTCAATCTCCATAGGCGTTGCATCCCACCACGTCGCGGGCAGGTACCGGCGACCCGCGACAGCATCCTCGTGAACGTCGCGCGCGATGTTGGTCAGTTGCATGGCTATGCCGAGATTAACGGCAGCTTTGCGGGCTGTTGGTGCCGCGACCTCCAACACATCACAGACCATCAACCCTACGGTTCCGGCCGCCAGATAGGCATAGCGGATCAGGCTCGGCTCATCGGCTATGAATTGAGAACCCGTGTCGCTGATCAACCCTTCGAGCAGCTGTTGCATCGTCTCTGGATTCAGGCTGATCTGCGTGACCATCGCGGCCAACTCACGTGCAATCGGATCGACGGAAGTGGCAACCCACCGATGAGATCGCAAGTCCAAGAGACGCGCTCTGGCTTCTGCGCTGCCATCAAGATCGGCCAGATCGTCCAGCGTCCGGCAGATCGCATAAAGCTGCGCCAAACGGTCTGCGTCGCGTTGTGGCATCAGATGTGCTGCCCAGGCAAATGTTTTGCCATGCCGTTTCAGCATGGCCCGTGCATCTGGCAGCGTTGCGTCAAGATCACTTGCGCAGTTCACTGAACGGCCACCGGTTCAGGCACCAGATGGTCCAGCGTTTTGGCTGATGACACCACACCTGGCAGTCCGGCCCCCGGGTGCGCGCCTGCGCCTACGACGTAAAGCCTTGGAATCCCTTCGCCCCGATTGTGAAACCGGAACCATGCCGACTGCCTGAAATAGGGCGAGATCGAAAAACCGGCACCATCCACGCTGAGATAGCGATCCTTGAAATCATTCGGCGTCATCGCGAATTCCGAACAAATCGTGTCTTTCAGACCCGGCAGCATTGACGCGTCCAGCGCCGCGACAATGCGGTCACGCAAGCGTGGCCCTTCCACAGCCCAGTCCACCCCCGCCCGCAGGTTCGGCACTGGGCACAACACATAGAAGCTGTCACAGCCTGCTGGCGCAAAGCTGGGGTCGGTTGCGGTAGGGCGGTGAACGTAAAGCGAGAAATCCTCGGGCAACTTTTCGTTCCTGAAAATTTCGGCAAGCAATTCGCGGTGGCGGGTGCCAAACCAGATCGTGTGATGCGCCACATCGGCCCACTGCTGCCGCGCCCCGAAATACATTACGTACAGACCCATCGAGGATGTCGCGTGTTTGGCGCGAAACCGGGCAAGTGGCGAGGCCACCTTTCGTGGCAGCATATTGCGATACAAATGAACCGGGTCCACATCGGTGACCACGATATCAGACCGGATTACCTGACCGCTGGCCAACCGGACCCCACAGGCACGGCCATTCTTCAGTTCAATCTGATCCACCGTTTCCCCGGTTCTGATCTCGATCCCCTCTTCCGTCATCAGCGTTGACAGCGCATCCACCAGTGCCCCGGTGCCGCCCATCGCAAACCAGATGCCATCGCGCTGTTCGACGTATGTGATCAGGCCGTAGATGCTGGTGGTGGCAAAGGGATTGCCGCCAACCAACAGAGGCTGCACCGAAAACGCCTGACGCAGGCGGTCATCGGCCAGGTGGCGACTGACCATTTTCCATACGCTTTCATAACTTTTCAGTCGCAACAGATCGGGGATTTGTTGGATCATGAACCACAGGCTGTGAAAGGGCCGATCCGACAGTTTGGTAAAAGCCACGTCATATATCGCCTTGGAATGTGCGATCAGCCTGCGAAAGCCTGCCACATCTGCAGGGTTAAAGCGGGCTATTTCGGCCTCGGTCCGGTCCTGCGTTGGACCGTAATCTAGCGTGGCACCGTCGGAAAAGTGAAAGCGATACCAAGGATTTGGCGTGACCAGCGTCACGTAGTCCGACATTTTCTTGCCAAAAAGGCCAAACAGCTCTTCAAACAGAAACGGGGCTGTGATGACCGTCGGCCCGGCATCATGGCGAAACCCATCGCGTTCAAACACCTGCGCCCGCCCGCCAAGCCGCGCGCAGCGGTCGATGATGGTGACGTGAAAGCCGCGCGCGCGCAGGCGCAACGCCGCAGCCAACCCACCAAACCCGCC
>JBBSBE010000259.1:0-2360 GCA_038251625.1 Rhodobacterales bacterium
CCCGATCTCCAGCCGGTCGGCCAGAAGCATCGGCCCTTCCTGCGACCAGTCGGCATTGGCCAGCCGCACGTCCTCTGCCGCCACCCCCAGCACGGGCCATAGCGTCGGCCTGACCTTGCCGCCGATCACCAGTTCCCGGCCCGTGATGCGCTGGAATTCCCCCGCCGCCAGCGAAGCCACACGCTCTGCCGGGATCAGGATCAGAACCACCCGCGCGAGCGCCACCAGGAACACCAGCGCCAGGACCGTCCGCACCAATCCGCGCATGCACCGCCTCCTGCTCTACGTTTTTCCGCCCAGCCTACGCGGGCCGGGGGGCAAGCGGCAAGCGTTGCAGTGCCCGGGTCGCGCGTTCCCGCCGAATACGCCCTATCGCCGCCCGGCAAAAAAGGCGCGCAAGAGGGTCGCAGAGGCTTCGGCGCCGATCCCGTCATAGATTTCGGGCACGTGATGGCACTGCGGATGGGCAAAGACCCGCGCGCCCTGCGCCACTCCGCCCGACTTGGGGTCCGCCGCAGCATAGTAAAGCCGCCCGATCCGCGCCGCCGCAATGGCACCCGCGCACATCGGGCACGGCTCCAGCGTCACGTAAAGGTCGTGCCCTTCCAGCCGCTCTGCCCCGCCTGCCCGGATCACCAGCATCTCGGCATGCGCGGTGGCGTCGGCCCGCTCGCGCGTCCGGTTCCCCTCCACCGCCACCACGCGGCCCCCCGGTGCGACCAGCGCGGCACCTACCGGCACCTCGCCGCGCGCGCCCGCTGCGCGCGCCGCCTCAAGCGCCAGATCCATGAATGACCGAAACTCTGCCATCCCCTCCCCTTGCCGCCAAACCCGCTTTCGTGCAACGGCCCTTTGCAGCTTCTCCTTTGTGCAAATATCCTCCGGGGGCCCGGGGGTGGAAAACCCCCGGGGGTTCCACCGCTCCTCCCGCCCCAGAAAGGCCCGCCATGCCCCCTCCCGGCGACCGTATCGCAAAAGTCCTGTCCCGCGCGGGCGTCGCCTCCCGGCGCGAGGCTGAGCGGATGATCGCGCTGGGCGAGGTTGCCGTGAACGGCACCGTCATCGACAGCCCCGCGCTGAACGTCACGCCGGCCGACCGCATCACCGTGCGCGGCGAACCCATCGCGGCGGCAGAACCGGCACGGCTTTGGCTTTACCACAAGCCCGAGGGCCTCGTGACAAGTGCTGCCGATGAAAAGGGCCGCCAGACGATCTTTGATGCCCTGCCCGAAGATATGCCGCGCGTGATGTCGGTGGGGCGGCTCGACCTCAATTCCGAAGGGCTGATCCTTCTGACGAACGATGGCGCGCTGAAGCGGCGGCTGGAGCTGCCTTCCACCGGCTGGCTGCGCAAGTACCGCGTGCGGGTCAAGGGCAACCCCGCCGACCCCGATCTGGAACCCCTGCGCCAGGGCATCACGGTCGAGGGTGAAAGGTTCCAGCCGATGACGGTGACCATGGATCGCCATCAGGGCGCCAACGCGTGGCTGACAGTGGGCCTGCGCGAGGGCAAGAACCGCGAGATCCGGCGCGCAATGTCGGCCATCGGGCTGACAGTGAACCGCCTGATCCGCACTGGCTATGGCCCGTTCCGGCTGGGCGATCTGGCCCCCGGTGCGGTCGAGGAGGTGCGCGCCAAGGTGCTGCGCGACCAGCTTGGGATGGGCGCCACCGAGCCCGAGCCTGCGCCAAAGCCCAAGGTCACGCGCAACCGCCGCACGCCAGCCACCGACACCGAAGCCCCCCCACGGCCCGCCAGGGGCCCCGCATCGAAACCCGGGCCTCGCACCCCGCGCGCTGGCGGCCCCACCCCGGCACCAACAGGGCCACGCACGCCGCGCCCGGCCAAACCGCGCGCCCCGAAACCCCGCACCCCGCGCGGCTGAGCGCGGGGCTGGAACGGCACGCCCGCCTCGGCTAAGGTTGCAGACGGGGAACAGGGAGGGGCGGCGCATGTCGGCATCGGGGCTATCGACCACCGCCTATGTCCTTCTGGTCGCGCTCTTCTTCTACGTGGCCTCGCTGGGGGCGGTCTGATGGCGCAGCGGTTCGGCGGCAAATACAGCCCGCAGGGCCAGCCGGGCGAAGGCCCTGCCCCCGCGCATCCCTTCGACGGCCAGCGCCCCACCAAGGCGGGCTTTCGCTCGACCTTGCTTTTTATCCTGCCCTTCCTTTTCGCGTGGCGTGCCTTTCGCGGCGAACCGGCCGACCTGATCGTGGGCCTTGGCACCTTCGCGCTTCTGATGCTGGCGGCCTGGCTCACGCGCGAGGGGATCTTTGCGCAAGAGGCCTATGACCTGCGCAAGGTCGCGCGCCGCCCCGCGATACCGCGCAAGATCTTTGCCGCCGTGCTGACGGGC
>JBBSBE010000260.1:0-2318 GCA_038251625.1 Rhodobacterales bacterium
CGCCCATAGCAACGGCGCCGCCTCGGGGATGCGCGCGGCGATGGCCGAAGGGGCAGGCAGGATCACCGGGCTGACGCCAAGGCCGCGCACGAACCCCTCCCAGAGTACCAGCACCGTGATACCAAACAGCACCGGTACGGCCAGCCGCCCCCGACCCGCGCGCGACATCGCCACATTCGCGGCAAAGGCGGCCAACCAGAAGCCAAGGGCGGCCACGATCCAGATCATGCCACCCCCATCCGCGCGCGCAGCACCCGCTCGATCCCGCCCACGATCAGGACCAGCCCCCCCGCCAGCACTGCGCTGGCAAAAAGTGCCGCCCACATGATCAAGGGCTCGCCGAACTGCGACCCGATCAGCATGCGCGCGCCGAGCCCCTCTACCGCGCCGGTCGGCAACTCGCCCACGATCGTGCCCACAAGGCTTGCCGCTATCGCCACCTTCAGCGCGGCGAACAGAAAGGGCAGGCTCGCGGGCAGCCGCAGCTTCCAGAACTCCTGCGCCCCGCTCGCATTCCACGTTCGCAACTGATCCACCTGCATCGCATCGGGCGACCGCAGCCCCGCCACCATGCTGACGAGCACCGGGAAGAACGACAGATACGCCGAGATGATCGCCTTCGGCACCTCGCGCGCCTCCACCCCCACCGCGTTCGACAAGACCACGATCATCGGCGCAAGCGCCACGATGGGGATGGTCTGGCTGATCACCGCCCAGGGCATCACGCTCATCTCGACCACGCGGAACTGCACGATGGCGACGGCAAGGCCCACGCCCACCGCGATCCCCAGCACGAACCCGTAAAGCGTGGATTCCAGCGTGATCCAGCCGTGATACACAAGGCTGCGCTTCGAGGTCACCTTCTGCCCGGCCACGCCCTTCCACAATTCCGCCGCCACCTGATGCGGTGCAGGCAGCACCGGGCGCGGCTGCGCCATCGTCAGGGGCACGATCTCGGCAAATGTCACGGTCGTCCCCGCCCGCGCCGCCTGATCGCGCACGAAGGGCGCGTTCATCCAGACGGCGGCGGCGTACCAGACGGCGAGGATGGCCGCGAGTACGGTCAGGATCGGCAGCATGCGGGTCATCGACGTCCGCCCGCCCAGAAGTAGGTCACGGCAAGTGTCGTCGTCGCACCCGTGGCTGGTTCGTCCACTTGCAGGACGAGGGCCGTCGGTCCCCGCGGGGCTTCCGGATCGGGCAGGAACCAGCGTTCTTTCCCGGCAACTTCGTTCTTCCCATTGCCCCCGACGACACCCTTGAGGCAGATCTCATCCGCCAGCAGGCCAGATCGGCGGCCATCTCCGAAGACGTGCCAGATCCGGCATCGGAGGGTGATCCTGCGTTGCGACGCACCCTCGCGCATCAGTAAATCCACCCGCAGGCCCAGTTTCGCGCCGCGTGTGACGCGCAGCATCGAAGCGCCGGTCCGCGAATTGATGATGCCGGCAAAGATCACGAGGTCTTTCGACAGGTTCGCAAAGCCAAGGCCCTCGGTTGGTTTCACACCGCGCAGGCCGTCCTCGAGCGTCCCTGCCCCGGCCGCGTGCGCAAGAAGGGCCCAGACAAAGGTTAATGCCCGGACCCATTGGATTGCTGCCGCGAACCACCCTATTCCCGGACGCTCGGAGTGTTTCCCCCCAGACCCGGCCCTAATCATCCGAATGCCCCGCCCGCAGCCCCTCGCGCACCCGGTGCGCGATCTCGATGAATTCCCGGCTGTCGCGGATATCAAGCGGGCGCTCTTTCGGCAAAGGGCTTTCGATCACATCCGTGATCCGCCCCGGGCGGGGGCTCATCACCACGATGCGGGTCGACAGATAGACAGCCTCGGGGATGGAATGTGTCACAAAACCAATGGTTTTCCCCGTCCGCGCCCAGAGCTTCAGCAACTCCTCGTTCAGCCGGTCACGCACGATCTCGTCCAGCGCCCCGAAGGGTTCGTCCATCAGCAGGATGTCCGCATCATAGGCCAGCGCCCGCGCAATGCTGGCGCGCTGCTGCATCCCGCCCGAAAGCTGCCAAGGGTACTTTCCCCCGAACCCTTCCAGTTCAACCAGTTGCAGCACGTTCCTCACGCGCTTTTCCTGCTCCTCGCGCGAAAATCCCATGATCTCCAGCGGCAGCCTGATATTGCCCGCAATCGTGCGCCAGGGGTACAGGCCAGCCGCCTGGAAGACATAGCCATAAGCCCTTGATTTGCGGGCATCCTCGGGGCTCATGCCGTTCACTGTCAGCGTGCCGTCCGTCGGTGTTTCCAGCGCCGCCACGCAACGCAGGAAGGTGGTCTTTCCGCATCCCGACGGCCCGATGAAGGA
>JBBSBE010000261.1:0-2220 GCA_038251625.1 Rhodobacterales bacterium
CCCTTGGTGCCCTTGCCCCACGGGGTGACCGGGTGACGACCGCCCGAGGTACGGCCTTCGCCGCCGCCATGGGGGTGGTCGATCGGGTTCATTGCCACACCGCGCACCGTCGGGCGCACGCCCATGTGGCGCTTGCGACCGGCCTTGCCGAGGTTCTGGTTCGAGTTGTCGGGGTTCGACACGGCACCGATGGTGGCCATGCATTCCTGACGCACCATGCGAAGCTCGCCCGAGGACAGGCGGATCTGTGCATAGCCACCGTCACGTCCCACGAACTGGGCATAGGTGCCCGCCGCGCGCGCGATCTGGCCGCCCTTGCCGGGCTTCAGCTCGACATTGTGGACGATCGTGCCGATCGGCATGCCCGAGAACGGCATCGCATTGCCGGGCTTCACGTCGGTCTTCTTGCCCGACACGACCTTGTCACCCACGCCGAGGCGCTGGGGGGCCAGGATATAGGCAAGCTCACCATCCTCATAGCGCACAAGCGCGATGAAGGCGGTGCGGTTGGGATCGTATTCGATCCGCTCGACCGTCGCGGCCATGTCCATCTTGGTGCGGCGGAAATCCACCACGCGGTAGAGGCGCTTGGCGCCGCCACCCTTGTGCCACATCGTGATGCGTCCGGTGTTGTTCCGCCCGCCCGTCTTGCGCAGACCTTCGGTCAGCGCCTTAACGGGGCGGCCCTTGAACAGTTCCGAACGGTCGATCAGAACCAGCCCTCGCTGGCCAGGCGTCGTCGGTTTATACGACTTCAGTGCCATGCTTTCTGTCTTCCGTCTTTAGAGAGGCGGTCGCGCGCGCCCCGGGATTTATGAAACGACACGGCCCCGGTTTTCCCGGGGCCGCCAGATTCGGCGTGTCCTATCAGAGGCCCGTCGAGACGTCGATGGTGTTACCCTCTTCGAGCGTCACGTAGGCCTTCTTCTTGTCCGACCGGCTGCCGGGGCGGCCACGGAACTTCTTGTCCTTGCCCTTGATGATCGTGGTGTTGACGGCTTTCACCTTCACACCGAAAACGGCCTCGACCGCTTCCTTGATCATGGGCTTCGTGGAATCCATCGCCACCTGAAAGACCACGGCGCCATGCTCGGACGCCATGGTGGCCTTTTCGGTGATGATCGGCTTGCGGATCACATCGTAATGTTCGGGTTTCGCGCTCATTTCAGCCGCGCCTCCAAAGCTTCGATCCCGGCCTTGGTGATCACAAGCTGATCACGGCGCAGGATATCATAGACGTTGGCGCCCATCGTGGGCAGCACGTCGATGGTTTCGATGTTGCGCGCCGCCATGGCGAAGTTTTCATTCACCTCGGCGCCGTCGATGATCAGCACGCGCTTCCAGCCAAGATTCTTGGCGACCTTGGCCAGCGCCGATGTCTTCGGCGTGTCCATGGCGGCGCTGTCGATAATGACCAACTCCCCCGCCTTGGCCTTGGCGCTGAGCGCATGGCGCAGGCCGAGGGCGCGGAATTTCTTGTTCAGGTCATGCGCATGGCTGCGCGGGATCGGGCCCTTGACCACACCACCGTGCCGGAAGATCGGGGCCTTCTTGGAGCCGTGGCGTGCGCCCCCGGTGCCCTTCTGGCGATAGATCTTCTTGGTGGAATAGGACACTTCGGCACGCGTCAGCACCGAATGGGTACCTGCCTGCGCCTTGGCCCGCTGCCACCGCACCACACGGTGCAGGATGTCGGCGCGCGGCTCGAGGCCAAAGAGAGCCTCGTCGAGGTCCACTTCGCCCGCCGCACCGCCGTCGAGTTTGATTACCGCGAGTTTCATGCGTCACCGTCCTTCGGCTTCTCGCCGTCACTTGCTTCCGGCGCCTCGGCATCGCCCGCAGCCGAAGCTTCGGCTGCTGATGCTTCCAGCGCCGCCTGCTCTGCCGCCTGAGCCGCAAGCTTCGCCGCTTCCACCTCAGCGGCCTCAGCCGCCGCCGCTTTAGCCGCCGCCTCTGCCGCTTCGTGTGCGGCTTTCGCCGCCGAACGCAGGGCCGCAGGCATGATCACGCCATCGGGAACCGGCTTCTTGACCGCGTCCTTGATGGTGACCCAGCCGCCCTTTGAACCTGGCACCGCGCCCTTGACCATGATCAGGCCACGGTCGCTGTCGGTGCGCACCACTTCCAGGTTCTGGGTGGTCACGCGGACGTTGCCGAGGTGACCGGCCATCTTCTTGCCCTTGAACACCTTGCCGGGATCCTGGCACTGACCGGTGGAGC
>JBBSBE010000262.1:0-2029 GCA_038251625.1 Rhodobacterales bacterium
CGCCGCCACCCGGAACTTGGCGAGGGGATTCGGCGAACTTTGGAACGTCGGGTCAGCCACTGGCGGGCCCTGCACGGGGCGGAGCGGGAAGTCATTTTCCGCCAGATCCAAGAGCCCGGCCGCATGGGCCTGTCGGACTTCACCGACATGGCCGATTTGGGCGTCACGGTCGCGGGCCTGCCCTTGCTTCATCGCCTCTATCACTTCCGGCTGGCCTACAGCGGCTTCGAGCATGTCCATGTCGTGCCGGGCGGCGAGAGCTTTGTGGCATTGGCCGAAGGATTGCGAGACATGCCCTTTGGTCCTTGGGCGGTGCCCCGCGCGAACATCGCAGTGACAGTCTGTCGGCCGCGTTCCGCAACCTCGAACGCGACGCTGACATCGACTGGACAAAGCGCTACGAGGCCCTGTGCACCCATTATGCCATGACCCCAAGCCGCAACAACCGTGGTGTCGCGCATGAGAATGGTGCGATCGAGGGGCCGCATGGGCACCTGAAGCGTGCCATCGCGGATGCCCTGCTGCTGCGGGGCACGCCCGACTTTGTCGATCTTGCCGCCTATCGCCGTTTCCTCGATGAGTTCTGTGGTCGGCGCAATGCCAATAATTGCAAGCGTATCGACGCCGAGCGCGCTGTGCTACAGCCCCTGCCGATCCGGCGCACAACGGACGGCGAGGAAACAACAGTCATCGTCACGTCTTCGGGTGGCTTCATCCTCAGGCGGGTCTTCTACACTGTCCCGTCCCGACTGATCGGCCACCGCCTGCGCGTCAGGCTGCATGATGACAGGCTCGACCTCTACCTCGGTGCCACCCACTTACTGACCCTGCCACGTGGCCGGGGATATGGTGACAACAAGCGCGGCCATGTCGTGGATTATCGTCATGTGATCCATGCCCTACGGCGCAAACCGATGGCGCTACCCGGTCTGGTCTGCCGCGATCAGCTGTTTCCGCGCGATGCTTACCGCCAGCTTTATGAGGCTGCCATGGCCGCATTGCCCGAGAAGGCAGCGTGCAGGCTCACCGTTGATATCCTCTCCCTGGCCCACGAAAGGGGATGCGAGGCCGAACTGGCCACGGTCATCTGCGACCTCATCGCTGCCTGGCGAACTGCCGGATATGGCGGCAATGCGGGCGCGGTTCTCACCTGACCCGGCCAGTTTGCCCGACATCACCGTGCCGGTCACCCCGCTCAGTGACTACAACGTCCTCATGGCTGCCGTGCAGACGGGGGAAGCCGCATGACCGCCTCTGAGCCCATCGACGCGGCGCGTCTGAACCTTTTGCTCAATGAGCTGCGCCTTCCGGCCATCAAGCACCTCTGGCCCGCCTTTACCGAACGGGCCGACAAGGAAGGCTGGCCTGCCGCACGGCTTTTGGCTGCCCTCGCAGAACACGAGATCGCCGAACGCGGGCCCCGTCTGATTTGGCGGCGGATCGAACGTCGTCTCGCCGAAGCACGCCTGCCACCCGGCAAGACCCTTTCGGGCTTCAACTTCGACGCCGTTCCAACCATTTCCAAAGCCCGGGTCATGGCCCTTGTCGCCGGAGACAGTTGGCTGGAGGCCGGCGCCAATCTGATCCTGTTCGGGCCGCCAGGCGGTGGCAAAACCCATTTGGCCGCTGCCATAGGCCTTGGCCTCATCGAGAATGGCTGGCGCGTGCTCTTCACCCGCACCACCGATCTCGTCCAGAAACTGCAGGTCGCACGCCGAGAACTGGCACTCGAGGCGGCCATCGCACGCCTCGACAAATACCACCCGATCATTCTCGACGACCTCGCCTACGTCACCAGGGACCAGCCTGAAACCAGCGTCCTGTTCGAATTGATCAGCGCAAGGTACGAACGACGCTCCATCGCCATCACCGCAAATCAGCCCTTCGGCGACTGGAACCGCATCTTCCCCGACCCGGCGATGACCCTCGCCGCCGTCGACAGGCTCGTGCACCATTCAACCATCCTCGAACTCAACGTCGAAAGCTATCGCAGGCGCGAAGCCATCGACCAGCAGCGGGGTCCCGGCAG
>JBBSBE010000263.1:0-1944 GCA_038251625.1 Rhodobacterales bacterium
GGTCGCACCTCAACCTTATCCGGGACCACGATGGCCACCCCCGATCGGGATCGCCGCCGCCGTTGCGCCAAGCCGCTTCGGGCTACGCCCTACGCACCTTGCCGCAACGAAGGACTTACACCACTTCCTGGGACATCAACCATGCGCAACCCGCTCGACACCGTTGCGAAGCGAGATGTCGGCGGGCCGTCAGTCCAGCGCGACCGTGTTCTGACCGGGGAAGAGATTCGCCAACTAAGCAGCTCGATCGAGGCGTCGGGCCTGCACGACCGGTTCTCGGCGGGAGTCTGGTTGATCCTGGCCACCGGCGTTCGTATCGGCGAGCTGCTGGGAGCTGTCTGGTTTGATGAAGCTCGTACTCCGGCCGGTCTGAAGGCAATCGCCGATCTGCGCGGGGTCAAGCTCGGCTTCATCGACCTCAAGCGCAAGACCTGGCATCTGCCCGAGACGAAGAACCAGCGCGATCACACCATCCATCTGAGTGCGTTCGCGCTCGAGCAGCTCGACAAACTGGGCAAGCTGTCCGTCGCACGAAATGACTCAAATAAGCTTGTCCCGTGGGTCTTCCCGAACATGAGCAACGATGGCCCGGTAGGTGTCAAGGCGTTCGGCAAGCAGCTGAGCGATCGCCAGCGAACACCGGATCGTCGACTTGCGCATCGAAGCAAGGCCACCACTTCCATGCTGTTGAGCCATGGACGCTGGACCGCCCACGACCTGCGCCGAACAGCTGCCACTCGAATGGCAGAAATCGGGATCAGTGGCGATGTCATTGACGAATGTCTGAATCACATGATCGAGAGCCGGGTCAGGCGGACATACATCCGCGACCGGCGACTCTCGGAGCAACGCAAGGCCTTCGAGGCCCTCGGATCGCGCCTTAAGGCACTGATAGCCGGCCCCGTGGAGTTGAAGCGCGCGCAGGTTCGACGCGTCGGACGTCGGCACGGCCTAGAAGTCCGCGGGCGAGTGAGTTCGTTCAGATCCGCCGAAGGCATGAAAGAAGGGGATGACAACTCCATGGTCGCACGACGCTGACCGCTGAGAAGAGGATCGCGTGCGCCAGAGTCTTTCGGACCGTGGGGATTGGCGCGGGTTGCAGAGGGATGAAAAATCCTACCCCTGAAGACACCAGCTTGTGCAAACCCTACCCCACATAGGCAGCCACGCGGACAACTTCGCGGGGTACGAACTCCCTTGAACGGCCCGCGCGCGGCGAGAGATTGTTGCAGGCTGGCATGTGGGCGGGCGCAGTACCGTCTGACCTTTGTTGAGGAAGAGACATAGCGGAAGTACCCAGGGCAATCGGACGATCAAATGCTCGCTACCCCGCGGTCAACCAGACGCTCCGAACGCGTTGCGTTAGTTCGCTTGGTCAATCTGAGTGACGGCGTTGCAACGGTTGCCGACGGTGGCCGCCGGCGGGCGAACTCACGCTGACTGGCACCAAGCAGTAGTGGGCCCAGGCGACCGCGAGCGGTGCGAGTGTCAGCTTTACGAGGTAGAGCAGCAGTAGGGCTCGCGCGAGGCGGTCCGCGCCGCGCCGGTGACTGCTTCTCTTCGGCCCGAACTCGCAGTACCGACCCGTTGTTAACCTACGTCCGATCAATAAAGTGCCAGATAGCAGTCGGCGGCGGCCGAGGTCGGAAAGACTTCCCTTGCTGTTGTCGCGCGAAACGCCGGGACGGCCAAACGAACGAGGCAGCCGATAGGGCCGGGCAGAAACGCAGGGTACGCCCGCAAAGGCCCATGGGTTGGGGGGCCGTTGCCCGCCCCGCCGCCCAGGCTTACAGGTTCAGCGTCGAGGTGTTGTAGATCTGGAAGTTGCTGCCGTTCGTTGGGCCCACCTTGGGCACCGGCGCGTACGCAGGCGGCAGCGAGTAGCGCCCATTCGCGTCCGCACCCTGAACGCTCGGTTTCCAGGTGTTGCCCACCGCGTCCACC
>JBBSBE010000264.1:0-1939 GCA_038251625.1 Rhodobacterales bacterium
AGCCCAGTTGTTGTCGGTATGCTGGGACGGTCGGACCAACGCTGGCTGTCGGCTCCTGGCAAAGCCTGCCTTTCGACACATCGCCGGGGAACGGCGGCTTCGTCCCAAGGTCGGTCATCAAACCCGACTTCTACGAGCGCGATCGCGTGTAACCAAATGGCATTCTGCGCCGTCTCAAATCCCTCCGTTTATGATGCAGCAAACAGGTCACGCTGCTCTCACAGTTGGCAGAGAGAGGCGCAGCAGATTTCCTACAGGGCGTGTCCCTGCCCTCGACAAGGACAGGCGGCGGTGTTGATGCTGATGGTCGCGACAAGGGATGCTGCCCAGTGAGCAGCACCCCTAGCCAATCAGCTCAGATCCATCAGCTCATTAGCAAACTTCAGTTTCAGCAGATGTTCGCTCAGAGCCCGAGATCCGTCGTCAGCCGCCATCTCGCCCCACCCCTGCCAGCGATCAAGATGATGCGCGATCCAGGCATACATGCGGTCCCGCGCGTAATCATCCGGGAACGTCATCGCCCACAGCACCCGGGTCAACGGGATGTTTGCACCCAACTCTAGCCCAGTCAGCTTGATGCCGGGTTGGTTTGCAACCGGTTCGCGGATGAAGCGGTAACGCAGCGGCCTGCCAAGTGCCTCTTGCGCCGCCATGATGCGCTCGCGTTGTTGCCGGGTGACGCCCTGATCAAGGCCGTTCCAGGGATGCAGTGTCGGAAAACTCAACGGTGCAAGATCAGGTGCGTCTATTTCTCGCGTCGCAGCCAGCATGCTCATGATCGCATACCCCTCGACGGTCACGCCATAGACATTGTTCAGATCCTGCCCGCAGAGCCATTGGCGGAAAAAGTTCGCTTCGCGCCAGATGCCGATGAAGAACTCATGGACGGCCTCCTCCCCGGTCACCCGCCGATTTGACATGGCGTGCAAGACTGCGAGCAGAAGCTCGCAGTTTTCGTCGGTGCTGAACATGCCGAGCCGGTCTTCCCACAGATAGTGCCGCACGCTTGGCCACACCCTTCCCTCCTCATCGACCAGCCCCTCGACTGCGGGATCCTGTCTGAGCCAGTGGCCCCAAGGGAGTTCAGGATGCCGCCGCTTACCATAGCCGCGCGGATCGTTTGCCGAACTATTCATGGCGGCCTCCCTTGCGCGGTAGAAGCGCTCTGGGCTTGGGCTCAAGCACAAGCGGCACACCGGTGCCAGGCACCCCGTCACCGCTGACGCTGGGCGCATGATCGCCAAGTGCCTTGAGCTTGTCTGCAAGGATCAGGACCTGATCTGCGACATAGCCGATATCGCGATAGACCCGCGGTCCATCCTCCCGGTTGTCGTTGTTGCGGTAACCACCGTTGGGCAGAAAGTCTCCGGTCTTATTGCAGTTGAACCCGAGCCACCAGGCATCGGGACCGCCGCTGGCGTCACTGTTTGACGTCGAGGGAACGTTAGGTCGCGCCCGCCCCAAAATATACGCATAATCCGTATGACAGATACGAACCGCAGCTGATGCGTTCTCATCGCACAGCGCTGCATAATCGATGCCCTGATGCGGCGCTATGCCAAGCTCAGGCGGGATCGCATCACGTTCATAGCACCACAACGGATGCGAGGAGCCGACGGCCACAAAGCCCGCAAGCGTTCCATCGGGCTGGCGCAAGATCAGGCAGGCGTAGCCGGTGGCAGTGTCGGTCCATGCCACCCTGTCGGGCTCATCGCGCCACGGCCCATCGCCAAGGGCCCGGCGATCGGGGATATTGAGGATCTGTTCGGGGTGGATTTCATGACCGCCGAGGATCAAACGCTCGGGCACGGCAAGCGCAACGAACTGCGGCTTGGTTGGCACCAGGCTGCGGCTTTTGCTGCTGGCGCGGCCGCGTGATGGTCTTGTAGATTTTGGCATTACAGATTTCCTTCAGATGTAGAAAAGCCGCAGGGTCCGG
>JBBSBE010000265.1:0-1933 GCA_038251625.1 Rhodobacterales bacterium
CCGCTTCGAACGGCACCGGGGAGCCGCAGCCCGGTCCGATGGATCAGGTGGAGGACCTGAGCGCGCCGCTGGATTCGCCGGATTGCCCGAAGCGCGGGGCCCCGTTGGAGGTGAAAGTGGAAACGGCGACCGTGGCAACCCCCTTTTCCCCGCCCTCCGGTCTAGCCCAACGGCTGTTCAGGAGCCTCCCGCCAAAAGCAAATTCCTAGCAGCCCCCCTCCCGCCCGTGGTCGGGGAAAGACATCGATGAAACTTCCTTGAGGGCGGATCGGGCGTCGTTCATGCTTTTGGGGCATCCTGCTGCGCGGCAGCGATACGCCGGTCTTACAGTGGTGCTTTTAGAAGCCCGTCTAGCAGCTTGGTGCCGGAGGCCGTGCGTGAGGTCATTGGTGGCGAGCCGGGCACAGCCCGGAACGACCCCGCATAAGAGAATACTCATGTAGTCACACCCTCTGGGCCGCTGCAGTCAGGATGCGCCATTCCTAACCGAACACCGCAACACATCATGGCCAACCAAAAGACCGAAAGAACCCGAAAAAAGAAAACCCGCCCGGCACTGGGCAGAACCAACCCGGACGCCGCCGGCATTGATCTCGGTGCCACCGTCCATTACGTGGCAGTTTCCGCAGACCGAGACGAAAAACCGGTGCGGCATTTTGGAACTCTCACCGACGATCTCAACGAGTTGGCCGATTGGCTCAAGCAATGTGGCATCACCACCGTGGCGATGGAAGCCACCGGGGTTTACTGGATTCCGCTCTTCCAGATCCTTGAAGAGCGCGGTTTCGAGGTCTGCTTGGTCAATGCCCGCCACGTCAAGAACGTGCCCGGACGCAAGAGCGACGTGCAGGATTGCCAGTGGCTTCAATACTTGCACAGCGTTGGCTTGCTCAACGCCTCATTCCGTCCTCCTGCGGACATCTGCGCGGTGCGCTCGCTGATGCGCCACCGCGAGAGTATGATGCGGACCGCCTGCCAACATTTGTTGCGGGTGCAGAAGTCGCTCGATCAAATGAACGTGCAACTGCACCACGCCGTCACTGACATCACGGGCTACACCGGCCTCGCGATCCTCGATGCCATCGTCGCCGGAGAGCGCGACCCCGAAGCGCTCGCCCGCCTGCGCGACTATCGTTGCAAGAAGAGCGAGGCTGAAATCGCGAGAGCCTTGAAAGGTGACTGGCGCGAGGAACACCTTTTCACCCTGCGCCAATCGTTGGAGGCCTGGCGTTTCCATCAGGCTCTCATGACGGCCTGCGATGAGCAGATCACCAGCCGAATGGACGCTCTCGAAGATCGGGAGGCGCCCCCGATAGCGATCATCGGCAAAAAGGGTAACAAGCCCCATGAGGAGCCGATGCGCACTCAGCTTTGCGAGAAGTTCGGAGTTGATCTAACTGCTGTTGAAGGCGTGAGCATCCAAACCTGTCTGGCCTTTTTGAGCGAGGTGGGTGCTGACGTTGACAAATTCGCTACTGCGGAACACTTCGCCTCATGGATGGGATTATGTCCCGACAACCGGATCACCGGAGGGCGGACACACGCCGCCCACACGCGCAAAGTTCAAAACCGCTTGGCCAGCGCACTTCGCATGGCGGCGCAATCGCTGCATCGCTCCAAGGCGGGTCTGGGAGATTGGTTTCGCAGACTGAAGTCCAAGCTTGGCACGAAGGCAGCGGTGACCGCCGCCGCCCACAAACTCGCGCGCATTCTCTGGGCAATGGTCAAACACCGTCGCCCCTACGAACCGTCGCGACTGGGCAACCCCGAGCTGGCCCGCGCCCGAAAAGAGCTCTATTTGCGCCGCCAAGCCGAACAACTTGGATTCGCCTTGACCCCAGTCGGCGGGGAAGTTTCATAAGAGTCAGTCACATTGGAAAGTCTCGCCCATTTCACTGATTACGCTTCCACGACACACCGAACTACCATGGCA
>JBBSBE010000266.1:0-1925 GCA_038251625.1 Rhodobacterales bacterium
CAGATTTCAGTGCGCTCGGCAAGGGTAAGCGCATCATCGATGTCTACACCTAGATAACGTACCGTGTTCTCGATGCTCGAGTGCCCAAGTAGAATTTGAACCGCTCGCAGGTTGCCAGTGGTCTTGTAGATGAGTGACGCCTTCGTTCGGCGCATTGAATGCGTCCCATACTCTTGCACGTTAAGGCCGACAGCGCCCCCCCACTCATCAAACAAACGAGCGTATTGGCGTGTGCTTAGATATCCCATGTAATACCAATCCGCCTATGAGCTAACACATTGCATCCATTCGCGGCTGGCGATGGATTTGATAGTTTTGGGCAGGGCGATGAGGTCATTCCAGGCTTCACAGCAGGCATCGACGATGGCGTCGTAGTTTTCATAGCAGCGGTTGGCGAGCTTGTTCTGGCGCATGAACTGCCAGATATTCTCCTGAGGATTGAGTTCGGGGCTGTATGGCGGCAGTTGCAGCAGGCTGATATTGCTGGGCACTGCGAGCGACTTTGTCGTGTGCCACCCGGCCCCGTCGATGATCACCACGGCATGGCTGCCCTCTTCAACCTGAGCGCTGATCTCGTCGAGATGCGCCTTCATTGCGGCGGTATTGGCATAAGGCATGATCAATGCGGCCCCGGTTCCGCGCGCGGGGCAGACCGCGCCAAAGATATAGGCGCACACATAACGCTGATCCCGCAAAGCAGTGGGCCGCGTCCCCTTTTCCGCCCAAATATAGGTCAATGTGCCTTTCTGGCCTACGCGCGCTTCATCTTGCACCCAGATTTCCAGCGGCTTGCCGCGCGCATGGTCGGGCAGCACTGCGTCAACATGGCTCATGAAGTTTTTTTAAAAGCCGCCCGCGCCTCCGCATCGCCTTTAGGGTGAGCCGGACGCACCGAGACGTGGCGCAAACCCAGCCGGCGCAGCAACTTGCCGATCGTGCTTTCATGATACGCAACCTTGAACGTGACAGCGATATAGGCCTGCACATCCACACACCGCCAACGCACCAGCCGGTCCTTCTCAGGATCAGGCCCTTTTAGAACATAGTCTCTGACCTGCGCTTCCTGTTCCGCCGTCAAGCGCCGAACCGGATGACCATGCGGGCGGTCACGTAAGCCCTCAACACCATCCGCATTGAAACGGTGGATCCAGTCGCACAAAGTCTGGCGATCCATCCCGCCTTGCCGCGCCGCAACATGCCGCTTGGCCCCCTCAAGCACCGCGGCCACCGAAATCAGCCGCAACGATACCTTCCCATCACGCTCCCGGCGCGCCAGCTTGCGGAGTTTATCCGCACTCAATGTCGTTGATACCGCTACTGATCGACCCATATCGCGTCTCCCTGAAAGGCAAAGCGCACTGAATCAGAGGCGCAGCAGTTTGAAAACCAAAAACTGAGTCAGGTCATCGGACGGCTGGTATAAGGCCAAACCCTGGTCCAACCGCCGAATTCTGCCATCCCGGCGGAACATGCGTCAGATCCAAGCGTTAGGCTGGCAACCAAACGGAGAAATTAATGAGTATTCTTATCCTGATCGCCAGTATCCTGCTGCCGCCCCTCGGCGTGGCGTTGAAGCACGGGATCGGGCGCGATTTCTGGATCAATCTGATCCTGACCATAATCCTGTTCGTGCCTGGCATCATCCACGCAGTCTATGTGAACTTCCTGCGTTGAATAAAATCACACTCGGCTGTCAGGCCCCTGCACTCTCGCGAACCACGGCAATTCCTGCCTCGCGCTGACGCTTCAATTCGGCCTTCAGCTTGGCCGGATCGCGGGCAATCACGAAACCGAAACTGACCCCGCCTTCCTTGCCGACCGTGACATGGTGCAATTTGTGCGCCTGGACCAGCCGCTTGGCATAGCCGCGCTTCGGGACCCATTTGAAGAAGCGTTGATGCACCAACCCATCATGCACCAGAGTA
>JBBSBE010000267.1:0-1906 GCA_038251625.1 Rhodobacterales bacterium
CAGTCATTTCGACTTCCTCGGTTATCGGTTCAAACGAAGCCGGCGGGGGCGTCTGATCAGATTGGTCCGGCCCAAGAGCCTGCGCAAACTGCGCGAATCCATCAAACCCCGGACGCGTCGGAACAACGGAAAGAGCATCAGAACTCAGTGTTCGACCTCAAAAGAGTCAATGAGTGGAGCAAGTTGGATTCCCTGAAAAATCAAGGGGCGCAACGCTGGCTGCGGATCAGGTAGAGGACGGTTGGACATCGGAGTCGTCGGAGATCTGGACCGTGATGCGGCTCTTGTCGGTCAGACGCAACTCCACTTTGCGAGTGCTGCCGTCAGGCAGCGGTGGGGCACTGGCATTGATGGTTCCGAGCACCGCAGTGATGATCCGGCGCATTTTGGGTGCAAGGTGCATGTGAGCCACCAGATGCACTTCCATGCCCGCTGCGCCAAGTCGCAGGACTCCATTAAAACGGGTCAGTTCGCGGAACCGCACATGGTCATCGCGATAGTTGTCATAGAGTTTTTTGAACGGAGCGAGTGCCTGGTAGAAGAGGTTCCTGGCACAAATCTTGATGGCATCCATGAGGGTTTTGTTGGCGGTGTCCATCCGCACCATCTGTTGGTCGATGAGTTGGTCGGTGCGCGATACCTCCTTGTCGAGCGCCGCTTTTTCCGCCTCGATTCGGTCGAGTTGGAGTTGAAATTCGTCGAGCTGCGCCCGGCGTGCCCGGGAGTATTTCTGACTGCGTTGACTGGCTTGCCGCAGGGCTTTGAGCCGCTTGGATGAGTCGGGCGGCGGTGGCTGTGGGGTGCTTGGTTCGATCAAATCGAGTCCGGCCTGGAGGCTGGCGATTTCCTGCTGGCGAGCGGCTTCTTGGCGCTGGGCGGTGTCTTCGGCGAGCAGCAGGCGGGCCTTGCGCCGGGTGACTTGGCGGCCTTCCTTGGATTTTTGGACGTAAAGTTCGTTAGGAACCTGACGGTCTATCAGATGGTCGCGCAGTTCGGCGTAGTCGATGCTTTGGTAGCTGGTGATTTGTTTTATGCCCATGTGCTTGTCGATGTATTTGAAGTCGTTCTCCTGGATCCAGCGGTTGAAGATGAGCCAGACGATTTCCTTGGCGGGGCGCTCCAGGTCGTCGGTGAGCACAGCGATCTGCGCGACCTTGCCCACGGCATTGGTGGCCCGCACGATGAGCTGGCGCATTGCGGGGTTGTGAGCCCATGGCTGGTCGATGACGCTGAACTGATAGAGCCGCACGTCGCGCGAGTTGTTGCGCGGGCGCTCGACGCCGAAGCGGGTGGTGGCAAGTGATTCATTCCAGGGGCCGGGGATGTAGCCCTTTTCCCAGGTGATGAGGTGCAACCCGGGATCGGCGGCCACCAGACTGAAAAGTTCGTTGCTATAGATACCGCGATCCACCACGATGGTTAGAGTGCGCGGCGGGGACGGCACGGCGTTTTCATCCAGGCCGAGGGTGGCGCGCATGCGCTCGATCAATGGCCGGAAACGCACCCGCAGATCATCGTAATTATCCACCCATTCGAAGTAGATGGGATGGCCTCGCGAGGTGTGGATGAAATCGCCATGCATGACCTTGTCAGCCCACCGGATAGATGCGCACCAACCCTTGAGCACGCGCTGCATGCCGGTGTAGTGTTTGGTGTGGGGATCGAGGTAAAAGTCATTGTCCCGAATGACGGGTTCGCCGAGTTGTTGGAAATTCCAGCGCAGCACTGCAGCGACGGTTTGGGGGGTGGCGAGCGTGCCTAGCAGTTCGCGTTGCGGCGCGGGGAATCTCACGGTCGTGCCTAGCAGCAGGCTGAGATCCGACCAGTTGAGCAGTTGGGTTTGTTCGATGTTGTGGGCACCCAGCAGGATGCTGGCAAGCCATTGGCTCAGGATGGGTTGAGGCGG
>JBBSBE010000268.1:0-1882 GCA_038251625.1 Rhodobacterales bacterium
CGATCTTCGCGCTGGAAGGGCAGGAGGGACGGCTATTCGGCCCCCTTGCCGCGACCAAAACCTTTGCCATGGCGGCGGCAGCGCTGTTGTCGGTCACGCTAGTGCCTGCGCTGATGGTGCTTTTCGTGCGGGGTCGCATTGTGCCCGAGCACAAGAACCCGGTGAACCGCATCCTGATCGCGCTCTACCGACCCATCATCGCCTGGGTGATGAAGGCGCGGGTGTTCACCATCCTGATCGCCCTCGTGGCGCTGGTCGCCACCGTCTGGCCCGCGCGGCAGTTGGGGTCGGAGTTCATGCCCGCATTGGATGAGGGTACGCTCATGTATATGCCCACCACGCTGCCGGGCCTGTCGGTCACCAAGGCGGCGGAGTTGATGCAAATGCAGGACCGCATCATTCGCACCTTCCCTGAAGTGGAGACGGTCTTCGGCAAGGCTGGACGCGCGCTGACCGCAACTGACCCTGCACCGACTGAGATGTTCGAGACGATCATCCAGCTTAGACCCAAAGACGAATGGCGTCCCGGTGTTACGATGGACAGCCTGCGCGCCGAGATGGACGCGGCCCTGCAGTTTCCCGGCGTGTCGAACGCCTGGACCCAGCCAATCCGCGCCCGCATCGACATGCTGGCCACCGGCATCCGCACGCCGGTCGGGGTCAAGGTTTTTGGCACAGATCTGACCGAGATGGAGCGGGTCGCCCGTGAGGTCGAGGCCGTGCTGCGCAATGTGCCCGGCACCACCAGCGCCTATGCCGAACGGGTGATCGGCGGCTACTATCTGGATATCGTGCCTGACCGCTCGCAACTGGCCCGCCACGGGTTGTCCATTCAGGACGTGCAGGAGGTGATTGCCATGGCACTTGGGGCCGAGGCAATCACGCAAACGGTTGAGGGGCGCGAGCGGTACAACGTAGCCCTACGCTATCCCGCAGCGCTGCGGCAAGATCCCGACGCCATTGCACGCGAGGTGCAAGTGGCCCTGCCTGGCGGTGGCACCGTCCCCTTGGGCGAGGTCGCGCGGATCGAGCGTACACGAGGAGCGACGTCTATCAGAACCGAGAACGGGCAGTTGGCCGTTTACATCTTCGTCGACATCGCGGGCCGTGATCTGGGCGGCTACGTCGCTGACGCACAGGCGGCGGTGGCGGGCGAAGTAGTACTGCCTCAGGGCTATTCGCTCGGCTGGAGTGGGCAGTTTGAATACTATGAGCGGGCCAAGGCACGGCTGGCCATTGTGGTGCCATTGACGCTGGCGGTGATCTTTCTTCTGCTGTTCCTCAACTTCCGCCGCCTGACCGAAACTCTGATCGTGATGCTGTCACTGCCGTTCGCCTTGGTCGGCGGGGTCTGGCTGATGTGGTGGATGGGGTTCAATCTGTCCGTCGCCGTGGCGGTCGGCTTCATCGCCCTTGCCGGGGTCGCTGCCGAAACCGGGGTGATCATGCTGATCTACCTCGACCATGCCTTGACCGAACAACAGGCAAAGGTCGCGCAGGAAGGCCGCGCATTTACCCGCGCCGATCTGAACGCAGCCATCATGGTGGGGGCAGTCGAGCGCGTTCGGCCCAAGATGATGACCGTAGTGGCCATCATGGCAGGCCTGATGCCGATCCTCTGGGCGACCGGCACCGGGTCCGAGGTGATGAGCCGCATCGCTGTGCCGATGATCGGGGGAATGGTGTCTTCGACCATCCTGACGTTGGTCGTGATCCCGGCAGTCTATGCCTTGGTCAAATCCCGAGGATTGGCGCGAAAGGAGGCCACGACGACGCAGAGTGCACTTGCTGCTGAGTGAAGGTTGGGGCCATCGAACGGGCAGTCACCGTCAATCTGGGAAGCCTTGACTGCTTCGCCATGGACGGCAAGCGCCGCCATATA
>JBBSBE010000269.1:0-1876 GCA_038251625.1 Rhodobacterales bacterium
CTGACCTTCATGGTGGGCGGGTCGCCCGAAGCTTTCGCCCGCGCCCAGCCGATCCTTGCCGCGATGGGCAAGGCGGTGATCCACGCAGGTGACGCGGGCAATGGGCAGGCGGCCAAGATCTGCAACAACATGCTGCTGGCGATCCACATGATCGGCACCTGCGAAGCCTTTGCCATGGCCGAAAAGCTGGGGCTGGACGCGCAGACGTTCTTCGATATTTCCAGCGTTTCATCAGGCCAGAACTGGTCGATGACGTCCTATTGCCCCGTCCCCGGCGTCGGCCCGGTAACGCCTGCGGACAATGACTATCAGGGCGGGTTCGCCGCCGGGTTGATGCTGAAAGACCTTAAGCTGGCAATGGAAGCAGCGTCGAAAGCGGGCGCCAAGGTCGAGTTGGGCGATCACGCCCGCGCAATCTACGAGGCCTTTGCCAAGGACAACGCCGCGACCGATTTCTCCGGCATCATCCGCACGCTTTAGCCGCAGCGAGCGACTGCGCGGCGGCGGCATCGCGCCGCTCAAGCGTCTTCACCGCCTGTTCCAGCAAGGTGCAATCAAACTTCGCGCCGCGATCCACCGTTGCACGGGTCACCGCGCTGAAGGCGGCAGGCGGCATCACCGCCGCCCCGCGCTGCAGGAACAGCGCGGCATAGCGGTGCGCGGCTTCGGCCTTGTCGTCCGCATCCAGCGCCAGCCGCAGCACCGCCACCTGTGCCACCGGCTCGCGCCAGCCACGTTGGCTGGAGATCTGGATCGTCAACCCTGCCTTTTCGGCCTGCCCGGCCTTGCCCGCCCAGCGTGCCGATCACGATCTTGGGGGGGTTGAAGAAATCCTCGATCGCTGATGCTTCGCGGAGGAATTCGGGGTTGTAGACCAGTTCGACCGCTTCGCCCGCGCGCTCACCGAGGTGGCTTTCGATGATTGGCCAGATGATGTTCTCGCAGCTGCCGGGCCGCATGGTGGAGCGGTAGGCGAGGGTCAGCGGTGCCGCACGATCTGGCTTGATCGCAGCGGCGATGGAGCGGGTGACCTGCGCAATAAAGCTCATATTGTGCGCGCCATCGACGCCGCTGGGCGTGCCGACACAGACGATGGCGACGTCGCAATCGTCCAGCTCGTCGGTCAGACGGGTGACGGCGTGGATCCGGCCATCGGCATGGGCAGCGGCGATCAGATCGTCGAGGCCCGGTTCATAGACCGGCGCGCGCCCCGCATTCAACGCGGCGACTTTCGCATCGCTGACATCGACCCCGATGATGGAGTGCCCCTGGCTGGCAATGCATCCTGCGGCGGTGGAGCCGACGTAACCCAGTCCGAAAATGGCAACTTTCACGAAAATTCCTTAAAAGTAGCGACCCCGGCTGCGCAGGCGACCTAGCAAGCACCCTCCGGTGGTGCAATGCACAATGCCTTTTTTGAGGGGAGGTGGGCGCTGCTCCGCCCCTTGCCAGCGGCACAAGCCCGCGCTTAATGCCGGGGCAAAGGGAGAGACGCATGACCAATGCAAGCGGGCCGTTGACCGGCCTCAGGGTTCTGGAATTCAGCGGGATCGGGCCAGGGCCGCACGTGGCGATGCTGCTGGCTGATCTTGGCGCCGAGGTGGTGCGGATTGACCGTCCGGGGGCGGGGGTAAGCAATCCGGTAGTCGAACGCGCGCGGCACCGGCTGGCAGTCGACCTGAAAAGCGATGAGGGCAAGGCGCAGGTGCGCGCAGCGGTGGCGCAGGCCGACGTGCTGATCGAAGGTTTCCGCCCCGGCGTGATGGAACGGCTGGGGCTGGGTCCGGAAGAGCTGCTCACCGCCAACCCGCGCCTTATTTTTGCCCGCATGACCGGGTGGGGGCAGGACGGCCCGCTCGCCCATGCTGCCGGGCAC
>JBBSBE010000270.1:0-1854 GCA_038251625.1 Rhodobacterales bacterium
ACGTCGGGTCAGCCACTGGCGGGCCCTGCACGGGGCGGAGCGGGAAGTCATGTTCCGCCAGATCCAAGAGCCCGGCCGCATGGGCCTGTCAGACTTCACTGACATGGCCGATTTGGGCGTCACGGTCGCGGGCCAGCCCCTGATCCATCGGCTTTATCACTTCCGGCTGGCCTATAGCGGCTTTGAGCATGTCCATGTCGTGCTGGGCGGCGAGAGCTTTGTGGCATTGGCCGAAGGGTTGCAGAATGCTCTTTGGTCCTTGGGCGGTGCCCCGCGCGAGCATCGCAGTGACAGCTTGTCGGCCGCTTTCCGCAACCTCGAACGCGACGCTGACACCGACTGGACCCTGCGCTACGAAGCCCTGTGCACCCATTATGCCATGACACCAAGCCGCAACAACCGCGGTGTCGCGCATGAGAATGGCGCGATCGAGGGGCCACATGGGCACCTGAAGCGCGCCATCGCGGATGCTCTTTTGCTGCGGGGCACGCCCGACTTCGTCGATCTTGCCGCCTATCGCCGGTTTCTCGATGAATTCTGTGGCCGGCGCAATGCCCACAACCGCAAGCGTATCGATGCTGAGCGCGCGGTGCTTCAGCCGTTGCCGACCCGCCGCACCACGGACGGCGAAGAGACCCATGTCACGGTGACGTCGTCGGGCGGCTTCATTCTCAGGCGGGTTTTCTACACCGTGCCATCTCGCCTGATCGGCCACCGCCTGCGCGTCAGGCTGCATGATGACAGGCTGGATCTCTATCTCGGGGCCACCCATCTGCTGACCCTGCCGCGTGGCCGGGGATATGGTGACCAAAGGCGCGGCCACGTCATTGATTATCGCCATGTGATCCACGCCCTGCGGCGCAAACCGATGGCGCTGCCCGGTCTGGTCTACCGTGATCAACTCTTTCCACGCGATGCCTACCGCCAGCTTTACGAAGCTGCCATGGCCGCGTTGCCCGAGAAGGCGGCGTGCAAGCTCACTGTCGACATTCTCGCTTTGGCCCACGACAGGGGATGCGAGGCCGAACTGGCCACGGTCATCTGCGACCTCATCGCTGCCGGCGAACTGCCGGATATGGCGGCAATGCGGGCGCGGTTCTCACCCGATCCCGCCACCTTGCCCAATATCACCGTGCTGATAACTCCGCTCAGTGACTACAACGCCCTTCTGGCTGCCGTGCCGACAGGAGAAGCCGCATGACCGCCTCTGATCCCATCGACGCGGCACGTCTGAACCTTTTGCTCAATGAACTGCGTCTGCCAGCCATCAAGCACCTCTGGTCTAGCTTCACTGAACGGGCCGACAAGGAAGGCTGGCCCGCCGCGCGGCTGCTCGCAGCCCTCGCAGAACATGAGGTCGCTGAACGCGGGCAACGGCGGATCGAACGCCACCTCGCCGAAGCACGCCTGCCGCCGGGCAAGACCCTGTCCGGCTTCGACTTCGACGCGGTGCCGACCATTTCCAAAGCCCGGGTCATGGCCCTCGTCGCCGCAGACAGCTGGCTGGAAGCCGGCGCCAACCTGATCCTGTTCGGACCACCCGGCGGTGGAAAAACCCATCTGGCCGCCGCCATCGGCCTCGGCCTGATCGAGAATGGCTGGCGCGTCCTGTTCACCCGCACCACCGATCTGGTCCAGAAACTGCAGGTCGCGCGGCGCGAACTCGCTCTCGAGGCAGCAATCGCCCGCCTCGACAAGTACCAGCTCATCATCCTCGATGACCTCGCCTACGTCACCAAGGACCAGCCCGAAACCAGCGTCCTGTTCGAATTGATCAGCGCAAGGTACGAACGACGTTCCATCGCCATTACAGCAAATCAGCCCTTCGGGGATTGGAACCGCATCTTCCCCGAC
>JBBSBE010000271.1:0-1767 GCA_038251625.1 Rhodobacterales bacterium
ATGTTCTCTGGAGGCGCCCCTAACTACGCTGATATCAGAGGAGGCCTCACGTTCCAAAGAACTGCCCGCTCTGTTGTCGTTGCTGAGCTTTCGTCCGATGTTCAGTTTTCGATGCTCCTCGGCGCAAGCGGTGTCGGAAAGACGACGATAGCGCGTCAGATAGCGCTCGACTTAGTGGAATATGGCTTTGAGGGCTGGGAACACATGCCTGATCGCTTGTTCTTGGCTGACGAGTGGCGAAGAGTTGCCGCAAGACTGCAGGAATCTGGACGGGATGGCGTCCTTGTATTGGACGATGCACACCTTTTCTTGGCCGAAGTGAACCGCCTTGTTGACGGTCTCAGCATTGACGGGAGCACGAAACTCCGCCTCATACTTACTTCCTCCAAGAATCATTGGAAGCCTAGGGTCAGGACCCATTGAACTTGCGGTTGCGGCGTGATTCATGCCCCGCGAGGAGACTGGATCATGAGCAACCTTTTCTGGCTGACGGACGCGCAGATGGCTCGGCTGCAACCATTCTTTCCCAAGAGCCATGGCAAGCCGCGCGTCGATGATAGACGGGTCTTGAGCGGCATAATATTCATCAATCGCAACGGCTTGCGGTGGTGCGATGCCCCCAGGGAATACGGCCCACCGAAGACACTCTACAATCGTTGGAAGCGTTGGAGCGACAAGGGCATCTTCGCGCGCATGATGGAGGGCCTGGCCTCCGAGGCGGTGGTTCCAAAGACGGTGATGATCGACGCGACTTATCTGAAGGCCCACCGCACGGCGACCAGCCTGCGGTCGAAAAAGGGGGGCCAGACGATCAGCGGGGCCGCCTGATCGGCCGAACCAAGGGCGGCATGAACACCAAACTGCATGCCGTCACCGACGCCGAAGGCCGCCCCATACGGTTCTTCATGACGGCGGGCCAGGTCAGCGACTACACGGGTGCCGCAGCCCTCTTGGGCAGCCTGCCACAGGCGGATTGGCTGCTGGCCGACCGGGGTTATGATGCCGACTGGTTCAGAGAGGCGTTGAAAGACAAGGGGATAAGGCCCTGCATCCCGGGACGAAAGTCACGCGGCAAGCCCATCAAACACGACAAGCGCCGCTACAAACGCCGCAACCGGATCGAGATTATGTTCGGGCGACTGAAGGACTGGCGACGTGTCGCCACACGTTACGACAGGTGCCCCAAAGTGTTCCTCTCAGCCGTCGCCCTCGCAGCAACCGTCACGTTCTGGCTATGAAACAAGAACGAGTCCTGACCCTAGCAACGACCAAGGCGGCACTGGCCGCTGGTCATGAGGTGCGCGCCTTCGCACGGTCTGCCTCCGCCATAACCCGATCCGATCCGCGACTGGAAAGGGTGCAAGGTGACGCAACGCGCCAGCAAGATGTCGAAGCAGCCCTTGCAGACGTCGATGCGGTGATCACTACGCTTGGCGTGGACCCCGCCACCATATCCGAGATCGTCGAAATGGCGCTAAGCGACCATACCAGCTTTGCCCAGATCCGCGCACTGCACGGTCTGTCGCCCGATCAGGTCAAAACACTGATGCGCCAGACCCTGAAGGCGGGCAGCTACCGCGCATGGCGCAGGCGGGTGCGGCAGTTCGGCGACAGGCGCGCTGATTACAAATAGCTTACGGTGCCAGCCACTGCCCGACCCAGCCATCCGCCGATGTGAACCGCGCCCGGCGGTGCTGTGGCCCCAGATGCACCGCATCAATGGCGCACACCGTGCAGCGCAACACGGCAAAAGACGCGGGGTCGGGG
>JBBSBE010000272.1:0-1745 GCA_038251625.1 Rhodobacterales bacterium
CCCTGCCAGTCTTCCTTGTGCCCGCCGATCCCGTGCACGATCACCACCGCCGGGCCAGCACCCGCCTTCAGCACCGCCATCGCCCCCGCAGGGGTTTCAACGCGCAATGCGGCGGGCACGGTATCGGCCAGGGCAAAACGTCCCGCCATCGGCACCGAAATCGCCAGTGTACCAAGCATGCCCAGTACCCAGCGGCGCGCGATGCCACCCTTTGTTGCCCGATCTCTCGCCCGTTCCATCGCATTGCCTCTGCACTCCGCGTTCCGCACCAGCATAGCCAAGGCGCAAGGCTTGCGCATTGTCCCGGCCTCCGCGATCCTTGTATCATCGTGCTATTGCGGGCTAACCCCGGCCCGCCCTCCTTTTCCGCCAGACCCTGAACGGGGCAGGAACCCCGATGGACGCAACAAGGGCAGAGGGCGGGATGACGGCGGCGGTCAACACATCGGCGATCCTTCTGTCCAGCGCGCCCCTTGGCTGGCCCGATCTGGTGATCGAACAGCGCTATTTCGCCGCCGCTGGCCGGGTGGTCGAACCCGAAGGGCGCGACGAGCACCGCATACTTGTCTGGGAAGACGCAATCTCGTGCCGCCCACGGATCGACCGGCAGACCTTTGCCATTGATCATCCACACGGCGCGATGGTGATCGTTCCCGCAGGCGCCTCTGTCGAGGCGGCGCCGGAGATGCCCAACCGTTACCTCATGCTGCGCCTGTCTGGTGCGCTGGTGCGATCGGTCGCTGCCGATCTTCTGGGCACCCCGCCCGCCCGCATCCTGCCCTTCGCGGGCGCGGCAGACCCCGCCCTCAGCGCCATCGCGCGCTTCCTCCTCGATGCAGCGACGGGGCGCCAGCCGCTTGATGCCGCGATGGTGGCCGTCGTCGCGCGCGAGATCGCGCGGCATCTTCTGCACCGCTATTCCAATGCCCGGTCAGACCGTCTTGGCGATCCTCCTGGGCGCCTTTCCTATGCGGCGCTCGCGCGGGTGATGAACCTCATCGCCGACCGGATCGCCACGCGGCTGACTGTCGCCGACATGGCGCGCGAGGCGGGGCTCAGCCTGTCGCATTTCAGCCGTGCGTTCCGGGCCAGCACGGGGCGGGCGCCCCATGCCTATCTTCTGTCGCGCCGGGTGGCCAAGGCGGCGCATTTGCTGCATCATTCGGATCGCACCCTCGGGCAGATTGCCGCTGATTGCGGCTTTCACGATCAGGCGCATCTGACACGCGCGATCCGGTCGCAGTTTGGCCGGACGCCCGGCGCATTCCGCCGCAACACCGGGCAGAAGGGCTGAGATGTTTCTCTCTGTATTCGACATGTTCAAGGTGGGCATCGGGCCATCTTCCTCGCATACGATGGGGCCGATGGTGGCCGCCGGGCAGTTTCTTGCCACGCTGCGCGCCTCGCCCTTCCACCCCAAGGGGCTGAAAGCATCGCTCCACGGCTCGCTTGCCTTCACCGGGGTGGGCCATGCGACCGACCGTGCCACGATCCTCGGCCTCGCCGGGTTCCTGCCCGACACCTATGACGCGGCAAAGGCCGAGACAGCGCTTGAAGCGATCCGCGAGACGGGCCGGATCGAACCGCCGGGCCTGCCGCCCCTCTCCTTCGACCCCGCGCGCGATCTGCATTTCGACTATGGCCCGCCGCTGCCGGGTCACGCCAACGGCCTGATCCTGAAGGCCACCGATGCGCAGGGCGACGTGATCCTGCAGGAAACCTATTACTCCATCGGCGGCGGCTTC
>JBBSBE010000273.1:0-1673 GCA_038251625.1 Rhodobacterales bacterium
CCTTGTCAGCGGTCGCTCTTTCTTTTGTGCTCATCGAGGTCGATGCCCTGCGCGATGTGGCCCAGACGGACAATCCGAGCGCTCACTATACCATCGGACCGGAAGGCGCCCGGACGATGCTGTCGGTGATCGCGAGTTCCATGATCACGGTGGCCAGCCTGATCTTTTCGATCACGATGCTGTCGTTGCAGCTTGCCTCCTCGCAGTTTGGCCCGCGGACGCTTGGCAACTTCATGCGGGATCGCAGTAACCAGATCGTTCTGGGGACGTTTATCGCGACGTTTCTCTATTGCCTATTCGTGCTGAGATCGGTGCGGGGCACCGAAGGGTCCAGCTTCGTCCCTCATCTGGCGGTTGCGTTTGGCGTGGTGATGGCCGCGGCAAGTGTCGCTGTCCTGCTCTACTTCATTCATCACATCGCGACGTCGATCCGGGTCGAAACACTGCTGGAAAATCTCGCTGTCGAGGGTTGCGCCGCCGTCGACCATGTCTTTCCCGAGCGACTCGGCCATGGGCCGACAGACGAAGCGGCCGGGCAAACTCTTCCTTACGATTTCGAGGCTGACAGCAAACAAATCCCGGCTGATTCAGATGGCTACGTTCAGTATATTGGCGGTGACGTGCTGATGCGGCTTGCCGCTAAGAATGATCTTGTTCTGCGGATCATAGCGCGCCCCGGCGTGTTTGTCACCGAAGGCGCGTGCGTGATTGCGGCGTATCCCAAGGCAAGGGTTTCGGACAAAATTGACGAGGATCTGCGCGGTGCGGTCGTCATCGGACGGGATCGGACACCCTATCAGGATCTGGAGTTCGCGATCCGCCGCATCGTGGAACTGGCGCAACGCTCCCTGTCGCCCGGCATCAACGACCCCACGACTGCGCTCTACTGCATCGACCGGCTGGGCCAAGTTCTTGGCCGAGTGGCAGACCGGGACATTCCCTCCCCTATGCGGCTCGATCAGAGCGGCCAGTTGCGCGTCTTGACCGAAGTCTTTGATCTTGGGGATGTCACCTGCCGGGCTTTTGCCGCGATTGCACGATACGGGATGACCGATGCGGATGTCGTCACCCGGCTTGCTGAAACCCTCGCGAAGTTGGAAAAGTCCTTTCCGCTGGCCGCGAGTGTCGCCGTTGCCGAGTTGCGTGAACAGGTGTTGCACGAAAGCGGGGGGCCGACAGTCTATGCCTTTGACCGTAAAACTCTTTTGGATTTACAGGAGAGCAGCGGGAAGAAGCCTTGAATCGGAGCTGTTGATTGTCGTTTGGATCTGACCCGGGGGGTCAAATCTCAGTGGCAATCAACAAGCAGACCATAAAATGCCACTCCGGCGGCGAGCAGGCCCACGCGGTCCTTTGCGACTTGGTTCTTGACGCGAAAGGCCACGTCCTTCCAGCCAGCAAACGGTATTTTTGCCGGAGTTGCGGCATCGGCACCATGTGTCAAGGGCGGTCCTCAATTCAGAAAAATATCGCGGCGAGACAAGGCCCCCTCAAATGATCGGCAGGGTTTTGACTTCCGCTGCTTTTGGCGGTGGCTGAGCGGGCACTGGGAAACCTGGGGCCCGTGACGTGGGAAGGAGTTCAGATGCCGCCATTCTGTGCCGGACAGAAAATGGGTCGTTCAAGCCCGTGACCTGCTTGTGATGCCAAGGGTCCGGCATTGTCCGAACCCA
>JBBSBE010000274.1:0-1665 GCA_038251625.1 Rhodobacterales bacterium
CTGGCGCCGGAAGCGCTGGGCGAGACGCTGGCGCGCTATGGCAGTTTCGACCACGTGGTCGAGCTGATCCGCGAAAACCGCGACATGAAGCTGTTGCTGGAGGTGGAAACCCACCTGCGCCTTGCCCGCTACACGCCGGGGCGGATCGAGTTTGAGCCCACCCCCGATGCGCCGCGCGATCTGGCCGCGCGCCTGTCGCAACGACTGCAGGGGTGGACGGGTGCGCGCTGGGGCGTGTCGGTCGTGTCCGAAGGCGGCGCACCCACGCTGGCGGAAGAGCGCGATCAGGAAAAGCTGGATCTGGCGACCAACAACCCGCTGGTGCTGGCCGTGCTGGCCGCCTTTCCCGGGGCAAGGATCGCCGAGGTGCGCAACCCCGTTGCCGAAGCCGCCGCCGAAGCGCTGGCCGAGGTGGAGGATGAGTGGGACCCGTTCGAGGCCGAGTAAGCTTGTAGCTTTGCGGGCGCGTCCTTAGGTTTGCGCCAGAGTCTGAAACGGAGGATGCGATGCTGAAGGGTCTGGGTGGCCTCGGCGATATGGCCAAGATGATGAAGGCCGCGCAGGAGATGCAGGAAAAATACGCGCAGGCGCAGGAAGAGCTGGGCCGGATCGTGGTGATCGGCGAAAGCGGTGCGGGGCTGGTGCGCGCGCGCGCGACCGCCAAGGGCGATCTGACGGGGCTGGAGATCGACCCGTCGATCTTTGTCGCGTCCGAGAAGGAAGTGGTGGAAGACCTGATCCTTGCCGCCGTCAAGGATGCGCAGGCCAAGGCCGCCGAACGGGCAAGCCGCGAGATGGCCAAGCTGACCGAGGGGCTGCCGCTGCCACCCGGCATGAAGCTGCCGTTCTGACATGGCGGAAGCCCCGCGCGAGATCGAGGCACTGATCGACCTGATGGCGCGGTTGCCGGGGCTTGGCCCCCGGTCCGCCCGCCGGGCGGTGCTGAGCCTGCTGAAAAAGCGCGGGGCGCTGATGGCCCCCTTGGCGCAGGCGATGGCGCAGGTGGCGATCAACGCGCGCGATTGCGCGACCTGCGGCAATATCGGCACCAGCGATACTTGCCCGATCTGCGCCGATCCGAGGCGGGCGACGGGCGAGATCTGCGTGGTCGAGGATGTGGCCGATCTTTGGGCGATGGAGCGGGGCGGGGCGTTCAAGGGGCGCTATCACGTGCTGGGCGGGACGCTTTCGGCGCTGGACAATGTGGGGCCCGAAACCCTGCGCATTCCGGGGCTTGCGGCGCGTGTGGCCGAAGAGGGAATTACCGAGGTGATTTTGGCGCTGAACGCCACAATCGACGGGCAGACGACGGCGCATTACATCGCCGAGGCGCTGGCGGCGGCCGTGACGGTGACCTCGCTGGCGCAGGGGGTGCCGGTGGGGGGGGAGCTGGACTATCTGGACGATGGCACGATCGGGGCGGCGCTGCGGGCGCGGAAGAGGTTTTGATGCAGGCGGCGGCAAGGATCGCGGCAGATTGGGCGGCGGCGGAGCGTGATCTCTACGCGGCCCTTGGCCGGGCAGTGGCAGCCGATCCCGGCGCAAGCGTCGGCGATGTGGTGGCGGCGCTGACGGGCGAGGCGGGTGAGCGGCTGCGGGCGGTCGATCAGGGCCTCTTGCGCGCGGTGGCGCGGACGGCGGCGGGGGCGGAACCTGTGGCAGGGA
>JBBSBE010000275.1:0-1658 GCA_038251625.1 Rhodobacterales bacterium
GAAAGGTGCCGTGGTGTTGGGGCTGGGGGCGATAGCGGCTTTTGGTTCGGTTGTGGCGTTCACATGGGGGTCGCGCGCGACGGTTACCGCGTTTCCGTTGCTGACACCGCTGGGGCGCACGGCAATCACGGTAAGCGGCGCCGCGATCTGTGCCGGTGGGGCGGCAGGCGTACAGGCACTGATGGGCGGCCCCGTGCCGCAATGGGCTGCGATGGGAATGCGGGAATGGGGTGCGCTTGCGCTGTTTGGCATCGGTTCGATGGCGATCAGTCAGGTGCTCTGGATCGTGTCGGTTGGCCGTCTTGGCATCGGGCTTTCAAGTCTGCACATGAACGCCGTGCCATTCTATGTGATGCTTATCGTCTTCGCCCTTGGCGGCGCGTGGAGCTGGCCACAGGCCGGGGGGGCGGTGGTAGTGGTGCTGGGCGTGATGATTGCGCAAAGCCGGGCACGCAGTTGATGCAGCGGTTGAGCCAGCCGCCCACGGACCCGGCCTTCGTGCAAAACCCCTATTCCTTCTATGAGGCCGCGCGGGCGGCGGGGCCGTTCTTTCTGTGGGCGGAATACGGAATGCCCTGCACCGTTTCATCAACCGCCGTAAGCGCCATATTGCGCGACCGTCGCTTCGGGCGTGAGGTACCACTTGCCCGCCGCACGCCTGTGCCGTTCCATCTGGAACCCTTCTATGCTGTCGAAACCCATTCCATGCTGGAACTTGAGCCGCCTCGCCACACGCGTCTGCGCTCACTTGTGCTGCGCGCCTTCACATCGCGCCGGATCGCGGCGCTGGGGCCCGAGATTGCGGCCCTTTGCGAAAGTCTGATCGCCGAGTTTCCAGAGGGTGAGTGGGATTTGTTGCCGGCCTATGCGCAGAAACTGCCGGTAATCGTGATCGCACGGCTTTTGGGGGTGCCCGAGGCGATGGCGCCCGAACTTCTGGCTTGGTCGAACGCGATGGTGGGGATGTACATGGCGGGCCGCACGCGGGCGACCGAGGATCGCGCGGCCGGTGCCGCCGCGGCCTTTGCCGCGTTCCTGCGCGACCATATTGCGCAACGTCGCACCATGCCTGCCGACGACCTGATCACCCACCTGATTTCGGCGGAAGCTGAGGGTGAGCGGCTGACGACGGACGAGATGATCTCGACCTGCATCTTGTTGCTGAACGCGGGCCATGAGGCGACGGTACACACCATCGGAAACGGGGTGAAGGTGCTGTTGGAGAGCGCCCACGGTACCGGGGTGCTTGCCCCGGACCGGGTAGAGGCGACCGTGGAGGAGGTGCTGCGCTACGACCCGCCGCTGCATCTTTTCACCCGCCATGCCTATGCCGACGTAGAGGTGATGGGACAAGTCATCCCTGCCGGCAGCGAAGTTGGCCTGCTGCTGGCTGCCGCAGGCCGGGATCCCGCCCTGTGGGACGATGCGTCCGTGTTCGATCCCATGCGACCCATACGGGCGCATCTTGCCTTCGGCGCGGGCCTTCATTTTTGCGTCGGTGCACCGCTCGCGCGGTTGGAGCTGCAGATAGCACTACCTGCGCTTTTTGCCCGCTTTCCACGTTTGCGGCTGGCCGAAGCACCGGTCTATGCCGATCTGTACCACTTTCACGGATTGAAACGGCTTTTGCTGGCAGCCTAGACCCGCTCGATCGTTAC
>JBBSBE010000276.1:0-1627 GCA_038251625.1 Rhodobacterales bacterium
ACATCGCAATCGGGTCCGCTTCCGTCATCTCGCCCAAGCCAAAGGCCGCCGAAGGCGTGGCGGGCGTCAGGATCGTGTCGATGCCATCGGCAAACACGGTCTCGAAGTCCCGCTTGATCAACGCCCGCACCTTTCGCGCCCGATTGTAATACGCATCATAGAACCCCGCAGACAGCACATAGGTTCCAATCATCACCCGCCGCTGCACTTCATGCCCAAAGCCTTCGGCGCGGGTTTTCTCGTACATCTCGGTGATGCCGTCGCCCTGCCCCAGCTTCGCGCGATGCCCGTAGCGCACCCCGTCATAGCGCGCGAGGTTCGACGATGCCTCGGCAGGCGCAATCACGTAATAGGCAGGCAGCGCGTATTTCGTGTGCGGCAGCGAGATCCCCACGATCTCGGCCCCCGCATCGCGCAGCATGTCGGTGCCCGTGGCCCACAACGCCTCGATCTCGGCGGGCATACCGTCCATCCGGTACTCGCGCGGGATGCCGATCTTTGCGCCCCGGATATCGCCCGTCAACATTGCCTCGAAATCGGGCACCGGAATGTCGGCGCTGGTGCTGTCCTTGGCGTCATGCCCGGCCATCGCCCCCAGCATGATCGCCGCATCGCGCACCGTCTTGGTCATCGGCCCCGCCTGGTCGAGGCTTGAGGCAAAGGCCACGATCCCCCAGCGGCTGACCCGCCCATAGGTCGGCTTGATCCCCACGATCCCGGTAAACGCCGCAGGCTGCCGGATCGACCCACCGGTATCCGTCCCCGTCGCCGCAAGGCACAGATCCCCCGCCACCGCCGCCGCCGACCCGCCCGAACTGCCCCCGGGCGTAAGCGCAACATCGTCATTGCCACGCCGCCACGGGTTCACCGCATTGCCATAGCAGGACGTTTCGTTCGAACTTCCCATGGCAAACTCGTCCATGTTCAGCTTGCCCAGCATCACCGCGCCACTGGCAAAAAGCTTCGCCGTCACGGTCGATTCGTATTCCGGCTTGAACCCCCGCAGGATGTTCGACCCCGCCTGCGACGGCACGCCCCTGGTGCAGAACAAGTCCTTGATGCCAAGCGGGATACCGCACATCGCGGGCGCCTCGCCCGACTGAAGCTGTGCATCCGCCGCCCGCGCCTGCTCCAGCGCGATCTCCGGCGTCTTCCACACAAACGCGTTCAGCGCATCGCCCGCATCCATCGCGGTCAGATAGCGCATGGTCAGGTCGACGGCCGACACCTCGCCCCTGCGCAGCGCGTCGCGCGCCGATGCAATCGTCCAGCCGCTCATTCCACCACCTTCGGCACCGCAAAGAACCCCTCGCGCGCATCCGGCGCATTGGACAGGATCGCCGCCTGCATGTGCCCGTCCGTCACCACATCCGCCCGCCGCTTCAACCGCTGCGGCGTAACGCTTGTCATCGGCTCCACGCCCGTCACATCCACCTCGTTCAACTGCTCCATGAACCCGAGGATCCCCGAAAGCTCTGCCGCCAAGGCAGGCAGCGCCGCCTCCTCCACCCGGATGCGGGCGAGTTTCGCCACCTTGCGCGCGGTATCGATGTCAATGGACATGGGAAAACCCTCCGAAATCCGTGGCTGTTCCTCTACCGCCCCACCCCCCCGGCTGCAAGCCATC
>JBBSBE010000277.1:0-1589 GCA_038251625.1 Rhodobacterales bacterium
ACCGCAAGGATAACGGCCCCGCCAACATCGCCATCCTGCGCCGCCGCGCCCTCGACCTCGCCCGCAGGGACACTTCCAAGGGGTCGCTCTCGATCAAACTCAAGCGGGCGGGTTGGAGCGATGCGTTTCTTCTCAGTCTTCTCAACCAGTTAGGCGGCGCGTAGGTCAAACGCGATTGCCCTGTGCGGTTGGCTGCGGCAAGATGCGATTGGAAATTGTCTTAACGTCAACGAGTTGTCGCGTAATACCAAGCGGTGCGAAGGCTGACTCACGGGGGATTCCCAAAGCGCGAAAAGTCTGAATCTATGGCCGTAGGTCTGGGGGGACATGGTCATGGGTGCAGCGATAGCATTGCGGGTGGACTTTGACGGGGCGACATTGAGGCGCCTGGCACGGAAGACGAAGAACGCGAACCAGAGCCGAAGGCTGCTGGCGCTTGCCGAGATCTACGATGGCGGCAGTCGGGGCGATGCTGCGCGGATCGGCGGTGTGGGTCTGCAGATAGTGCGCGACTGGGTCGTGCGGTTCAATGCCCGTGGCTCGGAGGCGCTGATTGATGGCAAGGCGCCCGGTCAACAGCCCAAGCTCAACGATGCCCAACGCCAGGCGCTTGTGGCTATCGTTGAGAGCGGACCGATCCCTGCGGTCCATGGGGTTGTGCGCTGGCGCCTGATCGACTTGGCACAGTGGCTCTATGCGGAGTTTGCGGTATCGCTTGATGAAACGACCGTGGGCAGAGAGCTAAAGAAGCTCGGCTATGTCAAGCTCACGGCGCGGCCGCGCCACCATGCGCAAGACACCGAAGCGCTGGAGGCGTTTAAAAAGGGGGCTTTGCAACCGAACTGGAAAAAGTCCGCGCCCGCCTCCCGCAAGGCACTGCAATAGAAGTCTGGTTCCAGGACGAGGCCCGCGTCGGTCAAAAAAACAAGATCACGCGCCGGTGGGCACAGCGTGGAACACGCCCCTCCGCACCGCATGACCAACGAACCATATCAGCCTACATCTTCGGAGCAATCTGCCCGGCACTGGGCAAGGGCGCAGGGCTTGTCCTGCCGGTGTGCAACACGGACGCGATGAACCTGCATCTTGCTGAAATAGCTCGAACTGTGGCGCTTGGTGGCCATGCCGTCGTGCTCATGGATCAGGCCGGGTGGCATGTGACCGCCGCCCTCATCATACCCGCGAATATCAGCATCATTCCGCTGCCAGCCAAATGCCCGGAACTCAATCCCGTCGAAAACATCTGGCAGTTCATGCGGGATAACTGGCTCTCCAACCACATCTTCAAATCCTACAACGAAATTGTCGATCATTGCTGTGATGCTTGGAACAAGCTGATCGGCCAGCCTGCGCGCATCAAATCCATCGGGATGCGCAAATGGGCGCATGAGTGATGATCAGCGCAGGTTGGTATAAGTCGTTGAAACAAAAGGCCGGGCGTCTTCCTTGGAGAAGCGGCTCATAAGCTGATGGTCACCGTACGGGAGGGAGATGCTGCTGCGCCACCCATTCCGCTGGGAATGGTTCGAGCAGCCCCGCAAGCGTTACCTCTGGCCCGTGATGCCCGTCGACAATCGCCTCGACGATCT
>JBBSBE010000278.1:0-1572 GCA_038251625.1 Rhodobacterales bacterium
TAAATTCAATAACAAGATTTCTGTTTTTAAAAGTACCGGTTAGATCGTACTTGTCTCGATAACCTGATATATATGGCTTAAACCCCTGAAACTCGTAACTACCCACCCCCTTGCTTGCGGGATCAGGCGGAGACGACGCTGAGGATGGTTTTGAAGGGGTTGGCGCCTGTCAGTCGAGCGGTGTCGACGGTTGTGCGCATGTCGGCTTCGGCGTCTGCAGCCCATTTCGCGCGATAGCCGTTGGTGACTTTGCGCTGGATAACACTGGGCCTCAGCGCCCGCTCGCTCACGTTATTGGTGGCATCGACTTTTCCAGGGAAGTCGCAGAACGTGAGCAACTGATCGCGCGCGCGCCGGACTTGCCCGAGCAACTCATGCGCCAGTTCGCAGTCAGTGGCGGCGGTGAGGATGGCATCGAGGTCGCGCAACAGCTTGCGCCTTCGGTTTTTCACTGTCGTGGCAGCGAGCGTTGTGATGTCGCGCCCAAGTTGGAAGGCTCGGTCCAGCCATAGCTTGAGGCGCATACCGATCAGGTCACTGCCGTGCTTCTCGACAAAACGTGCCTTGCGGTCGAGATGGGCAAGACATGTTTGATGATGTTGCCCATGCCCTTGCTGGCCAGAGTAGCGATCCGATATCCAGACGTCAGGTCGGTGCCCGGCCATGGTGTCGCGCACAACCTGAGCGGCCCTGCTGAATACGGCGGTATGAACAACGGCATCGGCTGCGCAAAAGACCCATTGATAACCGTTGCAGCCTTCGATCCGCATTCCAGTCTCATCGCACGCCACCACGTCTGCGCGGCGCAAGGCCACCAGAGCATCGTCGCGCTTGGCGGCAAAGATAGGCGCAGTCCGTTTGAACATATTCATCAGCGCGCCCTGGCTGATGTCCAGCCCGAACAGGTCGCGAAATACACCTTGCAGCCGTTGGTACGAAAACAACTGGTTGGTCTTGAGGTAGAGCGCCAGCGCGTGGATCCGTCGGCCAAACGGCGTGCCTTGCGCTGCGCGAGGAACCGACGCGTTGGTTACCTTGCCGCACTGTGCGCACTGGCATGCCATCCTGCGGTGCCGACGAACCAGCGGCTTCACTTGCGGAAGGTCGATCTCGTCATATTCGCCAATCACTTCGCCCGCTGCATCCTCGCCAAATGGCAGACCGCAATGCTGGCATTGTTCAGGGCGATGATCTGCGTGTGCATCGGGTGCCTCGGCCAAAACGCGGGCGTGTCCCTTGTGCCCCGGCTTGGCACCACCGGGTCGCGAGCCTTCCCGATTGGCTTTCTGATCAGTCGAGGGTGGCTTCGATGACGTCTGCGATGTCTTCCCCGGGCGCTGCAGACCCAGCAAAAGATCAATCAACTCTGGCTTCGTAAGCCGCTCGAGTTCCTCGCGATTCATGGATAGTGTGAATCACAAACCGCTCACATTGGCAAGGGGGTGGGTAATTACCCAGTTCAGTCATTGCTCAAGAAATGAAAGTAGAACGCGAAGCGAATGTAACTTACTATCGCGTCGAGATGGTCAAATTTCTTCATGGAAAACGACCAAGAGCTGCCGAACTCGTCGA
>JBBSBE010000279.1:0-1567 GCA_038251625.1 Rhodobacterales bacterium
CATTACAGTTGCATTTTCGTCCGATGTCTGAATCCATGCGTTTCCATGAATCGGAGGTCATGGATGGCAGGTGCATCGGTCGCGGCAACGCTTGAACTTTGGGCTTCTTCGTTGCGGGAAGTGAAGGCACGGATGCGACCGTTGTTCACGCAGGAGCGTGTGGCAGCATCAGCGGGACAGTTTTTGGACGGCTTGCTGGGGGAAGAAAGACGCAAGACGGGATGGATGCGTGCGGAGGCGGCTGGCGATCCGGGCCCTTGGCGGCAACAGGCGATCCTGGGTCGCGGATGCTGGGACGCGGATGCCCTGCGCGACATCGTGCGCGATTATGCGCTTGAGACGCTGGGCGATCCCGATGCCGTTCTCGTGCTTGATGAGACCGGTTTTCTCAAGCAGGGCAAGGCGTCCTGCGGGGTCGGTCGGCAATATACAGGTTCGGCTGGCAAGATCACCAATTGCCAGATCGGTGTGTTCGCATCCTATGTCTCCCGGCATGGTCATGCTTTCATCGACAGGGCGCTCTATCTGCCGAAGGCCTGGACCGATGACCGGGATCGCCTGGCGGCAGCCCATGTGCCGCAAAGCGTTCGCTTTGCCACCAAGCCGACACTGGCGCTCACGATGATCGAGCGGGCGATTGCTCAAAACGTGCCGTTTTCCTGGGTGGCGGCCGACAGCGTCTATGGCGTGGGCGACATCGAGATGGCGCTCAAACGCGCAGCCAAGGGCTATGTGCTGGGTGTGAACGCCAACCATTCGTTCCGCTCATGGGGCAAGCCGCTGGCCGTGGCCGGAACGGCGAAGGACATCGCTGAAGCTTTGCCCGAGAATGCCTGGCGCCGGCTGTCAGCAGGCGAGGGCACCAAGGGCGCGAGACTGCATGACTGGGCCTATCTCGAACTCGCTGATCTTGACGCCGATGATTTTGGTGCCGCTTTCGCCGGCGTCTGGACCCGCGGGCTGCTGATCCGCCGCAACATCGCCGACGGCGATCTCGCCTTCTTCTCGACCTGGTGTCCGGTTGGCACACCTCTGGAAAAACTGGTGACGGTGGAGGGGCATCGTTGGGCGATCGAAGACAGTTTTGAGACCGCCAAGAACGAGTTCGGCCTCGACCACAACGAAACCCGCTCCTGGCATGGCTGGCATCGCCACGTCTCGCTGGTGATGCTCGCGTTCGCGATGATGGCCATCATCCGCAATCGCGCCAACACCCGTCCTTCGGATCCCCCAAAAACGATGCGGTCGGCAAGGGGCAAGACCGCAAACTGATCCGCTGGTCAATGCAGGAAATCCGCCGCATCGCCACCCGCCTCGCACGGCAACAAATTCTTCCCGCCCATGTCATAGCATGGTCGCTCTGGCGACGCGCTCATCAGGCAGCAGCTCAACAAGCACACATCAAATCAAAAATGCAACTGTAATGCTAGTCGCTGAAGTGCCAGCGACGGGGGTGAAACGGCCCCCGCGCCGATTTCCGTCGCGGACCGTGCGAAAAACCTGCGACGTGGCGTCACCCTCCCCTTTTCTTGGTCGCACAAAAGGCGCACATGCAGATCATGACCAA
>JBBSBE010000280.1:0-1520 GCA_038251625.1 Rhodobacterales bacterium
GGCATGGGTGCCTCCTTCGCGGTTGGTACGTTGTCGCGCGATGGGGCAGCGGTGGCAAGGTGCGCCCGGCCCGAAGCGGGGGCCGGGCGCAGGAGGTCATTTCGACAGGCTTTTCTTCGCGTTCGCCGCCACCACCATCGGACGGAAGGTAAAGACATCGCGGCTGGCGGCATCCACGCCGACCTTGATCCACTGGATGTTGGGCGAGCCGAAGGTCTGCACGCGGGTGAAATTGGCCAGCATGTGGAAGGCATCGGGCAGCGGCTTGTCGATCTTGAAGAAGTGCGTATCGCCGTGGACGAGGACGACCTGGCCATCATAGGCTTCGGTCTGGGCGATCAGGGCGTCGAGGAAGGCGGCGTAGCCTTCCTTGCCGGGCAAACGGCTTTCATCAACCTCTTCCGTCTCGGGTACGTCAAAGCCGGGGTCGCCCTGGATCACGATCATCACGCCCTTGTCGCCGGCGGCCTTTGCGGCGTCGAAGGCGGCGGTCATCCATGCAATGTTGGCCTTGTCGCGGGCCTCATACTCGGCGTTGTCGGCGGCGCACTGGTCGAGGGTGCGGGCAGATTTCTTGGTGCAGCTTTCGTCGTCGCTGACCTTGTTATTGTTCGAGCCGGGGACGTTGAGGCCCACGAACATTGCGCCGCCCTTCGAGAAGCGGACGTTCTCGATGTAGCCGTCCTGCCGTGCGACCTTCATCTGGGTCTTGCCGAGGGTGCCGGTGGCGGACGGGAACATCACCTTGCGCACATGGGCAAGGCGTTCGAGGTTGTCGTAACCGCCGTTGTTGGTGCGGTGGCAATCGGTCCATTCGTTGTCGCCGGGGACATAGATCGCGGGGGCGGTCAGCGTGTTGAACATGGAGAGCGCGGACTCGTAGACGTCATCGGTGCATTGCGAGCTGCCATCCTTGATATCGCCATCATAGAGCGAAAAGGCGAGGTCAGCCGCGTTCATGTCTTCCAGAAGGGCGGGGATGGCCGGGGCATCATCGGCCTTCGCGTAGGGCATGTCGCCCCAGAGTGCGAAGGAATAGGTTTCTTGCGCGGATGCGGCGGAAACGGTGAAAAGCCCGGCTGCCGCAGCAGCCAGGGCCAGAGCACGTGTGGTGCGCATGGCGGTATGTCCTGATTGTCAGCGCCCTCAACTGGCGCAAGGCTGACGTATCAACGCCGCATGACACTTCTGTATCGCGCAGGACGGTGCGGCCCTTTGCCCCGGTCAGACGAAGCGGTTGACGAGGTTTTCGAGGCGCTCCTGACGGCCCGAGCGGGGCTGCGGTTCCAGCCCTTCGGCGGTGACGCGAGCGGCGGCCTGATCGAGCGTGCCCTTCAGCATGGCCTGCGCGGCGGGCGATTGCCATCCGGCGTAGCGGTCGGCGCGGGCCGCTTCCAGCCGGCCATCGGCCAGCATCGCGGCGGCGGATTTCAGCGCGCGGGCGCAGGTATCCATGCCACCGACATGGGCGAGGATCAGGTCTTCGGGGTCAAGGCTCTGGCGGCGGATCTTGGCGTCGA
>JBBSBE010000281.1:0-1506 GCA_038251625.1 Rhodobacterales bacterium
CCCGACGCGCCGGGCTGGACCTGTGCGCCCTTGCAAATCCCTGACGGCGCACGCCCCTCCCCGGACGCGGCCATTCCCCTTGTGCAACGAACCTGCTCCCACACCACCCAGACGCTCGTCCTCACCCTCGGGGTGGACGTCACCACCGCCGCCGTGACCTGCCAGCACATCGCGGGCACCGCGCAGGGGATCAAGGATGGCCGTATCAAGCCTGCGCTGTTCCGCTTTTTCGACACCAGCCACTGGCACATCCTGCGCACGGGCGTCGATCTGGAAGGCTGTATGTCGAGCGGCCTCTTCCTTCTCGCGCAGGGTCAGAACACCGAAGCCGCCATCGCATCGGGCCCCGCCGCCATCGACGCCTTCGCAAATGCCTTCGCCTTGCGCGATCCCGCCCCGGTCGAGGCCGCGATGCAGGTTTCAACGGCTGCCGTCGCGCGGCTGACCGCAGGCCTTGACGCGCAATCGCACCGGATGGCCGATCTGATCCCGACGCCGCCGGGGGCCGTGCGCCACGTCGTGGTACCGGCTTCGCCGGGCCTGCCATTGCCCACCACCATGGTCCTCGCCTTCGCGCCTTCGGCGCACGTCCGACTGACCGTCGGGGAGTGTGCATTAATCGTCGAGATGTCCGCAGGGCCGCAGGCCCTTTACGAAGCGCGCACCACGGGCCAGCGCTGGGGACGCCCCGGCGGCACCGACGGCGCCGTTGCCTCCGCCTACCGGCGGCGCAACACCCCGCGATTTGTCGGGCAAGAGCGGGTGGACGGAACCGGGATCGAAGCGGTGGTGGATGGCCACCTGATCCTGCGTGTGGTCTTGCCGGGCGCGCGTCCCTGCACCGCCGACCCGCAGTTGGTAACCCGGATCTTCGAGGCCATCCTTTCGGCAGACCTTTCCGACTTCGCCGCGCCGTAAGCCCTGGTGCCAGCCATTGACTGCCCGGGCCGATGAGGCGACGATTGACACCACAACGTCAGGTGGCCCCATGCGAAAACCCACCCTCACCCGCGCCCACATCGCCCGCATCCACCGCGACATACCCGACGCAGGCCCCGCCCCGGGCGTGGACCAGCAGACCGACGCCGACTATGCGGAATGGGTGGAGCGTATCCTCGCCATCCACCCGGCGCCCGACCGCCCCACCTGGCTTTTCGCCTTCGGCTCGCTGATCTGGAAACCCGAGGTGCCGCATGAGGCCGAGGCGCCGGGCACCGCCCACGGATGGCACCGCTCGTTCTGCCTGCGCCAGAAACGCTATCGCGGCACGCCAGAGGCGCCGGGCCTGATGATGGCGCTGGACCGGGGCGGCCAGTGCAAGGGCGTCCTTTACCGGCTGCCCGAGGCGGACCTGTCCGCGCAACTCGACAAACTCTTCCGCCGCGAATTCACCGTGAAGCCCGTGACCAACATGCCCCGCTGGATCACCGTGAAGGGGCCGGATGGCCCCCAGCCCGCGCTGGCCTTCGTGATGAACCGCGCCTCGGAATTCTACTGCCGCCTGAC